>JBKPRL010000208.1:0-5051 GCA_046734535.1 bacterium | reverse complement strand
CGGTGGAGGCGTTCGGCGTGGCCAGCGTGTGGGCGATGACACGGGTGGCTTCACCGTCACGGGCGCGGTCGATCAGCCTTCGTGTCGCCGTGGTGGCCAGGCCTCGGCCTTGGCGGGCGGGGGCGATGGCGTAGCCGATCTCGACCTCTCCCCCGATGGGCGGGCCCTTGAACCCCCCGAAGCCGACGAGGGCGCCGTCGTCGTCGAAGAAAAGGTGGGATCCCCACGGGTCGGCGTTGTGGCGGCGGGCGGCGTCGAGGGCGTGTGGGAGAGCTTCGGGGAATCCGGCCCATCCCTCGATCACGGCGATGCCGAATCGTTCGGTGAACGCAGCGTCGCCGTCGATCAGTGCCTCGATCCACTCGAGCCGCAGCGACTCCACCCGCATCACCCACCACCTCGCGGAAGCCGAGGCAGCTCGGTGCGGGAGTACGTCACTCGGCCAGATTGCCTAGTCGCCGCTGGGCCTGCAACGACCATTGCCGTGGCAGAACAACGCGTGCCGATCGGCAGATCGGCTCATCCCGGACCATCGACCTTCCAATGGGCCCGGATATCGCTCTCCGCGAACGGACCGAAACGGCAGCCCACATAGGTGCAGAGGGATGACGGTCCGGACGCGCGCCACAGCGCGGGAGGTGCCGGGCCGCGCCCGCCCTGGACGCGTAGGCGCCGTCGCCGGGGATCAGGGGCGGCCGCTGTGGGAGATGCAGCTGATCGAGGGGGCTCGACGTTGCACTCCGCTTGTTGCCACGCCCGACAGACACGTTCGGCTCAGGCAGAGAGCGCGTCCTTGACGAGCTGGAGGGCCTTGCTGACGGTGCCCGCCCACGCGGCCACGGTGGCGGGGTCGCTCTTGGCCGGGTTGTCCCAGTTGATGGTGAACGAGAAGTAGACCCAGACCTCGTTGAAGGTCATGCCTCCGGCGGCGCACACCGCGTGGAACCCGGGGGCGTCGATGCTGCCGCCCTTGCCGAACGCGCTCGTCCCGAGCGGGACGGGAAGTAGGACGATGACGTCGGCGATCGACAGGATGGCGCGGTACTGCTGCAGCGCCTCGTCACCCTTGAAGAACGCGCCCTGCAGCGCCCGCGAGTACCACGACACGAGCTCGTCTGCGGAGGAGGCGAGCGAGTACGTCGGGTTGAGCGGCGCGTTCACGAAGGGGTCGTTGGCCGCGGCGACGACCTGGTCCCACGTGAACGTCAGGTAGTCCGGCGCGCCGAGGAGGTACCCCACGAACGAGCGCGTGCTGTCCGGAATCATCGTCTTCGTCAGTCCGGCGGACGCGATCAGTGCGCGGACGTTGTCCGGCCCGACCAGCTTGAGCGACATGTCCGTGCCGGTGTTGTCGCTGTGGAGGATCATGGCCTCGAGCGCCGTCCGTTCCGACACGATGCCGGACAGGTTGGGAGGATTGAACGTCGCGCTGTCAGGCGACCACACGCTCTCGTCGAGCGCCAGCTGACGACTCACGATCGTCGACACCACATCAGGCTCCGCCTGCCGAAGCGCCTCGGCCAGGACGAATGTCTTGAACGCGCTACCAATGAAGAGCTGCTCAGAGGACCTCGCCGCCACTTGGAGCCGGCGCGTACGTCGCGTCGCCGGCGCGACGATCTTGATGCCGTTCGTCCCGGGCAACTTGGCGAAGAGACGCTCGATCCTGTCGCTCAGGTCATCGACATCGCTAGCCCCTGCCTCGCTGGCGCCGACCCGATCCGCCACGCCGAGCGTCGCCGCGCCCAGCGTGGCCGCCGCGGCGCCCGCCAGGAACCCACGCCTTGACTGTCCCATCCCGTTCCTCCTCATCGTCGTCGGGAGCGAAGCCAGTTGACCTGGCCCGCCGAGTGCCGCCCCTACGCATGGTACGCGGGTGGTGCGCTGTCGGACGGAACCGCGCCCCGGTCCAGGCGGCAATCAGGTGTGACTACGCCTGCGTGGCCTCCGTCGCCTTCTTGCCCTTGACCGTCGGCGAGGGGGCATAGGTCGTTCTTCGGTCTTCATGTCGCCGCCGAGCGAGGAGCGGATCGCCGAGGCAGTTCAGTTCTGCAAGGCTGGCCACTCACTGCGCGCCCCTGCCCGCGATCTAAAGCTATCTGCGGACACGGTGCGGAAGGTCCTGATGGAGCCGGGAGTGGAGACCAGGAGGCGGTGAAGCGGTGAGCCAACACCTTCGAGCCCAGAAACTCAGCGAGGGAGCCGTCTGTTGGACTGGAACTCAGGGGCCAGACCGAGTGCCGGCGCGCGCAACCGTGGAGCCCGTGTACCCGATGGCGGCCTTGGACATGTGCACCAGCCAGGCCTCCGCTCGGGCCACGGACCAGCCTCGCCCCTCGGTCAGGTGCGTGAAGACCTCGGGACTGACGAGGGTCCAGATGGCGTCGACGACGTCGTCGGGCGCCGGGTGCCCGAGAATTAGCTCCAGGCCGGCGGCGGTCACGTTGCGCCGGTCCTCGTCGTATTGGGCGAGTCGCTCGCGCGCCGTGTCGTCACTTGCTGCGGCCTCGCGGAGCGCCTTCAACATGGGTACCGACCGCTCGTACACGCCGATGGTGAACCGAACGCCAGTCCGAAGACGCTCGATCCTGCTGCCCGCTCCGAGCAGTGCGAAGTCGGGACGATCGACCATGGCGGCCTCGCCGTCATCGCCCACGATCGCTACGTCGAGCGCGGCCATCAACAGATCGGACTTCGTCCCGAAGGCGGAGTAGATCGTGTCGACGGAGGTCCCGGCCTCTCCAGCGATGATGGGCAAGGTGGTGGCCGCCCAGCCCCGTTCACCGAAGAGCGCGATGGCCGCATCGGTGATCGCCCGACGGGTCCCGGCGGCTTGCCGCGCCCGCAGCGGAGAGTGGTAGCGCGAGGCCGGCCGTCGCTCGGCGGACTCCTGCTCGGCCGGGTTCCGCCCGCTCTTCACGCTCACGCTCGTCATGCTACCAGGCTCACTTCATTCGATCGTGTGACACTTGATCGAATCCATGATGCCTCGTATGCTTCTTCGAACCTGACCAGATGGACCAGGGATGGGAGGCTCGATGAACCGAAGCGGGACGTCCGCGACGGTGCACGGCGGCGTGGCGGACGGAGCCGTCGCGATCGCGCTGGCCTGCGGTCTGTCCACGGTCGCGGCGGTGCGGTGATGGCGCCGGACGATGCTCCGCCGGTGAAGCACCGATCGACCCGAAGGCGAACGACACCGACCCGACAGGAGGACATCCCGTGAAACTCTGCGCAACGCGCTCGACGTTGCCGCCCGTGATCCGCCTCGCCTCACTCGCGGTGGTGCTCGGACTCGTGACGGCGTCCACCGCGAACGCCACGAGCACGCCTTCCGCGGCGAGCTCGTCGGTGGCCGGCCAGCAGGAAGCGCTCGCGTCCGCCGATCCGGCGCAGGCTGCGGCCATCCGCAAGCTGGTGACCGACACGATGGCCAGCGAGCATCTCCGAGCCGTAATCGTCCGGGCGACCGTGAACGGTAAGGAGATCCTCACTCAGGCGTTCGGCGAGTCGATGACCGGCGTGCCGGCCACCACCGACATGCACTTCCGCAACGGGGCAGTCGCCATCTCCTACATCTCCACGCTGCTCCTGCAGCTCGTCGACCAGGGCACGGTGAGCCTGGACGACAAGGTGTCGAAGTGGCTCCCCAGCCTGCCGCACGCGAACGAGGTCACGCTCGGTCAGCTGGCCCAGATGACCTCGGGCTACGCCGACTACGCGCTCGGCAACCCGGCCTTCGCCGAGCAGCTGCTGTCCGATCCGTTCCAGCAGTGGACACCCGACGAGCTGCTCCAGTTCGCCCACGTCGACCAGCCGCTGCTCTACGAGCCGGGGACCAACTGGGACTACGCGCACACCAACTACGTGATCCTGGGCTTGGCACTCGAGAAGATAACCGGCAAGCCCCTCGCCCGCGCCCTGCAGAAGGACGTGCTCCGGCCGCTCGGTCTGGCCAACACCGCCAACCAGGAGACGCCCGCCATCCCGGACCCGGCGCTGCATGCGTTCAGCTCCGAGCGACGGTCGTTCCTCGGCATCCCCGACGGCACCCCGTTCTACGAGGAGTCGACGTTCTGGAACTCCTCGTGGTTCGTGCGCGGTGCGATCGAGACGACGAACATCAAGGACCTCCACCGGACCGCGATCGCGGTCGGGACCGGGGAGCTCCTGTCGAGGAAGTCGTACAAGAAGATGATCTCGACCGATCTCCGTGGGACGGGGAGCCCGCTCCCCGGTTGCGCCACCTGTGGCCTCCAGACCGAGCAGTACGCCTACGGGCTCGGGATCGTCACCACTGGGAACTGGGTGATGCAGAACCCGCTGTTCTCCGGGGAGTCAGCTGCATTCGCGTACCTGCCGTCGGAGAAGGTCGCGATCGCCGTCGTGGTCACTTACGCCCAGGAAGCGTTCGGCGCTGACGGTGGCTACAGCAACCAGGCCGATGCGCTCTGGCGTCAGATCGGCGCGCTCCTCGCCCCCGGTGATCAGCCGCCGCCGCCTCAGTAGAGTGGCAGCCGACGCCTCAGTAGCAGCGTTGCGGAGAACGGATGTTTGAGGTCGGTGTCGCATCGGGGTAGGGGCGCCGGCGAATGGCCAGTGTCGGGATTGCCAAGGTCCTCCGTTGAGCTGGTTGACGCCTGGAACGGACCGCCGCTCTCGGCGGCGGCGCATTTGGTCGAGCGGGTTCGAATGAGAATCCTCGCCCAACCCCGAGTCGGGGAGGGGGGATTTGAACCCCCGGCCTCCTGCACCCAAATCCGACTGCCCTAATCCGACCCGTCTCGTCGCGTCCGCCCTCACATATCTAGCAGGTCCAGCCGACGAGAGCCGCGGACGTGTCGCGAGTCAGCGGACGCATCACCGCGCATCGGATCGATACTTCTCCGATACAGCGACGGCCCCCTGCAGGTGTGCGAAGGTGTCACACGCCGAAGCCGAGGACTCCCCGCGTCTACCAGCGGCGCAGCAGCTGGGTGGGTAGCACCCGCCTGCGCAATCCCGGCGGGTCTTGAGTGCGTGCGCGTGCTCGTGCATGCGATCGACCTTGT
>JBKPRL010000207.1:0-9660 GCA_046734535.1 bacterium | reverse complement strand
GCCGTGACGCTCGTAGAAGCCGGCGGGCGTCGACGTCGACCTCGTCGACGTTGATCTGGAGCTCCCCGGCCTGTCGCTCCCGGGCCACGGCACAGGCCTGCTCGAGCAGGGCCGAGCCGATGCCGCCGCCGCGCCGCCCCGGGGCGACGTACAGCTCGTCGAGCAGAGCGACGGGGCCGTCATACCACGGTGACGGCCGCAACGTCACCAGTCCGAACCCGGCCGCCGGCCGGCCTGCGAGGACCACGAAGAGCGCCCGGCCGGTCAGGTGCGTTCGCAACCGCGCGGCCAGGACGGCCACGCCGGGGGTCTCGGTCTCGAACTCGGTGTTGAAGTCGTGGAGCAGCCGCGCGACGACCTCGGCGTCGTCGACATCGGCCAAGCGGACGGTTGGCTCGACCACCGGGCCACCCTACGGAGCGATCGGTGAGGGAAACCCGCTGCAAACAGCGCGTTGGGCTCGGACGTCCCCAAAGGGCGGATCCGCGGCCCATATTTCAGTTGACGCTTACGTAAGCGAACGCTAATACTTGCTCGTGTGGATGCCGCCCTCAAGGCGCTGGCCGAGCCTCGCCGCCGTGAGATCCTGCGGCTGGTCTGGTCCCGGGAGCTGCCGGCCACGGACATCGCCGACCGGTTCGGCGAGGTCACCCGCTCGGCGATCTCCCAGCACCTCTCCGTGCTCAAGGCGGCGGGCCTGGTGACCGAGCGACGGGAGGGCACCCGGCGGATGTACCGGGCCCAGCAGGACGAGATGCGGCGGCTTCTCGAGTCCCTGGATCACTATTGGACGAGCGGGCTCGAGCGACTGCGAGACGTCGCCGAGGCCGCCCAGCGAGACAAGGAGCGGCACTGATGGCCGAGCTCGTACGAGAGATCATGATCGACGCCCGTCCGGAGACGATCTGGCCCTTCCTGACCGAGGCCGACCGCTGGATCGAGTGGGAGGGCACGTCGGCCCAGCTCGATCCGCGGCCGGGCGGTGTCTACCGGGTGCTCGTGCGCGGCAGCTTCCAGTCCGCGGGCGAGTTCGTCGAGGTGGTTCCCTACGAGAAGGTGGTCTTCACCTTCGGCTGGGAGCAGGAAGGCAACCCCATCCCGCCCGGCTCGACGACCGTCGAGATCACGCTCCGCCCCGAGGGCGACAAGACCCGCCTGCGCCTCGTCCACCGCGGACTCCCCGCGGAGACGCTCGACGCGCACGTCGACGGCTGGAGCCACTACCTCGACCGTCTGGCGGTGAGGGTGGCGGGCGGCGATCCCGGCCCCGACCTCGGACCGGGAGGAGGGGAGTGATGGACCTCCTCGCCGCGCACCATCGGGCGCTGCAGGCGACGACCTCGATCGTTGCCAACGTGGGCTCGGACTCCTTCGGCCTCCCGACGCCGTGCGAGCAGTTCGACGTGCGCAGCCTGCTCAACCACATGATCGCCGGCAACCACCGCTTCCTCGCCGTGGCTCGAGGTGAGCCGGCGCAGAGCGTGCCCGTCATGGGTGACTTCGTCGACGAGGACGCGCTCGGGCCGTATCGCGAGTCGGCCGATGCCCTCGCCAAGGCCTGGAGCGATCCTGCCGCGCTCGAGCGAACGGCCCGCCTGCCCATCGGTGATGTGCCTGGAGCGGTCGCCCTCGGCATCCACACGGTGGAGACGGTCACCCACGGCTGGGATCTCGCCAAGGCCACCGGGCAGCCGACCGAGGTCGACGCCGAGCTGTGCGCGGTCGCGTGGCAGTACGCGCAGGGGATCGATGACAGCCTGCGCGGACCGAACGGGAGGTTCGGGCCGCCGATCGTGCTGCCCGCAGGCGCGTCGGCGACGGACGCCCTCGTGGCCTGGCTCGGCCGCCAGCCGTAGCGCTACACCGCGGGACTCCCCGCGCCAGCGTGAGTCGCGCGTATCCGTCTGCGGGGCCGCGGCTCTGAAGGGTCGGACGTGGTACGGCTGCAGGGTCGCCGCCGACCTCGTCCGAGCGAGTCGGGGAACAGAGGGGAGCGGGCAGAGGGTCGCGAGGTGTCGACCCCGCGCGGCGTCGAACCAACGCGTGCCGGTTCGCGTCCGACAGCGACACGCACGTCCGGGACGTGCGCAAGGGAGGGAACCATGAAGAAGGCTGCCTTTGGTGTGGCCATCGGCCTGGGCGTGCTCACAGTGGGCTTCGCCGTCCTGGGCCTCGTACTGAACAGCCAGGCCAACTTCTCGAAGGGCTACGTGCACGATCAGCTGGCCGAGAAGCAGATCACCTTCACGCCGGTCGAGAACCTGTTGCCGAACCAGAAGACGGTCCCGTGCCTCGTCGAGAACGCGGGCCAGCAGCTGGTGACCGGCAAGCAGGCCGAGTGCTACGCGAGGTACCAGATCGGCCTCGACCTCGCGCTCATCGACAACGGCAAGACCTACTTCGAGGACCACTACGCGGCGTACCTGTTGCGGGTGAAGGCGCAGCAGGCCCTGGCCACGGCCCCGAACGACCCGGCGACGCAGGAGCTGGTCAAGCAGTCCGCGGAGCTCTCTCAGAAGGCCGAGGACATCTTCGACGGGGAGACGATGCGGGGGTTGCTCCTCACCGCCTACGGCTTCAGCCTGCTCGGTGACAAGGGTGCCACTGCGGCGCTGGCGTGCTTCATCATCGCCGTCGTGGCGGCGGTCGGAGCACTCGTCAGCGTTGGTGTCGGCTTGAGGCTGAACCCGGGCCGTTCGGTCCAGCCAGCGATGGCGACCGCGTCCGAGGCCGCGCCCGTCGCCGGCTGACCCGCCGAGAGGAGATGGGCCGGAGCACCGCGTCTCCGGCCCCATCCGGCGCGTCGCGGAGGCGTCAGGCCATGACGAGCGCGCCGTAGGTGCAGCAGAGCCCGCAGGCGCTGACCAGCAGGAAGCTCCCGGCCACCAGCAGCACCATCCGCCGGCGCCAGCCCCGCACCTGCCGGCCGGCCGGCACCGGGAAGTACCACTCCGGCAGCAGCCCGTCCTCCTGGTCCCCGCCGACGTCGAAGGGAACGGCGTCGTCGGGCACCGAGGTGTCGGGATCGGCGGCCAGGGCCAGGGCGCAGAGCTCGTCGGCGGTGATCACGGTCCCACCGTACGCCCGGTCCTGGCAGCGCGGTCTTCGCGTCGGTGCCGACCTACGGTGTCGACATGATCGTGCTCATCGCCACCTACCGGGGCCGGCAGGGCACGGGCGACGCGATCGAGCCCCTTCTCGCCGAGCTCGCCGCCGCCACCCGGTCCGAGCCCGGTTGCCTGCTCTACCTGGTCAACCGCTCGACCACGGCACCGGACACGTTCGTCCTCTACGAGCACTACGACGACGAGGAGTCGCTCGCGGCCCACCGCGACTCACCGCACTTCCAGCGCATCGGCCTCGGCCAGGTGATCCCGATGCTGGAGGAGCGCGTCTTCGACGTCTATCGCCTGGTCGAGGGCCCGATCAGCCGAGCGTGAAGGGCGGCAGGAGGCCGCGCTGGACGAGCAGGCGGTGGACGTCGTCCAGGCTCGTCATGGCGCTCACCGCGAGGCGCGTGAACGCTCCGGCGGCGAAGAAGTCCTCCCGTGCGAACGACTCGCCGAGCGCGGCGAGGATCGACTGGTAGCCCCTGTCGCTCACGTCGAGGAGGCGCTGCTCGAACGCGTCGTTCGTCTCGCGCCGGATGGCGCGCAGGAAGAACGCCGGCGGGACGTCGCCCAACGCCGTGCGCAACGACGTCACCGCGTCCGCGTGCGTCGTGCCGTCGTCGACGACGGATCGGAAGGTGGTCAGGAGGTCGCCGTCGAAGACCGCGTCGGAGGTGACCGCTGGGCGCAGCCAGCCGTACCGCGCGTCGACCGCGGCGGCGAGGTCGTCCTCACGCTGCCTCAGCTGCGCGAGCTGCGCGCGGCTCGGAGGATCGAGTGGCAGCGTGGCTCCCGACGCCGTCACGACGCTGCTGGCCCTCCCCAGCTGCGCGGAGCGGCCCGCGGCGACGAGCGCCCGGTTCACGTCCTTGAGGCGGAACATCTCGCCCTGAGCAAGGCTGGCCGCGGCGTCGGACGCCTGGCGCCCTTCTTCGGTGGTGGCGCCGCCCTCCTCGGCGTCCAGGTCGTGGCCGAGGGCGCAGTGCACCGACAGGTACTCGACGATCAGCGCGTGCTCGACCGTGGCGAGCACCTCGAGCTCGTCCAGGACCTGTGCTCGATCCAACGGTGCGTCGCTCATGCGCGGCCTCCCCTTCTGGTCGGCGGAACCTGCCTGGCCCCGTCCTACCAGGCAGGGCGCCGGGCCCCGTTCCTTCGGCCCGAACGGGTGGTGGTCGGTAGGTTGCGGCCATGGAGTACCGCCACCTCGGTCGCACCGGCCTGCGGGTCAGCCCCCTCTGCCTCGGCACCATGAACTTCGGTCCGGAGACCGACGAGGCCACGGGCCACCGGATCATGGACGCCGCGCTCGAGGCCGGGATCAACTTCTTCGACACCGCCGACGTCTACGGCGGTCGGGAGACCGAGCAGATCATCGGCCGGTGGTTCGCGCAGGGCGGCGGCCGGCGGGAGAAGGTCGTGCTGGCCACCAAGGTGTACGGCGGACGGGATCCGTGGCCGAACACGTCCCGGCTGTCGGCGCTCCACCTCCGCCAGGCCTGTGACGACAGCCTCCGTCGCCTGCAGACCGACCACATCGACCTGTACCAGATGCACCACGTCGACCGGGACACGCCGTGGGACGAGATCTGGCAGGCGATGGATCTCCTCGTCGCCCAGGGCAAGGTGGTCTACGTCGGAAGCTCGAACTTCGCCGGCTGGCACCTCGTGCAGGCCAGCGAGGCCGCCCGCCGGCGTGGCTCGCTCGGCCTGGTGTCGGAGCAGAGCCTCTACAACCTGCGGGCCCGCACGGTCGAGCTCGAGGTCCTCCCCGCGGCGGAGGCGTACGGCATCGGGGTGATCCCGTGGAGCCCGCTCGGGGGCGGGTTGCTCGGCGGTGCGCTGCGCAAGGCGACCGCGGGCCGGCGGGGGGCTGAGCGGGTGCGACACGAGGTCGAGCGTCATCGGGAGCAGCTCGAGGCGTGGGAAGGCTTGTGCGGCGAGCTGGGAGAGGAGCCCGCCGACGTGGCACTCGCCTGGCTCCTGCAGCAGCGGGCGGTCACGGCGCCGATCATCGGTCCCCGCACCCTGGAGCAGCTCCAGGGCTCGTTGCGCTCCCTCGAGATCACCCTCGAACAGGAGGCGCTGGATCGCCTCGACTCGATCTTCCCCGGCCCGGGCGGTTCGGCTCCCGAGGCCTACGCCTGGTAGGCCGCGGCCCGGTCCGCCGGTCCCGGCACGCGGCCACTGCCGGTTGCGCCATCATCTCGTCACCATCTGTGGTGAGCGTGTGGAGGTGGTCCCCATGACTGGTGACGAGACGACGACGGGGACGACGACCCGGCACGGAGCCGACGTCGATCGCAGTGAGGAGTGGGCCGGCATCCGCGCCCGCCACCTCCGACCTTCGGGCGACCGGCCGACCTCGTCGGCCCGTGGCGTCCACCACGTCGCGCTGCTCAGCTCCGACGTCGAGCGGACGATCGCCTTCTACCAGGACCTGCTCGAGATGCCGCTGACCGAGCTCTTCGAGAACCGCGACTACCAGGGCTCGACCCACTTCTTCTTCGACATCGGCAACGGCAACGCCCTCGCCTTCTTCGACTTCCCGGGCCTCGATCTCGGGCCCTACGCCGAACGGCTGGGCGGCCTCCACCACCTGGCCATCTCGGTCGAGCCCGAGCGCTGGCGCCACCTGGCCGCCAAGCTCCGCGACGCCGGCGTGCCGACGCACGAGGTCGGCGGCACGTCGATCTACTTCCCGGGCCCGGATGGCGAGCGTGTCGAGCTCATCGCCGACCCCTTGGGCGAGATGTACGGCTCCCCGGTGGTCTAGTGGGCAGCCGCCGTCCGCGCGGGAGCGCGAACTGTGGCCGAAACGCGCCGTTCCTGGCGCGATCTGGTCACACCTCGCACGGATCAGACGACGGGCATGCCGGCGTCGAGCCCGAGGAACAGCCGGCCCAGGATCTCGAGGTGGCTGCGCCCCGATGACGGCTACTCGTCGCGGTAGGCGGCGGCGATCTCGCCGAGCGTCGTCATCCAGGCGCCGTCGTGGCCGGCGACGTACTCGACGAAGCGCTCGAACATCAGGAAGGCGTGGGCCCTGGCGATCGTCTGAGGGTGGACCGTCAGCGCGAACACGCCACCCGGGATGCGCTCGTAGGCGAAGTCGAAGTGGTCCTTCCAGCGCGCCTGCAGGACCTCGACCGAGCCGAGCGGACCTCCCCGGGGGAGCTGCTCGAGAAAGGGGAAGTCGTCGAGGTACCACGACACCGGGATCTCCACGATCGGGCTCGGCGGCCCGAACGTGTTGCCCCGCTCCCGGTCCACTGCGACGACCGGACGGGGCCGGTACACCTCGAAGTCCCGGCCCATCAGGGACGAGTCCCACACGAACCCCTGCTCCTCCAGCAGGCCCAGCGTCTCGTCGGAGAAGTCCCACGCCGGCGACCGGTAGCCCACGGGCCGCCGCCCGAGCACGCGCTCGTGGTCGGCCAGCTGGAGCGCCATCAGCCGCCGCTCCTCTGCCGCCTCCAGCTTGGGGACCACCTCGTGGTAGCAGCCGTGCGCCGCGATCTCGTGCCCGGCCTGGGCGATGTCCCGACTCGGCCCGGGGAACGTCAGCAGCGTGTGGCTCGGTATGCACCACGTCGTGCGGATCCCGTGCCGCGCGAACAGCGCCAGCAGGCGGGGCACGCCGACCGCGGCACCGAACTCGCCTCGCGCCAGATACCCGGGCGACGTCAGGCCGAACGTCCCCATCCACACGCAGTGGGCGTCGAAGTCGGCCGAGATCGAGACGGCGAGGCGCTTGCCCTCAGGCAGCTGCAGCACCACCGCAGTCCTCGATCACGTCGCGTCCCAGCCGCCGTCGATGCGCAGCACCTGGCCGGTGATGTAGGCGGCATCGTCGCTCGCGAGGTAGAGCACCGCCGCGGCCACCTCGTCGGCCCGACCGGGCCGGCCGACGGGGATCAGCCAGTCCATCTTGTCGCTGGACGTGCCGACACCGCGGTCGACGTCGACCAGCTCGCCCAGGACCTCGGCCGAGTTGGCCCGGATGGCGGTGCTGATGACCCCGGGTGCCACCACGTTGGCCGTCACGCCGGCGCGGCCGAGGTCGAGGGCCAGTCGGCGGTTCATGCCCTCGATGCCGGCCTTCGACGCCGCGTACGACAGGCCGTCAGCGCCGCCGTGCACGCCCGCCACCGAGCCGATGCTGATGATCCGACCGCGGCCTCGCGGGATCATGACCGCGCTGGCGGCCTTGCAGCCGTGGAAGCAGCCCGTCAGGTTGACGTCGAGCACGCGTTGCCACAGCTCGGGTGACGTCTCGTCGACCCCGGCGTAGCCGTCGAAGACGCCGGCGCAGCTGACGAACACCGCGAGCCCGTCTGCCTCGCCATCGGCGGCGGCGATGAAGCGCTCGACCGCGGCGAAGTCGCACACGTCGGCGACGTGGGTGCGCAGCTCGCCGAGGGGTTCGAGCTCGATCGCCGTCTCGCCCAGGCGGAGCGGCGACACGTCGCTGGCGTGCACGAGGTCGCCCTGTTCGACGAACGCCCGGGCGACGGCGCGCCCGATGCCTGAGCCCGCGCCGGTGACCGCTACGACCCGTCCGGCCACCCGGCGCTCCTTCGGTCGGTGGCGAAGTCATGCTCCGCGCGGTCGCCGTAGTCCACCATCGCCTCGGGGACGACGCGGATCGGCCGGCCCGCGCGCAGCTCCTCCGAGATGTGGGCGATGACACCCGGCATCGTCGAGAGCACGGCCAGCCCCGTCGTCTCCTCCGGCGTGAACCCCAGCTCCACCAGCACGACCGCCATCATGCCCACGTCGTTGATGGGGATGTCCGCCCTGCCGGGTAGGGCGGTGAAGGCCCGGTGGACCGCGTCGTACAGGCGGGCCCGGTCGCCCCACAACCCGCTGGCCTCGGCGATCTCGCGCAGGCGCTGCGCCCGTGGGTCGATGCGACGGAAGCGGGGATGGCCGAACCCCGGGATGCGCTCGCGCTGCGCTCGTGCTTCCGCCACCAAGGTCGCGGCGAGGTCCTCCGCGGTCATCCCGGTTGCAACCATCCGGTCGTGAGCGTCGAGGATGAACCGCGCCGTGTCCTCGGGAGCGAGGGTGTGCCGGCCGACGGCGAGGACGGCCGCGGCCAGCCCGGCCACCATGCTCGGGTTGGCCGAGACCGTGTAGCGGGCGGCCACCGTGCCCGGCTTCTCCAGCGCGTAGTCGAGGACGGCGTTGAGCACCGCGTCGAGGACCCGCTCCTCGTCCGGGGTCGGGAGACGGCTTCGCAGGAGGAGGAAGGCGGACGCGGTGAAGCTCTGGCCGCCGATCAGCTCCTCGAGGTCGTAGCCGCGGATGCGGACCCGCCCGTCCTCGATCCTGCTGACCGTCGACGTCCAGTACGCCGGCGGCTCCTGCGCTGCGTCGTCCACCACGCGCTCCCTTCAGCCCGCTGCCGCGCGGGTCGCGGCCAGCAGCTCATCGGCGATGAGCAGCTGCAGGATCTCGTTCGTCCCCTCGCCGATGGCCATCAGCGGCGCATCGCGGTAGAGGCGCTCGACCGGGAAATCCGTCGTGAAGCCGTAGCCGCCGAGCACCCGCATCGCCTCGAGCGAGCACTCGATCGCCGTCTCGGAGGCGAACACCTTGGCCATCGCCGCGTCGCTGCGCGCTCGCCCCTCGCGGTCGATGCGGGCGGCGGCGGCGTGGGTCAGCAGCCGGGCGGCCCGGACGCGGATGGCCATCCCGGCCAGCTTCAGCTTGATGGCCTGGTGCTCGCCGATCACCGTCCCGAACGCCTCCCGCTCGGTCGCGTAGCGGGTCGCGGCCTCGAGGGCGGCGCGGGCGATGCCGACACTGGAGGCGGCCATGTAGATCCGGCCCCGGTCGAGCGCGGCCAGCATCTGGGAGAGCCCGGAACCCTCCGCCCCGCCGAGCAGGTTGGCGGCGGGGATCACCGCCTCGGCGAACGCCAGCTCGCACAGCTCGACACCCTTGTGGCCGAGCTTGGTGATGTCCCGCCCGACGGTCCACCCCGGCGTGCCCTGCTCGACGAGCAGGAGGCTCATGCCACGGTGGGCCGGCGTCGCTGTCGGATCGGTGACCGCCAGGACGACGAGCGGATCCGCGTGCCGGGCCTGGGTGATCATGGTCTTCGTGCCGTTGACGACGTACGTGTCGCCGCGGCGGTCGGCCCGCAGCGTGATGGCCTTGAGATCGCTGCCGGTCGCCGGCTCCGTCAGGGCGATCCCGCTCATCCGCCGACCGGCGGCCAGGTCGGGGAGGAAGCGCTGGCGCTGGTCGTCCGTGCCGAAGTGCGCGAGCAGCCAGCAACCGCTCTGCGAGCTCCCGACGACGCTGGCCAGCCCCATCCAGCCCCAGGCCAGCTCCTCGAAGACGAGGGCGTAGCCGACCAGGTCGATGGCCGACCCGCCGTGCTCCTCGGGGATGGACATGCCGAGCACGCCGAGCGCGGCCAGGTCGGGGAGCAGGTCGCCCGGGTAGTCGTCGGCCCGCTCCCGCTCGCCCACGAACGGGAGCACCTCGCGCTCCACGAACCGGTGGACCGTGTCGCGCAGGGCGCGGTGCTCGTCGT
>JBKPRL010000206.1:0-17756 GCA_046734535.1 bacterium | reverse complement strand
GGGATGTTCTTCGTCGCGCATCTCGATCACCTCCACTTGCGGTTGTCGCGCCGACCCGGCCCGGACACAAGGACCGGGCCGGCGCGGCAGCTGGTCGCGATGCTCAGTCGGGGCTGTTCCGGAAGTTGATGATGGCCAGGGCGAGTGGCAGCTCCTGCGTGCGGGGCTGCGGCCTGGGGAGGGCGTTGTCGAGCCACGGCCCGCTCAGGAAGTCATCGGCGGCGAGGAGCGTGTCCACCGGCACCTGGCCGTCGTAGCTGAACCGGTCGAGCACGTACGGGAGTCCGTCGCTGCCGAGCACCGAGGGGCCGTTCATGAGCTGGAAGTGCATGTGGGACGCGTTGGAGTTCCCGGTGTTGCCCAGCCTGGCGATGACCTGGCCCTTCTTGACCGTGTCGCCCGGCTTGACGAGGAGGGTGCCCTTCTTCAGGTGCGCGTAGAACGCCCAGGCGCCACCGCCGATGTCCTGGACGATGTGGTTGCCGTCGACATTTTCGACGGTCAGCTTCGGTCCGAGGACGGGATCGTTGGCGGGCAGGGTCCCGGGCGTGCCCGGATCGATACCGTCGAGCATCGAGGTGATGGTGCCGTCCGCCACGGCGTAGATGGGTTCGCCGTAGTCCACGTAGCTCTCGTTCTTCGTCTTGTCACCGACGTACATGAAGCCCTTGTCGTTCGTCCGCTTCCAGTCGATGGCGAAGCGCTGGCCGTTGATGAGCTTGCCGTTGAGCGAGGCCATCGACGTGCGATGGGGGAGGCCGGGCAGGCAGCACCCGTTCAGCGCGATCCAGTGGTCGCCCCTGACCGGGGGACCGATGACCCGTGGTGTGCCGGCCGAGATGTCGAACGGCTCCGCCAGGTAGTCGATCGGAGCCGGCGTCGTGCTCCCCGGGTTCGTCGCGCCTTGGGCGTAGAGGTGGTGCAGCACCGCCTTCGGCGCGCGGTCGAGGGAGTCGAACGCGAAGTCCACCATGAGGACGCGCGACTCCTGCGGCGGGATCACGTTGCTGTCGGTCGGGGCCGACGGCAGCAGGCGGAGCCGGTTGCAGTCCCCGTAGGCACAGGTCGGGTCGACGAACTGCGTCCCGGAGTACGAGGCGATCACCTTCTTCGGTGCGGCCGCGCTCACGACGTCGAGCTTGTCGATGGTCGTCGGGACGCGGGAGGCGTTCGTGAGCTCGAGGTCGTAGGCGACGTGGTACTTGCCGTCCGTTCCCAGGAACGGGAAGGTCGGTGCGCTCAACGACCCCACGACGACGGGCGTGTACGCGTCGGGGACCCGGATCAGCTTCGCATCGTCGACCGAGTCGCCGGTCGAGGAGGCGCTCACCGACGAGCAGGCCGCGGCGCCGAGCGCGAGCGCTGAGAGGAGGGCGATCGTCCGGCCTCGGGGTCGGTGCCGACGTGATCGCCTCGGGGTCGGTGGTGTCGGGGAGGTCGGCTCCCGTCGGGCGCTCTCCATGATGGTGCCTCCGTCTGGTTCTCGTCGGTGAGTTGGTCCTCGTCGCGGCCGTGCCCAGTCGATGTCGTCGTCAGCGCACCGCGCGGCCGCGGCGAGGGTGTCGCGTGTGCTCGCGCCGCCATCATGGATCGTGGCCGCCACCGACGCATTGGGGGCGGACCCCAAATCTTCCCGCCGCGGGCCCGGCCACTACGGCGAGCGACCCGCGGCCGGCTGCCCGCCACGGCAGGTGATGCCCAACGGGCGGTCCACCTGGCCAGGTGCAGGCGGCGCGCGTTGACGCCGTACTACTCTACTGAGTAGTGTACTGCGAAGACTACCGAGGAGACGGGTACGGGGCCGGCTCCGGGCACAACCCGAGGAGGGTACGGTCGATGATCGTCCGCCATGCGTTGCTGGCGTTGCTCAGCGAAGGTCCGAAGTACGGCTTCCAGCTCGCTCAGGAGTTCGAGGCCGGCACGGGCGAGATGTGGCCCCTGAACACCGGGCAGGTGTACAGCACCCTGCAGCGGCTGGAGCGAGACGGCCTGGTCGAGTCCGACGACGCTGACGACGGCACGCAGAAGGGGTTCCACATCACCGACGCCGGGCGGGAGGAGCTCGATGACTGGCTGCACACGCCGCCGGACACCTCGAGCCCGCCCCGGGACGAGCTGGTGATCAAGGTGCTCGTCGCCCTCCGCATCCCCGGTGTCGACGCGGCCGCGCTGGCGCAGCTCTACCGCCGCCACGTCATCGAGGCCATGCAGCAGTACACACGGCTCAAGGAGGCGGCCGCCGAGGACGACCTCGGTCTGCTGCTCGTGGCGGACGCGGAGATCTACCGGCTGGAGGCGGTGATCCGCTGGCTCGACGCCGCGGACGCCCGCATCGCCCGCCTCCCGGCGCCGGCCGAACGGGTCCTGCCGCCCGTCCGGCGACCGGCGCGCCGCCGGGTGGGGGCACGGCGATGACCGCGGTCCTCGAGATGGCCAGGGTCTCCAAGTCCTACGGCGAGGGTCCCACCACCGTCCTCGCCCTGCGCGAGGTCGACGTGTCGGTCGAGGGCGGTGAGCTCGTGGCGATCATGGGTCCGAGCGGCTCGGGCAAGAGCACGCTGCTGACCATCGCCGGGACGCTCGAGGAGGCGACGTCGGGCGACGTCAGCATCGACGGGCAGTCGACGGCCGCGATGTCGCGCAATGACCGGGCCCGGCTCCGTCGCCGGTCGATCGGCTACGTGTTCCAGGACTTCAACCTGCTGGCGGGACTGACGGCCGCGGAGAACGTCTCGCTTCCCCTCGAGCTCGACGGCACGCGGAGCAGGCCGGCGCGCGCCGCCGCGCTCGCCGCGCTCGACGAGCTCGGCCTCGCCGATCGGGCCGGTCGCTATCCCGACGAGCTGTCGGGTGGCGAGCGCCAGCGGGTGGCCATCGCCCGGGCCGTCGTGGGCGACCGCCGGCTGCTGCTGGCCGACGAGCCCACCGGCGCACTCGACTCCGTGAACGGCGAGGGCGTCATGCGACTCGTCCGTTCGGCGTGCAAGCGCGGCATCGCCGGCGTGATCGTGACCCACGACGCCCAGCTCGCCTCGTGGGCCGACCGCGTCGTCTTCCTGCGCGACGGCCGCGTCGTCGACCAGTCGTCGCCGGCAGCCGGGCCCGAGTCGCTCCTGACGCCGGCCGCGGGGCGATGACCCGGGCCGACACCTCCGGCGGCCTGCCGGCGCGACGGGCGGTCGTCCGCTGGGCCGCGCGCCTGCTCCGGCGGGACTGGCGTCAGCACCTGCTCATCCTCTCGCTGCTGACGGTCGCCGTCGCCGCTGCGGTGGGCCTCACCTGCGCGGCGTTCAACATCGCACCCGTGACGGGTCGGGCCGAGTTCGGCAACGGCAACCACTTCTTCCGCTTCGAGCACCCCGACGCGGCGAGCTTGGCGACGAAGCTGGACGCAGCGAAGAGGTGGTTCGGCACCATCGACGCCATCGGGCACCGCAGCGTCCCGGTGCCGGGCTCGGTCGACCAGGTCGACTATCGGAGCCAGGATCCGAAGGGGCCGTACGGCCATCCCCTTCTCGCCCTGCGCGCCGGGCGCTATCCGACCTCCGACCAGGAGGTCGCGGTGTCGGACTGGGTGGCGTCGACGCTCGACGCCGACCCCGGCTCGACGATCGACCTCGACGGCGTGGCCCGCACCGTGGTCGGCAAGGTCGAGAACCCGAGTGACCTCGGGGACAAGTTCGTGCTGCTGCCATCGTCCGCACTCGCCCAGTCGGACGACGTCAGGATGATCGTGAAGGCCAGCGACTCCCGCGTCGAGTCCTTCCGCCCCCCGGGTGACACCGGCCGGATCGTCGGCTCGAGGGGGAACGTGTCCGAGGGCTTGGTCGCGTCGATGATCACCCTCGTCGTGAGCACGGTCGTGATGTTCCTGATCGCGCTCATCGCCGCCGCCAGTTTCGCCGTCATCGCGCAGCGCCGCCTGCCACAGCTCGGGATGATGGCGGCCGTCGGCGCGACCGAGAAGCACCTGCGCCTGACGATGGTGGCGACCGGTGCCACGACGGGCCTCGTCGCCGGGCTCCTCGGCGGGATCATCGGCCTCGGCGGATGGGTCGTCCTCGCCCCGCACATGGAGCAGGCGCTCGGGTTCCGCATCGACGCGTTCAACGTCCCGTGGTGGCTCATCGGCGTCGGCGTGCTGCTCGCGGTCGTGACCGCGACCGGTGCGGCGTGGTGGCCCGGCCGGACGATGTCGCGCATCCCGCCGGTGCTCGCGCTCTCGGGACGTCCGCCGCGCCCGGCCGCGCTCGACCGCTCGGCCGCGGTCGCCGGCGCCTTCGTCCTCGGAGGGGTGGCCTGCCTTGCGATCGGGAGCAGCGCCAGGGACCACGCGTCGACGCTCCAGGCTGTCCTCATCTCGGTCGGGACGCTCGGCCTCATCGCCGGCGTGCTGATGTTCAGCCCGCTCGCCATCCGCGCGGTGGCGCGCGGCGCGGCGCGGGCCCCGGTCGCGGCACGTCTGGCCCTTCGCGACCTGGGTCGCTACCAGGCCCGGTCCGGCGCCGCGCTGGCCGCGATCGGCCTGGCGCTCGGCATCCCGGTCGCCGTCTTCGCCTCCGCGGCCGCGGCGGAGAACGATCAAGGTCCGGGCAACCTCGCGGCGACCCAGCTCCTGATCCGGACCTCGGACCTCGACGGCCCCTTCATCCCGGAGGCCAGCGCCATCGGGAACCTCCAGACCGGGGTCGACGAGCTGGTCGCCGCGCTCGATGACGCGACCGTGCTCCGCCTCGATGCCGCGGTCGCCCCGGGCGCCAAGGCGGAGCCGGGGATCACGGGGATCCCCGCCGTCTCCATCGTCCGGCCGATCGACAACGGATTCGAGGATCTCGGCATCGTCTACGTGGCCTCCACCGGGCTCTTGGCCGAGTACGGCAGCGCGGGCCACCGGCTGGCGCCGGACGCCGACGTCGTCACCAGCCGGACCGGGGACGTCCGGGTCTTGGGCGACGTCCCGCGGTCAGGCGACAAGCGTCCGGAGACCCGACTGCTCACCGTTCCCGGTCACCTCCCCGCCACCTACACCTCGCTGCCGGTGGCGCTGGTGTCGCCCGAACGGGCGGCGGCCCACGGCTGGCGGGTCATGCCGTCAGGACGCTGGCTCGTCGAGGAGCGGCATCCGATCACGCGGGCCGAGCTGTCGCAGGCCCGGCTCGTCGCCGCCCGCTACGGCCTCACGGTCGAGCACCGCAACGCGCCGAAGACGCTGGCCAACCTGCGCCTCGGCGCGGTCGTCGTCGGGATGCTCCTGGCGCTCGGGATCCTGGCCATGACGGTCGGGCTCATCCGAGCCGAGGCGGCCGGCGAGCTCCGGACCCTGACCGCGACTGGCGCCACCAGCGCCACGCGGCGGGCCATCACGGCCACGACCGCCGGCGGGCTGGCCGCGCTCGGCGCGGTGCTCGGCATCGCCGGCGCGTACCTGGCACTGGCCGCGGGCCGGCTCTCCAACCTCACCCCGCTCCCTCTGGTCGACCTCGCCCTCATCGCCGTCGGCACGCCGCTCGTGGCGGCGGGGGCCGGGTGGCTGCTCGCCGGACGTGAGCCGGCCGCCCTCGCCCGCCGACCGATCGAGTGATCGCGCCGCCCGAGCGGCCGCTCAGCCGCCGCTGCCGTACGGGCGGGTGATGATCTCGAGGAAGTGGCCGTCGGGGCTGAGGAAGTAGACGCCTCGGCCGCCGTCGTGGTGGTTGATCTGGCCCGGCCGGCGCTGCGTCGGGTCGGCCCAGTGGTCCAGGCCCCGTTCCACGACGCGGCCGTAGATGGCGTCGAAGTCACCCTCGCCGACCAGGAACGCGTAGTGCTGCGGCGCGACCTCCCGGTCTCCACTCGTGCCGAAGTCGAGCGCGACGCCGTTGGCCGTCTCCACCTGCCAGAAGGGGCCGAAGTGCTGTGGTGGGTCGATCCCGAACATCTCGGCGAACCAGCGGGCCGAGGTCTCGGCGTCGCGCCCCGCCACGATGGTGTGGTTGAGCTGGACGGGCATGCCCCCAGTCTGCCCGCCGAACGCCCGTTCCGTTCCTTCAGCGAGGATCGCCGCGGCCGGATCCTTCAGCCGCCGTCGGGAGGATCCCCGGTCCCCTTCCGCTCGGCGGCCTCGTCACGCCGTCGCGCCCGCGCTCGCCGCTTGCCCTCGTGCATCGCCTGCACCCGGCCGCTGGGGATGGTGTGGCCCTCCTCGATCAGCTCCGCGCTGAGCGGCTGCGGCGCCGGGAGCGCGGCGGCCCACGGGTCACGCTGTCCGAGCAGCCCGGGCGCGGTGTGCACGGTGAGCTCCGAAGGCGTGATCGAATCGAGGTCGCTCCAGCCCACGGGGAACGACACGGGCACGCCCGGCCGCACCCGGGGGCTGTACGCCGCGATGACCGTAGCCCCTCCGACGCGGGTGGCGTCGACGAAGACCTTGCCGCCGCGGTCGTCCTTCATGAAGGTTGTCGTGGCGAGGTCAGGATCGAGGCGCTCGGCGCGTGCCGCGATCGCTCGGGTGGCGGCGGCCGCGTCCTCCATCGCCGTTCCGCTCTCGATCGGCACGATGACGTGCACGCCCTTGGCGCCACTCGTCTTGACGGCACCCTCCAAGCCGGCGTCGGCCAGCGCCCGGCGGACGAGGCGGGCCGCGGCGACGGCCATCGGGAACGTGTCCGCCGCGGGCGGGTCGAGGTCGAGCACGAGATGGGTCATGTGGTCGAGATCGTCCGCGCGGACGAGCGTCGGGTGGTACTCGACGGCCCGCTGGTTGGCGAACCACAGCAGCGTGCGCCGGTCGTTGCAGAGGGCGTAGGCCACGTCCCGATGCGACGTCTCCGCCCACAGGTGCACGGTCGGTACCCAGTCCGGCGTGTACTTCGGCACGTTCTTCTGCATGAAGGCCTCTTGGCCACGGTGGACGCGGATGACCGACAGCGGCCGATCCTCCAGCTCGGGCAGGATCCGATCGTGCACCGCGTCCAGGTAGTCGACGAGATCGCGCTTGGTTGCTCCTGCGTCCTTGAACAGCGGTTGGTCGAGGTTGGTCAGGGGCACGCCGTCGCGGGACTCGCCGTCGCTCCGAGGGCTCACGCGGCTCGACGCTAGTGACTGCCTCACCGGCCGGGCGCCGGCCCGCTCGCCGGCGGGCATCATGGGGCCATGGACGTCTTCGATGACCTGGCGGCTGAGGACGAGCGGCTCGACCGCATCTTGGCCGCGCTGGACGACGACGCGTGGCGATCTCCGTCCGCCGCGCCGGGGTGGACCATCGCCGACGTCGTCCTCCACCTCGCGCAGACGGACGAAGCGGTCGCGGCCAGCGCCGGGGCATCGACGGCGGAGGCCGGCTGGCCGGCTGACGCACGCGGGGTGGACGACGCCGCCGACCGCATGGTGCGCGAGCAACGGGCCGAGCCGGCGGACGTCTTCGCGCGATGGCGCGCCGCGCAGCGGGCCTCGCTCTCGGCCTTGCGCGCCGCCGAACCCGGCACGCGGCTCCCGTGGGTGGCCGGCTCGCTCAAGCCGGCCACCCTGGCCACGACCCGGCTCGCCGAGCACTGGGCTCACGGCCTCGACATCACCGGGCCCCTCGGGATCGAGCTCCCCGACACCGATCGGCTGCGGCACATCGCGTGGCTGGGCCACAGCACGCTGCCATACGCGTTCTCGCTGGAAGGGGAGGAGGCCCATCCGGTCTACTGCCGGCTGACCGGGCCGGACGGCGAGCCCTGGACCTTCGGTCCGGACGATGCGGAGTCGAGCATCGTCGGTACGGCCGGGAGCTTCTGCCGGGTGGGCGCCCGCCGCCTGGCGCCGGAGGACGCCGCGCTCATCGCCTCTGGCCCGTACGGCCCGGCGGCGCTGCGGATCCTGCGCAACTACGCCGCCTGAGCCACCGCCCGATCGCGGGTCGGGCCCGGCACCGGCGGTGCCGAGTCGACGACTGCGATGATGAGCGGGTGCTGGCCTCCCTCGACTGGGTCGCGATCGCGTCGGTGTCGACCGCCGTGGCCACGCTCGTGCTCGCGCTCGCCACCTTCTCCGCCGTGCGCTCGGCTCACCGCACGGCACGGATCTCCGAGCAGTCGCTCGCCGCCCAGCTGTGGCCCCTGTTGGGGCCGGCCCGGCCGGAGGATCCCGAGCAGAAGGTGCTGTTCCAGGACCAGCACAAGGTCATGGTCTCGGGTGGGTTGGCGGCCGCGGAGGCGACCTCGGAGTCCATCTACTTCGCCATCGCCATCCGCAACGTGGGGCCCGGTCTCGCCGTGCTCGACCGGTGGTGGTTCGCGGGTGAGCGCCGGCAGGGCGACGTCGACCACGCCGACGAAGCGGACTTCCATCGGCTGACGCGCGACCTGTACCTGCCCCCCGGCGAGATCGGCTACTGGCAGGGGGCGATCCGGGACCCGGGCAGCCCCGAGTTCGCCGTCGCCACCGCGGCCATCCGCAACCGGCAGGAGATGACGGTCGAGCTGCTCTACTCCGACTACCTCGGGCACCAGCGCACCATCAGCCGCTTCATCCTGATGCCGGTGTCGGAGGGTCGCTGGTTCGTGGGGCTCACCCGGCACTGGAACCTCGACCGGCCCGATCCGCGCCCGCGGCCAGACGGACCGACGCCGTCACCACCGGGTCGTTGACCGGCGCTGCGGGCCTGTTCGTGGCGGGCGGCATCGCCTTCTCCTGGCCCTCGCTGGCGGCGGGCTCGGTGGCCCTGCTCCTCCTCGGCCGCCTGTTGTTCCTGGTCAGCGCCCTCGGGCCCCGCCCTCCTCGACCACCGCGCCTGAAACCCGCCGGAGGGTCCGCGGGCTCGTGCCCACCGCGCCGAGAACCGCTCGGACGGTTCCGTGCGTACCCGCATCGACAGCACACCCCTCGAGGAGGCAGATGATGAGGACTCGACGCGTGGTTGCCGGCATCGCCGCCAGCCTGGCCTTGGTCAGCGCCTGCGGGAGCAGCAGCAAGAGCAGCAGCGACACCGGCGCGGCAGCAACGACGGCCGCCCCCGCGACCACTGCGGCGGCGGTCACCACCGAGGCGCCGGCCACGACCGAGGCGCCGGCCACGACCGCCGCGGGCGGCTCCGCGGCGTCCGGTGCGGCGGTCGTGGTGGCCACCACTCCGCTCGGCCAGATCCTGACCAACGCCAAGGGCATGACGCTCTACGCGTTCACGAAGGACACGGCCGGTACGCCCAGCTGCTCCGGTGCCTGCGCCGAGAACTGGCCCGCGGCCACGACCACGTCGGCCGAGCTCCCCACCGGCCTCGACCCCAAGGTCTTCTCGGTGGTCGAGGGACCGAACGAGACCTACCAGCTGAAGGCCGGCCAGTGGCCGCTCTACACGTTCATCGGTGACAGCGCGCCGGGACAGACCAACGGCCAGGGCACGAGCGGCGTCTGGTTCGTCGTGGCGCCGGACGGCTCGCTGATCAAGGGTTAGCCAGCCAGCGGGTCCTCCCCGGAACGGGTGTCGCGGACGACCTCTGCGACACCCGTCCGGGCGCGCGAGGGTGGCGACGTGGGTCGCCTCCGTGACTGGATCCTCCACGTCGACCTCGACCAGTTCCTGGCCGCGGTCGAGGTGCGGCGCCGGCCGGAGCTGGCCGGGCGCCCGGTGGTCGTCGGCGGCGACGGCGACCCGACCCGCCCTCGCCAGGTGGTCGCCACCGCCTCCTACGAGGCCCGGGCGTTCGGGGTGCGGTCCGGCATGCCCCTCGCGGCCGCGGCCCGGCGCTGTCCGGAGGCCGTGTTCCTGCCGTCCGACCGGGCGGCGTACGACGCCGCATCGGCGGAGGTGATGGCGACGCTGCGGGCCTTCCCCGTCGTCGTGGAGGTCTGGGGTTGGGACGAAGCCTTCGTGGGGGCCACGTGCGACGATCCCGAGGCCCTGGCCCGCGCGCTCAAGGAGAAGGTGCTCGAGACCACGCGGCTGACCTGCGCGGTCGGGATCGGTGAGACGAAGCTCCAAGCGAAGACGGCGACCGGCTTCGCCAAGCCCGGCGGCGTGGCCCGCCTGACCTGGGCCACCTGGTTCGAGGTGATGGGGGACCGGCCGGTCACGAGCATCTGGGGGATCGGAACGCGGACCGCACGGCGGTTGGAGGAGCTCGGTGTGCGGACGGTTCGGGAGCTCGCGACGGCCGACCGTGGCACGCTGGCGGCCACGTTCGGGCCGACGATCGGGCCAGGGCTGAAGGTCCAGGGCCTCGGCGGTGGTGGAGGGCCCGTCGTCGGTGAAGCCCGCCTGGCTCGAGGACGTAGCCGCGAGACGACCTTCACCCGCGACGTGTCCGACCTCGTCGAGCTGGACGACCACCTGGTCCGCCTGGCCACCGAGGTCACGGAGTCGGTCGTGGCCGAGGGGCGCACGGTGACCCACGTCGCGGTCAAGGTGCGCACCGCGAGCTTCTTCACCCGCACCAAGATCAGCAAGCTGCCGGCGCCGACGACCGATCCTGCCGAGGTCGCCCGCGCGGCGCGGCTCGTGCTCGGGCGGTTCGAGCTGACGAGGGCGGTGCGCCTGCTCGGCGTCCGAGTGGTGCTGGCCATGCCCTCATAGTCCCTTCCTGAGGAAGGCATGCACCTGTACTTCCGGCATCCGGAGCTGCGGGTGCACACTTGCGGCGGCAACCACCCGCCGCATGGCGCTACGGGGCCCGCAGGCCGAAGGCGGCCGCGACCTTCTGCTTCGGCGAACGGCGAGCCGGCGGCGGGCCTCCACGGGCGGCGGGGACGGCCGCGGCCTCCTCGCCGGGCTCGGCTGCCGGCGGGGGTCGGACGGCGAAGATCGCGGGCGCGGCCGACGTCAGGTCCTGCTGCAGGGACGTCGCTGAGGCGTCGTCCTGCGCGGCCGGCGGCGGCTTGGCGCCCGTCGAGCGCAGCGAGGCGAGCTGCGTGAGGAGGTTGAACCAGAACGGTGCGCCGAGGGTCACCAGGAGACCCGTCACGATCCAGCCGAGCACCATGATGTACGGCCGCCAGCTCCAGTAGTCGCGCGGCTCGTTCCACGCGTTCCGGCTCGGAGCGTCCCAACCGACGGGCAGCTTGAGCTCCTCGAGCCGGCTGGTCGCGTGGGCGACGTCGGGGATGTTCTGGCTGGGGTCCGTCCGCGACGCGACCTGACCGGCCGAGCTCACCACGGCGGAGCGCGTCGGCGGGTCGGCCCACAGCCGCTCGGCGACGTGGAAGGCGGAGGCGTTGGCGACGATGGCGATCAGCAACCCGATGCCGAACAGCCACCACTTCGTCCACCGCTTGTAGGCGCCCGAGGCGTGGGCCATCGTGTCGTCGAACCACTGCTCGAGACCGCTGCGGATGGCGAGCGCGCGCTGCTTCTCGTCCTGGGCGATCGCATCGGCTGACGTGCCGATCGAGACGAGCCGCCGCTTCAGCCCTTCCGGCAGGCGCTCCCACGCCTCCGGACTGATCACGCCCTCGTCGCTCACGTTGCCGAGGATCTCGCCGACGCTGTCGGCGAACGAGCGGGCCGCGAGGTAGCTCGGCTTGCCCCACTTCACGCCGCGGCGGGCTCCGGCGGCCGCGGCTTCGTACACGCTGGTCCCCTTGAAGACGCCGATCGCGCTCTCGATGGCGCTTTTGGGGTCGTACTTGGGGATCTCCTGCTGGAGCTTCGTGATCTCGGCCGCCGTGAGGGCCCGATCCGTTGCACCTGCATCGATCCCGAGGAGCGCGCGTTCGTCGACCGAGAGCTCGGACACCGTCTTGGGCATGCGCGGTGCTTGCCCCGTCAGCATCTGGCCGATCGCGGTCTCGAGATCGTTGGCCCGGAGCGTGAAGACCTGCGAGATGATCTCCACCAGGCTCGATGCGGCCAGTGCGATCACGAAGAACATCAGCACGAGCCCGATCGCGGTCTCGATCGGCTGTGAGTCGAACATTCCCCTCCCCTTCGACCGAAGAGCAGCGGAAGACTAGTCAGGCACCGCGGCGCACGACCCCGCCGTCGTCGTCCGGACACGGCCGCAACCTCGGCCACCTATCCTGCGCGAAGCACGTCTGGAGGGAAGGTCATGAGCGATCCCAGCGACGTCGTCCCGACCCTGATGGCCCCGGTGCGGCCGTACGTCATCGTGCTGTTCGGGGCGACCGGGGACCTCGCCCGCCGAAAGCTGCTGCCGGGACTGCTCCACCTCTCACGGGCCGGGCTGATCCCGGAGTGCCGCATCGTCGCCACCTCGCTGGACGACATGTCGGAGGAAGAGTTCCGGCACTTCGCCTATCAGGCCTGCCAGGAGTTCGCCAGCCGTGGCGTCTCCGAGGAGCAGTGGGCGGACTTCGCGCGCACGCTGCGCTACGTGTCCCAGGACGGCGGTGCCGAGGCGCTGGCCGAAGCCGTCGACAAGGCCGACGCCGAGCTCGGTGGTGAGCCGCGCCGGCTGCACTACCTGAGCGTCCCGCCGGCCGCGGCGCAGAGCGTCGTGCGGACCCTGCGGGAGGCCGGCCTCGTCGACCGGGCGAGGATCATCATGGAGAAGCCCTTCGGCACCGACCTCGCCAGCGCCCGCGCCCTCAACGCCTCGCTCCACGAGACGTTCGCCGAGGAGCAGATCTACCGGATCGACCACTTCCTCGGGAAGGAGGCGGCCCAGAACATCCTGGCCTTCCGCTTTGCGAACGGCCTGTTCGAGCCGATCTGGAACCGGAACCACATCGACCACGTGCAGATCGACGTGCCGGAGGTGCTCGCGCTCGACTCGCGGCTGGCCTTCTACGAGAAGACCGGCGCGTACCGGGACATGGTCGTGACCCACCTGTTCCAGGTGCTGGCGTTCATGGCCATGGAGCCGCCGACCGCGCTGGAGCCCGGCGCGATCAGCGAGGAGAAGAACAAGGTGTTCCGCTCGCTGCGCCCGGTCGAGCCCAGCCACGTCGTGCGCGGCCAGTACAGCGGCTACCGCAACGAGCCGGGGGTGTCGGCGGACTCGGAGACCGAGACGTTCATCGCGCTCCGTTGCGAGATCGACAACTGGCGCTGGGCCGGCGTGCCCTTCTACCTCCGCACCGGCAAGCGCATGGCCGAAGGCGCCCGCATCATCTCCATCGCGTTCCGCGAGCCGCCCAAGAGCATGTTCCCGCCTGGTTCCGGGGTGGGCGCCCACGGCCCGGACCACCTCACGTTCGACCTGGCTGACGCCTCCAAGCTGTCCCTCTCGTTCTACGGCAAGCGACCGGGGCCGGGGATGAGGCTCGACAAGCTCAGCCTCCAGTTCGCGCTGCACGAGACGGGACGCCAGGCCGAGGTGCTCGAGGCCTACGAGCGGCTGATCCACGACGCGATGAGCGGCGACCACACGCTGTTCACGACGGCGGAGGGCATCGAGCGCCTGTGGGAGATCTCGATGCCGCTGCTCGAGATGCCCCCGCCCGTCCGCTCCTACCCGCCCGGCTCGTGGGGACCCAACGCCATCCACCAGCTGATCGCGCCGCACGCGTGGCGCCTGCCGTTCGAGCGCGCCTGGCGCGACCCGTGACCGGCCGGGGCCGATCGGCCTCGCGACATCTTCCCTCGAGTAGACGGACGTCACACCCGGTGGGAAGACCCGGAGAAGGCCCGTGGACGTACCTTCCCATTGACACATCCCGCGACGACACAAGGAGCACCACGACCGTGGCCACGCCCACCACCATGCCTGCCATCACCCACGTTGCCGTGACGGTGTCCGACCTCGCCCGCAGCGAGGCCTGGTACACCAAGGTCCTCGGCGCCGAGCCCGTGCTCGATGAGGACACCGGCCCGTTCCGCCACATCGTGTACTCGGTGGGTGGCACCCTCCTCGGCCTGCACGGCTTCCCCGATCTCGCCACGGCCGAGGCGTTCAACGAGCGTCGTCCCGGCCTCGACCACATCGCGTTCGGCTGCGCCAGCCGGAGCGAGCTCGAGGACTGGGCGAAGCGCCTGGACGAGCTGGGCATCGCCCACGGCGAGATCAAGGACGCCGGCTACGGATCCGGGCTCTCGTTCCGCGACCCCGACAACATCGCCCTCGAGCTGTTCGCCCCGCCAGGCTCGTGAGGTAGCCAGCCCCCAGACCCGGTGGCGCCGGTCGCAGCAGGATCCCCCTGCGACCGGCGCCACCGGCGCGTGTGGGGATGCGTGCATCAGGAGGTGACGTCGGCCGCGCCGGTGATGGTTGCAGCCGGAAGCATTCACCGGCAGCTCCGGAAACCGGAAGTGGGGGTGCATGCCTTCCTCAGGAAGAGAGGGTCAGGCGGCGGGGTTCAGGCGGCGGCGAGCGACTGGCGGCACCGCCGCGCGTCGAGGGGCTGCCCGGCTCGCTCGAACTGCTCGGCGGCGAGCTGCAGCCGGGCCCTCGCGGCCTCGTGGTCGCCCTCGGCGGCCGCGACCGCAGCCTGCGCCTCGGCCATCCCGGCCTCCCACGACGTCCCCTGCCACAGCAAGGCCGACTCCTCGGCCCGCTCGAGGTGGCGATGGGCGTGGTCGAGGTCCCCGACGCGTGCGCAGGCGATCGTCGCGGGGACGTCGAGCATGATCGAGCAGAACAGGCAGGCGTCGTCCCAGCCCATCGTCGACTCGGCCCGATCGACCACGGCGCGGGCATCGAGTGGATCTCGGGTGGCGAGGATCATCGTCCCGAAGACCCGCTGGAGGAGGTGGCGGGCGATCACGGAGGACCGGGCCAGGTGCAGGGCCTCGTGCAGGAGCGCCAGCGCGGCGCGGTGGTCGCCCTCGGCGAGCCGCACCTCGGCCAGGCGCTGGACGCAGTGGGCGTGCCCGGCGATCGATCCGAGGTCACGGTGGAGCTCGCTCGCCTCGCTCAGCTCCGTGGCGGCGAGCGGCAGGTCGCCGGAGAGCAGTGCCGCCTCTCCGATCAGGGCCGACGCGAAGGCCGCCGCACGCAGGGCACCGCTCCGCCTCGCCGTCGCCTGCACGTCGCGGGCCACGACGATGACCTGGTCGTACGGCGTCTGCCCGTAGAGCATGTACTCGGCGGCGCACAGGTACCCGTCGAAGAGGGCGTTGGCCATCTCCGGGTTGTCCCGGGTGCGGACCAGCTCGACGCGCATCCGGTCGAACCAGCTGCCGGTCCGGTGGGCGAGCAGCGCCTGCAGCGAGAACAGGTCGAGGACCTTCCAGCTGCGGTCGCCGGCCAGCACCAGCCGTTGGGCCTCGAGGCTGGCCGCCTCCGCGAGGTCGTAATCCGAGGTGAAGTAGGCGTGCTTGCCCCGCGCCAGGAGGATGTCGGCGTCGTCGGTTCCGCCGTCCGGTTCGAGCCCCTCCAGCGCCGCGGCCACCGTCTCCAGATCGCCGGTCATGAGCGCGCTCCGCGCCAAGCGGACGCGCAGGCGGCGGGCCGCCTCCGGCGGAGCGCCGTCGAGGGCCTCGCGGTAGGCCGCCACGGCCATCGGTTCACCGATGGCGTTGAGCAGGTCGGCCCGCAGCGAGAGGGCGGCGGCACGGTGCTCGCCCACCGCATGGGGCCGGACCGCGTCGACGAGGTTGAGTGCGTCGCGATAGGCGCCGACGGCGGCGTCCGTCTCCGCGGCCCGCAGCAGGTAGGGGACGGCCTCGGCGCCGGCGCCGGACTCCAGCAGGTGGTGGCCGACGCGGGCGGGAGAGGCGCCCAGCTCGATGAGCCGGCTCGCGGCGTCTCGGTGGATGCGCCGTCGCCGATGCGGCGGGACATCGTCGAGCAGCGCGTCGCGCACGAGCTTGTGGCGGAACCGGTAGCCGGAGCTCGTCGGCTCCACGACCAGCGCGTCGAGCGCGTCGTCGAGGCGAGCGTACGCCTCCTCTTCGGGAAGGCCGGAGAGCGCGACGAGCTCGTCCGTGTCGAACGATGACCCCACCACGGCGACGCGCTGAAGCACCTCGCGGGTGGCGGGCGCGATGCCGCTGATCATGGTGGCGTCGAAGGCCCGCACCCACCTCGGTTCCCGGGCCGCTCGACGGGCGAGCTCGTGGACCGCGAACGGCACGCCGCCGCTGAACGCCGCGATCTCGTCCACCTGCTCGGACGTGGGCGCGGTGACGTACCGACCGACGAGCCGCGCGATGCCGTCCCGGTCGAGGGGACCGAGCACGATCTCGGTGGCGCCGTGGCGGTCGAGGAGGCTCTGGCGGGTCTCGGTCAGGATCTCGCTCAGCGGGCTCGGCCGGTGGGTGAGGACGAGGCAGACGCGGTCCTCACGGGTCGACCGGGCCAGGTAGTGCAGCAAGCGCAGGCTGGAGTCGTCGGCGTCGTGGACGTCGTCGAAGGTGAGCAGCAGGCCGTTCGTCGCCGCGGCGAGCCGGACCAGCTCGGCCGTGGCCACGAACAGGCGCTGGTGCGAGCTGCCTCCTGACCACGAGATCTCCTCGCCGACCAGGACCCGGTCGATCTCCTCGCGGTGCTGATCCGCCAGTCCGTCGAGCAGGGTCGGGTGGCGCCGGCAGAGGTCGGCCATCGCCTCGACGACCGGTGCGTACGGCCATGCCCCCTCGACCGGCGCCGACGTGCCCTGCCCGATGCGCCAGCCCAGCTCCCGGGCCCGACGGGTCAGCACGGCCAGCATCGACGACTTGCCCGTGCCGGCCGGCCCGCTGATGATCAGCGTCCGGCTGCGCCCGGCGACCGTCGCCGATACGGCCCGCTCAGCCAGTCCCAGCTCACGGTCGCGCCCCACCATCTCCTCCGGCGGCGACAGCGCGACCTCGTGGTCGGCGAGCAGACGGTCACGCAGCTCGACCGCGGCCCGTCCCGGCGCGACGCCGAGCTCGCGTCGGAGCGCCTTGTCGAGGCGCTCGAACTGCCGGAGCGCAGCGTGGCGATCGCCGTTGGCGGCATGCCGTTGCATCAGCGCGACGTGGGCCGACTCGTCGCCGGCGTCGAGCTCGACGAGCTCGTCCCAGCGGCCGTCGAGCCGCAGGAGGTCGAGGTGGCGCAGGCGGAGCTGCTCCCGGTGCTTCTCGGCCCACTCGTCGTAGCGATCCTGGGGCAGCAGCTCGCCGCCGTAGAGCGCCAGGGCGCGCCGCGCCGCGACGACGTCCTCGTTGGCGAGGGCCTGACGAGCAAGCTCCTCGAACTGCAGCGCGTCGACCGTCGTCTGCGTCCTCGGCAGGAGGGTCACGTGGTCGCCGCGCAGCACGACGGCGTCTGGCACGGCGAGGGCGCGCCGGGCGTAGTGCGCGGCCTTGTGCAGCTTGGGCACCGCCTCGTCCAGGCTGTCCTCCGGCCAGATCAGGTCGACGAGCTGCTCGCGGTGCAGGCGCCGATCGGGCGCCAGCGCGAGGACCTTCACGAGCGCGGCGGCGTGGCGCCGCGTCCAGCCGGCCTCGGCCACCGGGACGGTGTCGACCGCCACCGAGAAGCGGCCGAGCATCGTGATCTCGACCGTCGTCATCGCCCCAGGAGCTCCTGTCATCGCATCGGGCCTGGCCGGAGTGGGCCGGCCGCGGCCGGGTGAGCGTAGGTCCCGCGACGGCGGCTCGGGCACCGCAGCGTCCACCGGGGCGCGATCGAAGGGCGGCGTCACGACACCATGGTCGGACCGTGACCTTCCCCGGGCCTTCTCCGCGGCAGGAAGAGGGCGCGAAGGCGTCGTCCGTACCGTCACTCCAGATCGCTCCGCCGGAGCGACCCCTACCGAACCGGATCCGCATGTCCCAGCTCTCGCGCCCCTCGACCCGCCCACCGGCCTCCTCCTACGACGCGGTGGTCGTCGGCGCCCACCCGGCCGGCGCCGCGACGGCGATGCTCCTGGCCCGTTCCGGGTGGACGACGTTGCTCCTGCACCGGAACGGCCTGAGCGACGACCGCTTCG
>JBKPRL010000205.1:0-8767 GCA_046734535.1 bacterium | reverse complement strand
CGCCTCGTGCTCACGGAGGCGCCCGACACCCTGCTGTTCGACGAGGTGGATGCCGGCGTGGGCGGAGAGGCGGCACTGGCGGTCGGTCGCGCCCTCGCCCGGTTGGGTCAGCGCCACCAGGTGCTGGTCGTCACCCACCTGGCCCAGGTGGCGGCGTCCGCCGGCCATCAGCTGGTCGTCGACAAGCAGGAGTCCGGCGGTCGCAGCGTGGCCGAAGCGCGCCCGGTCGACGGTGAGGCGCGCGTGGTCGAGCTGGCCCGCATGCTGTCGGGGATGAGCGCCAGCGGCTCGGCTCGACGCCACGCCGAGGAGCTGCTCGACGGAGCCCGAGCGGTGGCGTCGTGACCGCCTGTGGCCTACTCCGCATCACCCGCGCGGTGACGTCGTGAGCGGCACGGCCGAGGAGCGCATCGTCGTCCAGGCCCCGGTGCGGATCGGCCGGCGGACGAAGGACCTCGTCAAGCAGCTCCTCCCGGGTGAGATCGCCGTGATCGACCACACCGATCTCGATCGCGTGGCCGCCGAGGGCCTGGTCGAGGCGGACGCCTCCGCCGTGCTCAACGTCGCAGCCTCGATGACGGGCCGCTACCCGAACTACGGCCCGCTCCTCGTGGTGGCCTCCGGCACCGTGCTGGTCGACGACCTTGGGCCGGCCCTGCTCGAGTCGCTGCACGACGGCGACGTCGTCACCGTCGTCGAGAACGAGGTGTGGCGAGGCGAGGAGCAGCTGGCCAGCGGGGTGCGCCGCGACGTCCACGAGCTCGAGCAGAACATCGAGGACGCTCGGCACACCCTCGGGGCCGAGCTCGAGAAGTTCGCCACCAACACCCTCCAGTACCTGAAGCGCGAGCACCACCTGGCCACCGACAGCCCGGACCTCCCCCCCGTGCGCACGTCGTTCAAGGACCGCCACGCCCTCGTCGTGGTGCGGGGCATCGACTACCGCGAGGATCTGGCCGCCCTGAAGCGCTCGGGCTACCTGCGGGAGGTCAAGCCGGTCACCATCGGTGTGGACGGCGGCGCCGACGCGCTGCTGGAGATCGGCGTCAAGCCCGACATCATCATCGGGGACTTCGACTCCGTGTCCGACGCCGCGATGCACTCCGGCGCGGAGCTCATCGTCCACGCGTACCTCGACGGGAAGGCGCCCGGCGCCGATCGCCTGACGGCGCTCGGGCTGCCGTTCGAGCAGTTCGAGACCGCGGGCACGAGCGAGGACATCGCCCTGCTCCTGGCCCACGAGCTCGGCGCGCCGCTCATCGTCGCCGTCGGCACGCACAACTCGATGGAGGAGTTCCTCGACAAGGGCCGCGCCGGCATGGCCTCCACCTTCCTGGTGCGCCTGCGCGTCGGCGCGTCGCTCGTCGACGCCAAGGGCGTCAACCGCCTCTACCGGCCGGTGGTCAAGACCCGCGACATCTCGGTGCTCGTCCTCGGCGCCCTCGCCGCGCTGCTCGCCGTCACCCTCGTCAACGAGCCGCTGCGGCTGTGGTTGCGCAGCCTGTGGACGTACCTGCGGTCCGGGTTCGGCTGATGATCAACATCCGGTACCACGTCTACAGCCTGGTGGCGGTGTTCCTCGCGCTGGCCATCGGTGTGGCCGCGGGATCCACCGTCGTCCAGCGCTCCGTGGTCGACAACCTGAAGAGCACCCAGGGCCGCATCGAGAAGAACCTCGACGAGCTGGAGGCCAAGAACGCCGCGCTCGAGAATCGGGCCTCCGCGTTGGAGGGCCGCTCCGGCACGCTCACGCAGCAAGGGCCGGCCGCCTTCCTCACCGATGTGCTCGCCGGCGCCCACGTCATGGTCCTGCGAGCGCAGGGCACGTCCAACGACTCGCTGAGCCAGACCCGTGACGGACTCAAGGTGGCCGGCGCCGACACCGTGTCCGACGTCGAGCTGAAAGCTGCCCTCGCCGACCCTGACGCCCTCGCCGCCTTCGGCGCTCAGCTCGACCTGACCTCTGATCAGCAGTCGCAGGCGGACCAGGTGCAGGCGGCGATCGGGCGGCGGCTCGGCGAACTGATCGCGGGCGTGCATGCGGAGCAGAGAGTCCCGTCCCCGACGTCGGAGCCGTTGACCGGCGACACGTCGGCCACGTCGGACACCGTGGCGCCGACGCCGACGACGGACGCGCCGGCCACCCCGGCCGCCACCGCGCTGGCCGACTTCCTCCGCCAGCTCGATGACGCCGGGCTGGCCTCGGTGCGAGGCCCGCTCGGGCAGGACGGGGTGTCGACCGCCGACATGGAGCTCGTCGTCCTGGGAGGCCGGACCAAGACCGTAGACCTGGCCCCTGTGCTGCAGCCCGCGCTCGAGGCGATCGCGGCGAACGGCCGGCCGATGGCCGTGGCCGCCGACGCGCCGCTCGACGAACCCCTGGCCAGCGACGAACAGGACCACGGGATCGTGCCGTCGGCGCGCGGCGACGGTCGCGTGCGTGACAAGGTCTCCACGGTCGACCACGTGGGCGACTTCGCCGGCGTCAGCGCACTCATCCTCGCCCTCGCCGGGCTGCCAGAGGGCCAGGTCGGCCACTACGGCGTCGACGACGGCGCGGACTCACTGCTCCCGCCCCGCCGGCCGTGACCGACTGGGAGGAGAAGAGCGACGTCCGGGCCGAGATGGTCCCGGACCAGGCGGTGCAGCGCGACCACGAGCTCGGCCGCTCGACAGCCACCATCGCCGGGCTCACGCTGGTCTCGCGGGTCAGCGGGTTCGCCCGCATCGTGGTCGTCACCGCGGTGCTCGGGACGACGGCCCTGGGCGACGTCTACGAGACCGCCAACCTCGTGCCGAACATCCTCTTCGAGCTCTTCGCCGCCGGGTCGGTCCAGGCGGTGATGGTGCCCGCCCTCGTCGCCGCCGACGAGCGCGACGGGTCCGGCAACCGCCTGGCCAACGCCGTGCTGGGGTGGCTCCTCGCCACGCTCGGCGTCCTGATGGCCTTCGCCCTGGTGGTCGCGCCGCTGGCCATGCGCCTCCTCACCGTGGCCGAGTCGGACCCCTCGGTCCGAGCCGACAAGCGGGAGCTGGGCACCCGCTTCCTCGCCATCTTCCTGGTGCAGCTGCTGTTCTACGCCGCCGGCCTGGTGGCGACGGCCCTCTTGCAGGCCCGCCGTCGCTTCGCCGCGCCCGCGGTGGCGCCGCTCGTCAACAACCTCGTCGTCATTGCCGCGTACCTGCTGTTCGACCGCCTGCGGGATGGACGGCCGCCGTCGTTGTCGCTGTCGGGCGCCGAGCTGGCCGTGCTGGCCGGAGGGACGACCCTCGGGGTCGTCGCCTTCACCGCGGTGCCCGTCGTGGCGGCCATGCGCCACGGGGTGCGGTGGCGGCCACGCCTGGCCCGGGACCCCGAGGTGGCCCGCCTCGCCCGCCAGGGGGCCTGGGCCGGTGCCTACCTCGGCCTGACGCAGCTGCTCACGCTCGGCGTCCTCGTGATCGGCAACGGGGCGAGCGGGACGGTGGCCCGGTTCACCTTCGCCCTCGCCTTCTTCCAGCTGCCGTACGCGCTCATCGCGGTGCCGGTGGCGACGGCGCGCTTCCCGGCCATGGCCAGCGCCGTGCTGGCCCGTGCCGGCCATCGCCTGGCGCGGCTGGTCGGGGACGGGGTGGTCACGACGGTGTCCGGGTGCGCCCTGGCCAGCGCCGCCCTCCTCGCGCTGGCGTGGCCCCTGGTGCGGCTCACCGCGTACGGGCACGTCGCGGGGGGCGCCATCGCGCCGCTAGCCCACGCCGTCGCCGCGTTCGCGCCGGGGCTGGTGGGCTACGGCCTCTTCTTCCTGTTGACGCGGGTGCGGTACGCGCAGGGCGACGTCCGCAGCCCGACGCTGGCCAACGGCCTGGTCGCCGTGGCCGGGCTGCTGGCCATGGTCGTCGGCTCGATGCTGACGGCCGACAGCGAGCGGGCGGCGGCGCTGGCCGCGGCGTACGGAGGCGCCCACCTCGTCGGCACCGTCGTCCTCGCCGTCATCACCGAGCGCTCACTGCCCGAGCTGCGGGGGACGGGGGTGGCGCGGGGCATCGTGGCCGGCCTGGGCATCGCGGTGCTCGCCGGGCTGGCCATGACCGCGGTCACCCGGGCGCTCGGCGGCAGCGGGCGAGCCAGCGCGCTGGTGACGCTGGTGCTCGGCGGCCTGGCGGGCGCGATCGTCTTCGCCTTGGCCCTGCCCCCGGCCAGTGGCCGGTCGTGGCGCACGCTGCTCGGGGCGCGCAGTGCCTGACCAGCCGGACCAGCCCCTCGACCCAGCGCCGGCGACAGCCCAGCCGGGCGGAGGCACGACGATCCTGCAGGTGCTCGGTCCCTCGACGGGCGGCATCCGCCGACACGTCGGCGCGCTGGCAGCCGCGCTGTCGGCGCGGGGCTGGCGGATCGTGCTCGCCGGTCCGGCTGGCGTCATGGACGGCATCCGACCCCTCGACGCGGTCGTCGCCATCCCGACCAACCTCTCGCCCGACGGTCTCGCCACGGCCTGCCGGCAGCTGCGCCGTGTCGTCGGCGGCGTCGACCTCGTGCACGCCCACGGGCTCAAGGCCGGCTGGCTGGCGATCATGGCTGGCCGCGCTCGGCGCCACCGCCCGCCGGTGGTGGTGACCGTGCACAACATCATCCTCGACGAGACGAGCGGCCGGGCGGCCCGGATCATGCGCATCCTCGAGCGTCGGGTCTTCAAGGGTGCCGACGCGCTGCTGGCCGTGTCGCCCGAGGTCGGGGGGTATGTGCAGCAGCACACCTCCCGGCCGGTGCGGGTCATCCGGCCGCTCGGTCCGCCGCCCGAAGCCCGACGCCCCCGCGACGAGGTACGGGACCGCCTCGGCGTCGCCGACGGCCAGCCGCTCGTCGTGTGCGTGGCCCGCCTGCATCCGCAGAAGGGGCTCTCCACCCTGGTGGAGGCCGCCTCGCTCCTGCGGACCAACGGGGTCGACGTCCGCGTCGCCATCGTCGGTGAGGGTCCGCTGGCGGGCGAGCTGACCGACCAGATCCGCGCTCGCGGCCTCGACGGTGCCGTCCTGCTCGCCGGGCCGAGCGACAACGCGCCCGACGAGCTTGCCGCCGCCGACGTCGTCGTGATCCCCTCCGTCTGGGAGTCGGGCCCGCTCGTGCTGGCCGAGGCGCTCGTGCTGTCCCGGCCGGTCGTCGCCACGCCCGTGGGCCTCGTGCCCGAGGTGATCCGGGAAGGGGTCAGCGGCCGGATCGTGCCTATCGGCGACGCGCGGGCGCTGGCCGCCGCGGTCGCCGAGCTCCTCGCCGACCCGGTCGCGGCGCGGCGGATGGCCGAAGCGGGCCGTGCGGCCGTCGACGAGGTGTGGGGGGCCGGCGCGCTGGTCGAGGCCACCGAGGAGCTGTACCGGGACCTGCTCAGGCCCTCATGACGCGGTTGCGCGCTGCCGTCTGCGGGCTGCTGGCTGCGGCCGGGGTGCTCGCCGGCCCGGCCCCGGGCGCGGCCGCCGCCGATGGGGACACCGTCGGTGGGGCCACTGCCGCCGCGGCCGAACCCCCGGGGAAGGTGCTGATCGTCTCGATGCCCCGCCTGGTGTGGCAGGACGTGGCCGACCAGCGACCGCCCCACCTGATGGACCTCCTCGGGCGGTCGGCCGTGGCCTCACTGTCGGTGCGGGCCATCGGTCCCCGCACCGACCTCGGCGAGGGCTACGTGACGCTCGGGGCGGGCAACCGGGCCCGAGTCGATCGCGGCCGCGCCGGCGACGCCGTCGACGCGGGCGAGCAGATCGGGCCGAACACGGGCGCCGCCATCTTCGAGGCCCTCACCGGTCACGACGCCGACGACGCGGCCGTCCTCTCCTTGGCGGTCGAGGACGCCCGGACCGACGCCGATGGCCTCCTGTACGGCTCGGTGCCCGGTGCGATGGGCCAGGCCATCGAGGACGCCGGCCGGTCCGCCGCGGTCATCGCCAACGCCGACGGCGGTCCGCCGACCGGAGTCGACCAGCGCCACCGCGAGGCCGCACTGGCGATGATGGACACGCAGGGACGCGTCGGGGGTGGCACAGTCTCGAGGGACCTCACTGTGGTCGACCCGTCTGCGCCCGGCGGACGGCGCATGGACCCGGCGGCCGTGCTCGACGCCTTCGACGCCGCGTGGTCTGGCCCGGACGCCAGCGACGCCGTGCTGGTGGAGCTGTCGGACCTGGAGCGGGCCGACCGCGCCGGGCTGCCCTTGACGGGACCAGAGCGCGCCGCGGGTCTCGCCACCACACTGCAGCAGGCCGACGACCTGCTCGGCCAGCTGCTGCAGCGGGTCGACCTCGACCGGGACCGGGTCATCGTCGTCAGCCCGGCCGCGCCAGGCGGGTTCGGCCGGCTGACGGTGTTCGGGCTGGCGGGGCGGGGGGTCGAGCCCGGGCTGGCCCGCAGCGCGACCACACGACGGGACGGCTTCGTGACCCTTCCCGACGTCGGCGCGACCGTGCTCGACTCGCTCGGGCTGAAGCTGCCGGAGAGCATGAACTCGACGCCCATCACTTCCAGCGGTGGGCGTCGCCTCGACGCCGACCTGGCCGCCGACCTCGCCACCGCCGACGAGGTCGCCCGTTTCCGGGACCGGACGGTCGGGCCGGTCAGCGTCGTCTACATCGTCCTGCAGGTGCTCACCTACGGGCTGGCGGCGTGGGCGCTCCTGTCGCGCCGGCGAGCGCTGCAGGGCGTCGTGGGCTTCGCCGCGCTGCTCATCCTGGCCACGCCGCCGATCACCTTCCTCTCCGGGCTCTTCCGCTACGACCGGCTCGGCCTGGCGCCGTTCGTCATTGCGGTGTTCGTCGCCGCGGCCGTCCTCGCGGCCATCGCGGCGACGACGCGGCGCATCCATCCGTTCCTCCCCGCGCTGGCGCTGGTCGCGCTCAACTGGCTGCTCCAGGTCGTCGACATCGTGCTCGGCGGCCGCCTCCAGCTCAGCACCCCGCTCGGCTACTCGCCGATCGTCGCCGGCCGGTTCCAGGGCCTGGGCAACCTGGCCTTCGCCGTGCTGGCAGCCAGCGCCGTCGTGCTGGCCACCGGACCGCTCGCGCTGCGCCGCCGGCAGTGGCCGCCCGACGCGGCGTTGACCGAGAAGACCCCGCGGAGCTTCCTGATCGGCGCCATCGCCATCCTCGCGGTCACCTTCATCGTGGACGGCTACCCGGCCTTCGGCTCGGACGTGGGCGGCGTCCTGGCCACTGTCCCTGCCTTCGCCGTGGTCGTCATCCTCCTCGCGGGCTGGAAGGTCAGCGTGCCCAAGCTGCTGGTCGTCGGTGCCGGCACGGTGGTCGCCATCAGTGGCCTCGCCGCGCTCGACCTGTCTCGCCCGGCCGACCAGCGCACCCACCTCGGCCGCTTCGCCCGCCAGCTCGTCGACGGTGACGCCGGGGTGACCGTAGAGCGGAAGGTGCAGGCCAACCTCTCCATCCTGACGTCGAGCGTTTGGACCTGGCTGGTCCCCGTCTGCCTGGCCTTCCTGACCTTCCTGCTGCTGCGGCGGACCGGCTACCTGCATCGCCTCCAGCGGCGGGTGCCCGGGGTCCGGGCCTGCCTGGTCGGCTCGCTCATCGTCGGGATCCTCGGCTTCGCCCTCAACGACTCCGGGGTGGCGATTCCCGCGATGATGTTCGGCATCGTCCTGCCCTGGGTCACCTGGCTCTTGCTCCGCACCGAGGCCAGCCCGTGAGCACGCTGGTCGCGTTCCTACTGTCGGCCGGCCTCGCCGTCGGCCTGTGGCCGCTCCTGCGGCCGACCCTGAGCACACCGCTCTTCGAGCGGGAGAACTTCCGGCATCGGCGGATCCCCGTCGCCGCCGGCCTCGTCGTGGTCCTCGCCGTCCTGGCCGGCGCGTTGCCCTACAGCCTGGTCGTGCTGTGGTCGGACGACGGACCGACGATCGGCCGCTCGATCGGTTCGGCCGCGCTGGCGGCCGTGGGCTTCGGGCTGTTCGGGCTCCTCGACGACCTGGCCGGGTCGACGGCGCGACGCGGCTATCGCGGCCACCTCGGCGCGTTGCGCCAGGGCGAGCTCACCACCGGGCTGCTCAAGCTCGTCGGCGGGGGACTCGTCGCCGTCGTGGTGGCCTGGCCGTGGGCCAGGGGCTCCCTGCCCGACCTGCTCGGCGCGGCCCTGGTCGTGGCGCTGGCCGCCAACCTCGGCAACCTCCTCGACCGCGCGCCGGGCCGAGTCGGGAAGGTCAGCCTCGTGGCCATCGTGGTGCTGGCCGTGACCTCCCGCCTCGCTCCCGAGTTGACCGGACCCGCGCTGGTGGCCGGTGCCGGGGTCGGGATGCTGTGGCCCGACCTGCGCGAGCAGTGCATGCTCGGCGACACGGGCTCCAACGTCCTCGGCGCCGGCGCGGGCCTCGGCGTGGTCGCCACGACCGGCCCGGGCGCCTGGTGGGTGACCGTCGTCGTGCTCGCCGCGCTCAACCTGGTGAGCGAGGCGATCAGCTTCAGCGACGTGATCGGCCGGACCCCGCCCCTGCGCTGGCTCGACCGCCTCGGCGCCCCACCCCGCTGAGCGCCCGCCACCCCTCGCCCGCTCACCGTCGTCGGCGGCTCCGGTCGTCGTCACCGTTCTGGGTCGCGGACCTGCGGCGCCGACCGTCCCACCGTCATCGCGCCCCCAAAAACGCGAACTTGTCGCGGTTCTGGCGGTCAGGGCGGCCACTGGCGCGACGTTGTCGCGAAAATGGTGGTGGTGAGCGGCGGCGGCCAGGGGGGCGGCGGCCAGGGAGGCGGCGGCCAGGGCGGCGCTGGCCCTCACCCCCACTCAGTCACCATCCACGGG
>JBKPRL010000204.1:0-7839 GCA_046734535.1 bacterium | reverse complement strand
ACCCCACTCGGGGCGAGTGCGTTCGCGAAGGGCGGCAGCATCGACGTGCCCGGGTTCCACGCGGTCTGTGGGGCCGGGGGGATGACCTTCGACGACACCTGGGTGTACTTCTGCTTCACCATCAACTGGGAGGCGGCGGCCCAGCAGGACCCGGCCACCGTCGTGGCGTGGGCGGCGGCGGCGAGCCGCGCGCTGCAGCTCGTGAAGGACGCGCTGGCCGCCTGAGCCCCGGAGCACGCGGGGGCGCGACGCGCCCGGCTGCGAACGAGATCGCCGCGGTGCGGCGTGCAGGTCCGCGGGGGTGTCCTCGGTGGCGTGCTCCCGTTCGTTGTGGGTGCGTACCGTTGCTCGAAGGAGGAGCCTCATGGAGTACCTGCTGTTCATCGCCACCGACACCGAGCCGGAGCACTCGACGGACGACGGTCGCGACATCCACGCCTGGGTGGCCGAGGGCGAGCGACGCGGCATCCGGCTGCGAGGTGACGCGCTCCGCCCGCTGGAGGACGCGACGACGATCCGGGTCCGTGACGGCCAAGTCCTGGTCACGGACGGCCCCTACACGGAGTCGAAGGAGTGGATCGTCGGCTACGACCTCCTCGAGTGCGAGGACCTCGACCAGGCGATCGACTACGTGAGCCGCCACCCGATGGCTCGTCACGGACGCATCGAGATCCGGCCTGTGCGGGAACTCGACGAGTGAGCTCGGCGGCGGACGCCGTCGCCGAGGCGCACCGCTCGGACTGGGCGCACATCGTGGCCGGGCTCATCCGCATGACGGGTGACTGGACCCTCGCCGAGGACGCGACGAGCGACGCATTCGCGACCGCACTGGTCCGCTGGGAGGCGGACGGCGTGCCGCCCAAGCCGGCGGCGTGGCTCGCCCTCACGGCCCGGAATCGGGCCATCGACCTCCTCCGCCGGGCGGCCAACGAACGCTCGAAGCTGGCGGTGGCCGCGCTCCGCGACGACGCGGCGCGCGGTGAGGACGACCGCTTGCGGCTGATCTTCACCTGTTGCCATCCGGCGCTAGACCTCTCCGCCCAGGTGGCGCTCACATTGCGGACGGTGGCGGGACTCGACGTGGCCGACATCGCCCGCGCCTTCCTGGTCACGGAGCGCACGATGGCCAAACGACTGGTGCGGGCTCGGCGCAAGATCGCCAACGCCGGCATCCCCTACGAGGTGCCGCCGCCCGAGCTGCTCGAGCCGCGGCTGGCCGGGGTGCTGGCCGTGGTCTACCTCGCCTTCAACCAGGGGTACTCGGCGGCCGCCGACACGGCGCTGGCCTCGACCGCGATCGCCCTCGCCCGCCAGCTGGTCGAGCTGATGCCGACCGAGTCCGAGGCGCGTGGGCTGCTGGCGCTCCTCATGCTGCAGCACTCCCGTCGCGACGCCCGCCTCGGTCCCTGCGGCGAGCTCCTCACGATCGAGGAGCAGGATCGCCGGAGGTGGCGGCGATCGGAGATCGCACGCGCCGGGCGGGAGCTGCGGGCCGCCCGAGGCCGCGGCCCGTACGTGCTCCAGGCGGCGATCGCGGAGCGCCACGCCACCGCCCAGACCGCGGCGACGACGCGATGGGACGACATCGTGGAGCTGTACGAGGAGCTCCTCGCGGTCGCGCCCTCGCCCGTCGTGGAGCTGAACCGCGCCATCGCCATCGGGATGCGCGACGGACCGGACGCCGGCCTCGCCCTCCTCGATGAGCTCGGCCCGCGGCTGCCGACCTACTGGCTGTTGCCGGCCGCGCAGGCCGACCTCCTCGTCCGGGCGGGCCGGCCGGACGACGCGCGGCGCTGCTACGACGCCGCGCTCCGGCTCACCGACGCACCGGCGGAGCGCGCCGAGCTCGAGCGCCGGCGGGCGCTGATCACACCCGAACCGAGCGCTCGACGGTGACCCGGCCGCGGCCGCCGAATCGACACCGGCGCGACGCACCGGTACCGTCCCGGAGGGGTCACGTGGGACGCGAGTTCGCTCGGCGCCCGACGCACGGTCGAGGAGGCACGGTGGAGCACGCCCGGGAGTTCTACATCGACGGGAAGTGGGTCGCCCCGCTCTCCAGCGAGACGTTGGCCGTCATCAACCCGGCGACGGAGGAGGCGATCGAGACGATCGCCATGGGCGGGCCGGACGACGTCGACGCCGCGGTGGCTGCGGCGAGGGCGGCGTTCGAGACGTACTCGCTGACGACCCGGGAGGAGCGGCTGGCACTGCTCGACCGGATCATCGAGGGCTACAAGGCTCGGATGGGAGAGCTCGGCGAGGTCATCAGCCGGGAGGTGGGCGCGCCCTTGCGGATGGCACAGCGGGCCCAGGCCGGCGCCGGCCTCGGACACTTCCTGACGGCACGGCGGGTGCTGGCGGAGTTCGACTTCGAGGAGGAGATGGGGACGACGCTGGTCGTGCGGGAACCGATCGGCGTGTGCGCGCTGATCACCCCGTGGAACTGGCCGCTCAACCAGATCGCCTGCAAGGTCGCGCCGGCCCTGGCCGCGGGCTGCACCATGGTCCTGAAGCCGTCCGAGGTGGCGCCGTTGAACGCCATCGTCTTCGCCGAGATCCTCGACGAGGCGGGCGTGCCCGCCGGGGTGTTCAACCTGGTCCAGGGCGACGGCGTCAACGTCGGCGCCCCGCTGTCCGCCCACCCCGACGTCGACATGGTCTCCTTCACCGGCTCGACCCGCGCCGGCGTGGAAGTGGCCCGGGCGGCCGCCCCCACGGTGAAGCGCGTGGCGCAGGAGCTCGGGGGCAAGTCGGCCAACATCATCCTCGACGACGCCGACCTGCCCAGCGTCATCACCCGCGACCTGGCGTCGATGTGCAACAACTCGGGCCAGTCGTGCAACGCGCCGACCCGCATGCTCGTGCCGGCCGCCCGCATGGACGAGGCCGCGGCCATCGCCGCCGCGGCCGCCGCGGGGATCGTGGTCGGCGATCCGACGGACGAGGGCAGCCGGATCGGGCCGGTCGTGTCGGGCGTCCAGTACGACCGGATACAGCAGCTCATCGAGAAGGGCTTGGCCGAGGGCGCCACGCTGGAGGCCGGCGGTCTCGGCAAGCCCGACGGCCTCGAGACGGGGTACTACGTCAAGCCGACCGTGTTCTCCCACGTGACCAACGACATGACGATCGCCCGGGAGGAGATCTTCGGTCCCGTGCTGGTCATGATCGGCTACGAGGACGACGACGACGCCGTCCGGATCGCCAACGACACCGCCTACGGCCTCTCGGGCTACATCTCGGGCGACAGCGACCGCGCCCGCGCCATGGCCCGGCGGATCCGCAGCGGCAACGTCCACCTGAACGGCGCGCCCGGGGATACGAACGCGCCGTTCGGCGGCTACAAGCAGTCTGGCAACGGCCGTGAGTGGGGCCGGCTGGGCATGGAGGAGTTCCTCGAGACGAAGGCCATCCTCGGCTACGGCACCTGACGGCGGCAGGACTGGGGCGGTCGCGCCGGCGGTCGCTCTCGGTCGCCGATCGTCGGCCGATCGCTCGCCGGAGCCCCCAGAGGCCAGACTGTGGCCGTCCCGGAGGAGCGTGCATGTCGGATCATCCTGAGCTCGGCCCGATCGAGGGCGGTGTCACACTCGCCGTCCACGTCGAACCCGGCGCCGGCCGCACCGAGGTGATCGGGCGGCACGGCGACGCGCTCAAGCTGCGGGTGGCCGCTCCGCCGACCGGCGACCGGGCCAACGACGAGGTGGTCGAGCTGGTGGCCAAGGAGTTCAACCTCAAACCGGCTGCGGTCGCCGTGACGTCGGGGGCGTCGAGCCGCGACAAGCGCCTGAAGCTGACCGGCCTCGAGCTCAAGGCCGCGGAGCGGATCGTCGACCGGCTCCTCGATTCACCTCGCCCACCGTCCCGCCGCTGACCGGACGCCCCTCGGAGTCGTCTGAACCGGGAGCTCGGAGGCTGTCCTCACCGCGGGCCCGGGTGGTAGCGCCATGCCGCAGACCCCGCCGGGCGACGAGAATCTGTCCATGCGGGTGGCGTGGTGGGCCATGAGGCCCCAGCTCAGACGGCGCTGGGGGACGACGGCGGCGCTCGTCGTGCTCGTTGGCCTGACCGGGGGAACGGTGCTGGCGGCCATGGCCGGGGCCAGTCGCACCGACAGCGCGATGAGCCGCTTCGTCGCGTACTCCCGCCCGGAGGACATCTACGTCACGATCAACGGGGCGAACGGCGACCCGTCGGACCCGGCCGTCGTGGCCAAGGGCCTGGAGGTGCGGAGGAAGGTGCTGGCCCTCCCGCAGGTCGCCGCGGCCGGCCGATCGCCCTTCATGTTCATGGTTCCGAGCCGCACCGGGGGCGCCCTTGGCGAGGTCAACCCGTTCGCGGCGGCGGACCAGCAGATGCTCCATGCGATCGACCGGCCGCTCGTCGTGGCCGGGCGGCTGCCCGACCCCGCTCGCGAGCACGAGGCGGTCGCCGATGACGCCACGGCGGCCGCGCAGCACTGGCACGTCGGCAGCACGATCAGGATGTGGGCCTACACCGCGGAGCAGAACGCGACGGTCGCGGCAGCCGGGGGAGCGGAGGCGCCGGCCCCGGCCGGGCCGGGCTACACCTTCGTGCTCGTCGGCATCGTGCGGGAGCCGACGACGGTCGCCCGTCCGCCGGTCGCCGTCACCCGCGATGCCAGCTACAAGGGCGTGGGCGGGCTCTACCTCACTCCCGCCTTCCTCCAGCGCTTCGCCGAGGACCAGGGGACCGTCCCTGAGGCGTTGCCGGGCATGGAGGGCTACCGCATCCGCCTCCGCCACGGCCTGGCTGACCTCAGCGCCTTCGAGCGTGGTGTGGCCCGGATCGCAGACCCCGGCGACGGTCAGACCAACGTGGGCTCCGACATCGGCGACGCGGCGCGGTCGTCTCGGCGGGCGTTCCACCTCGAGGCCGTGGCCCTCTGGGCCTTCGCGGCCCTCGCGGCCGCGGCAGGGTTCCTCGTGCTCGGCCCACCGCTCGCCCGCCACGTGCTGGCCGACGTCCAGGACGCGCCCACGCTGGCTGCGCTGGGCATGGACCGCCGCCAGCTCACCGTCGTGCCCCTGGGTCGGGCCACGATCGTGGCGGTCGCCGGCGCAGTCGTCTCGGTCGCCGTCGCGGTCGGGCTCTCACCGCTGGCCCCGATCGGACTCGCCCGACGCGCCGAGATCCACCCGGGTCTGTCGGTCAACAGGGCCGTGCTCGCGACGGGGTTCGCCGGGGTCGTCGCGGTCGTGCTCGGGTGGGCGGTGCTCTGCTCCTGGCGGGCGAGCCGGTCCGGAAGTCGGCGGCCGATCCGAGCCCTCGTGCGCCCCTCCCCGATGACACGCCTGGGCGGCAGCTCGCTGGGTCCGGTGGCCACTGCTGGCGTGGCGATGGCCTTCGAGCGGCGTCGGGGCATCGGTCCTCGGACGGCGATCGTCGGGATGGCCGTCGCGGTGGCGGGCGTCATGGCCGCGATCACCGTCGGTGCCAGCCTGCACCACCTGGTCGACACACCTCGCGAGCAGGGATGGAACTGGGATGTGATCGTCGGCAACCCGAACAGCGTCGCGCTGGCCGGGGACCCGGCCAGCGCCGCCCTCCACCGGTCCATGGTCCAGACCCTGTCCGCGAACCACGACGTCGGGTCCTTCGCCGGGTTCGTCCCGGTGCCGGGCGCCACGGTCGACGGCCGATCGGTGGGCCTGGTCGCCATCGAACCGCACCGAGGTCCGGTGTACGCGACCATGGTCGAAGGCCGGCCGGCGCGCCATGACGACGAGATCGTTCTCGGTCCCGATGTCCTCGACCAGATCGGCAAGCGCATCGGAGACCAGGCCACGATCGCTGTCGGGCAGCACTCCTTGGCGATGACCATCGTGGGTGCCGCCCTCCAGCCGACCGCCGGTGGCGAGTCCACGCGGCTCTCCGAGGGTGGTGCCCTGCCGATCGGCGCGCTCGCTGATCTCGGGTTGACCACACCCGTCGTGCAGTTCGTCGTCTCCTATCGGCCGGGTGTCGACCGCGACGCGGCGCGGCAGTCCCTCATCGACGAGTTCGGTCCGGTCGTGCTGCAGCCGTACCCGGGCGGCGAGGTCGGCGACGTGGCGCAGCTGTCCTCGCTGCCGTACGTGCTCGCCGGCCTGCTCGTCGTCCTGGCCCTCGGGGCGCTCCTCGTGATCCTCGTCGGCTCGGTGCGCCGCCACCGCCGCGACCTCGCGGTGCTGATGACCATGGGCTGCGTCGGCCGGCAGATCGTCGGCACGACGGAGTGGCAGGCGACGGCGCTGGCCGTCGCCGCGCTGGTCGTCGGGGTACCGGCCGGTCTCCTCCTCGGTCGGTGGGCGTGGCAGCTGGTCGCCCACAGCGTCGGGAGCGTCTCCCCGGTCGTCGTGCCGGGCGTGGCGATGCTGATGGTCGTGGCCGCCACCGTGGTGGTCGCCGGAGGGCTGGCGTTCGGACCCGGTTGGGCCGCGGCCCGTGCCGAGCCGGTCGACGCGCTGCGGACCGAGTAGCCGACGTTCATCCGGCGCGCCGCTCCTCACAGCACGCGATCGCGGAGCCACGCTGCGTGGTGCAGGAGGCCCGGTCGCTGACGGAGCACGGTCCCTCGCCGAGCACGTGCTGTCTCTCACGCGAGACAACGCCGTCTCGGTCGTGCTGGCTGCTCGTGACCGACCGGGGTCGCCGTGGGGTCGTCGAGGTCGAACAGGTGGTGCGTCGGTGGGCGTCTGCCCCGGCGCGGCGGAGCCCACGCGGCGAGCGCGGGTCCGCCGCGTCGCCGTCAACACCCCGGTCACGGTCGCCCACCGGCCGTCCGCATGACTATCCTTCCGGCGCGAACTCCCTGGTCATAGAGGTCGCGCGACCGGATCGGGCGCGACCAGGACCGCGGAGGCGACGATCGCGGCGTCCCCGTCGGTTTCCTGGCTCTTCCGCGCCGGTGCAGGTCGGCGACACTCGGCCGGGCGGTCCGGGCGGGCGGCGCCTGTCCGCGATCGACGGATCCGTGCCAACCGCACGTGCGCGGCGCCGAGCGTGGGCCTCGGATCCAGCGTCGCCGGCGGCACGGAGCGGGTGAGGCGCCAGGCTCACGAACCTCTGCCCCGCGACAGATGATCCTGCAACAATCAGCCTCGGAGCTGGCGGGGCGAGGGCGCGGAACGGTGGAGCGCGTCGAATGCAGAAGCGCCGGCTCATCCCCTTCTCGATCTTGGCCGCGGTGGTCGGGATGGTGCTCGTGCCCATCGGCGCCGGGGCGTCGCCGGCCAGGGCGTCCGGGTCGAGCGTGCCGACCGGCACCTCCGTCCCCGCGCCGGCAGCGACGCCGGCCGCGTCGAGCGGCGCGACCTGCTGGCAGAAGCGGGCCTACTACCAGGCGCGCAACCCCGGTCTGAAGGAGACGCTCGGCTCCGGCACCCGCTTCAGCGCGCCATGCGTCCTCGCCGCGTACCTCGCGATCGAGCAGGCCGTGGCCGAGTTCGGCGTGACGCGCGCGATCGACGCGGTGATCCGTGTGGCCGCGTGCGAGAGCCTCCTGCAACCCACGATGGTGGGGATCAAGGACCCCAACGACGTCGGGCTCTTCCAGTGGAACGACAAACCTCCCCACCACTGGTGGTCGTCGGTGCGCAAGGCCTTCGACACGTGGCAGGACCGGCAGGCGGCGCGCCGCGGCGGCGCGCGCGTCGCGCGTCACGCCACGGCGGACCGGAGAGACCCGTACAACTCGGCGCGGGTCGCGGCGTGGGTCGTGCTCGTCCACCCTCGGATCTGGACCGTGGCCTGGCTGTGCAAGGGCGTGTACGACCCGGCGATCGGGCGGATCCGGTAGCCGCTCGGCCTCCTAGCATCGGGCCATGCACCCTCAAC
>JBKPRL010000203.1:0-13550 GCA_046734535.1 bacterium | reverse complement strand
TCGCCGATGACCGCGCTGCTGGCCGCGGCGGACGTCACCGAACGGCTGCGCATCGGCACCTTCGTCCTCAACAACGACCTCTGGTCGCCACTCCTCCTGGCCCGCGACGCCGTCACCCTCGACCTCCTCTCGGGCGGGCGCCTGGAGCTCGGTCTGGGCGCCGGGCACGCGCAGGAGGAGTACGAGGCCGCAGGACTGCGCTACGACGCGCCCGCCGTCCGCGTCGCCCGCCTGGCCGAGACGGTTCCGCTGCTGCGCCGCCTGCTCGACGGCGAGACGGTCGACCACGAGGGCGCACACGTCACGCTCCGCCAGGCCACGGTCGGGGTCAGCGCGGCGCAGGCCCGGATCCCGCTGCTGGTCGGCGGGAACGGCGACGGTGTCCTCGCCACCGCGGCCGCTCAGGCCGACATCGTGGGTCTCGTCGGCTTCACCGCCGGCACCGGTCGCCGGCACACCAACCTCAGCCACTTCACGTGGGCCGGCCTGGACGAGCGCATCGCCCATGTGCGTCGCGTGGCCGGTTCGCGAGCCGGTGCGCTGGAGCTGAACGTGCTGGTGCAGATGGTGCGGGTGGGTGACCGCGTCGCCCTCGCCGACGAGGTGGGCGCCGCCTTCCACCAGCCCGCCGGTTCGATCCTCGATTCGCCCTTCGTCATGCTCGGGGACGCCGCAGCGATGATCGACCACGTCCACCGGCTTCTCGCCGCCGGTGTCTCGTACGTCGTGGCCTTCGCCGAGCGGGGCGCCGCCGACCTGGCGCCGATCATCGAGCGCTTCCGCTGAGCCCGTCGCGGGCGCCCTCGCCCTGGTTCAGGCGACGGCCAGGGTGCGACCCTCCCTGTCGTCCACCACCAGCGTGCCGGCCCACTTGTCCCACAACGTCTCGTGGTAGGCCGAGAAGATCATCAGCGTGGCGACCAGCGAGACGATCCCGCACGTGAGCTGCCCGAGGATCCCGATGGCCAGGAAACGGATCACGAAGTCGCGCAGCGCCATCTCGCCCCACCCGGCGGCCCGGCCCGCCTGCTTCATCACGACCCGCTGCCCGCAGATCTGCTTGCCCGGCGTCTGGCCCTTCGACCAGACGATGAGCGTCCACACCAGCCAGCCGATGAACAAGGTGACGATGATCAGCAGCACGTCGAGGAGTGCCGCACCGAGCCGGGCCCACGGGTTCGTCAGCGGGATCCCGGCCGGTACCCGCTCCGCGCCGACCACTGGGCCGGTCGTGGCGTACATGACCGGCGCCGCGTACCCGCCCGCCGGTGCCGCGGCGACGGGCGCGCCGCCCGCTGGCCATGGCGCGGTCGGTGCCACCGGGGCGCCTCCTCCGGCGGTCGCTGCCGGCGCCAGGACCGGGTCGACGCCCATCACGCCGTGGTCGGCGACCTGATCCGTCCACTGCTGCCCATCCCACCACCGATACTGGTGACGTCCCGTCGGGTCCGGATGCCACCCCCCTGTCATGCCCCCTCCTCGCCACGGTCCGGCCATCCGCCGGTCCGCCGATCTGCCAGTCTCGCCCCTCGCCATCGTTCTGGTCAGCCGATCGCCCCTCTGGCGTGCACCTCGTCGACCGGAACGGAGCGAGGGTCACGCGGGGCGCGCCTGGCTGTCACACCAGGCGGGCTCGAGGGTCGAGCGCGGCGTACAGGATGTCGGCGACGAGGTTGAAGACGACGACAGAGATCACGGTGATGACCAGCCATGGCATGAGCTGCGGGTAGTCCCCGTTGGTCCATGCGGTGAGGAAGTAGTCGCCCATGCCGCGGTAGTCGAAGATCCGCTCGGTGACGATCAGGCCGCCGATGATGCTGCCGACCTCGAGTGCGGCCAGCGTCACGATCGGCGTCATCGCATTTCGCAGCCCGTGACGCAGCACGACCCTGCGCTCGCTGATGCCCTTCGAACGTGCGGTGCGCAGGTGGTCGGAGCCCATCACCTCGAGCAGGGACATCCGCGCGTAGCGGCTGTAGAGCGCGATCGACTGGATGGCGAGCACCGTGACGGGCAGCACGAGGTGCTTGGCCCGGAGCACGAGGTCGAAGCCCTCGTGGCCGGGTGGGTAGACACCCGAGGTGGGCAGGAACGGCTCGCTGCGGCCGAGCCAGCGGGTCAGGTAGACGGCGAAGACGAGCTGGAGCAGGACGGCCGAGATGAAGGGCAGAATCGAGACGCCGACGAACGCGCCGGTCGTCGTGATGCGGTCGTAGCGGGAGTGCGGACGGAGGGCGGCGACCATCCCGACGGCCACGCCGACGGTCATGCCGACGATCCAGGCCACCGTCCCCAGCACCAACGTGTTGCCCATGGCCTCGCGCATCGTCGGCCAGACCGGGCGACTCCCCTTGATCGAGCTGCCCCAGTGACCGGTGACGAAGTGACCGAGCCAGCGGAAGTACTGCTCGGGCACGCTCCCGACGAGGCCGTTGACCTGGCGGTACTGCTGCAGCTTGTCGGCGGTCGCCCGAGGGTTGAGGCGGTGGTAGCTGGCGATCGGGTCGGTGACCGCGCGGAGGGTCAGAAAGGCCAGGAACGTGACGACGAGGACCGTCGGGATCGCCCAGAGGAGGCGGCGGATCACGTAACGGGCCATGGTGGTTCCCTTGCGTCAGCGGGTCAGCCAGGCGGTCACGATCTCGGCCTCCTGGCGGCGGATGCGCAGCTGCACCGGTCCAGGTGCGATCACGCAGCGGAAGCGGCCGCTGTCATCGGTGTTCACGAGGTAGTTGGCGTCGAACTGGCGGATCTCGACCTCGGCCGGCTCCGGGGGGAGGAGGAGCCCCACGACGGTCCGCTCGTCGTCGAGGATCTCGATGTCCAGGGTCACGTCGCCGAAGCTGAAGCTGGCCGACCGCCAGTGCTGGTCGCTCGACCGGACGAGCAGGGCGTCGTCATCGACCAGTGAGTCGTATTCGAGGTTGGCCAGCTCCTCCCGCAGGCCGACCAGATCGGGCGCGCCGAGCGCTACCGCGACCGCTCCGGCCGGCGGCTCCTCGTCGAGGGCCTCCCTGAGCACCCGGAGGATGGTCTCGTCGGAGAGGTCTCGGTCGGTCATGTCGATGTGTCCTTCAGGTGAGGTGCGAGCGCCGCGCTGCGACGGAGGTGGTCGAGGCATCGCTGCCTGGTCGGCCCGATGGACCCGACGGGGATGCCGAGGGTGGCGGAGATCTCCGCGTACGGCGTAGGCGGGTCCGTCATCACGAGCAGGAGGAGGCGCTGCCAGAGCTCGGGCAGCTCCTCGAACGCTTGACGGAGCGCCGGCCGCAGGTCGGCGTCCTGATCGATCTCGTCCTCGGCCGACGGCGCGGCGCCAGGCTCGACGAGCATGGCGACCGCGTCCGATCGCCGCCGGGCCCTCAGGATGGCGTGCACCTCGTTGCGGGCGACTGTCGTGATCCAGCTCGGGAGCTTCTCCGGCTCCCTGACCTTGCCGAGGTACTCATACAGCCGGAGCATCGTCGTGGCGAAGGCGTCGTTGGCCTCCTCGGGCTCCAGCCGGAACGAGACGACGACCTTCCACGCCGGGCGCTTCAACCGCTCGACGAGCTCGGGCCACGCGGTCGGGTCCCCGTCGAGCGCGCGCGACACCACGGGAGCGAACGGTGCAGGTGCAACTTCGTTCATCGCGTGGGTCATCGGCATTGCGCTAGCAGACGTTCACGATCGTGCCGAGCCCGGCGATGCGGGTCAATCCCTCGGCGCGGATCGTGCGATCGACGATCCGCTTCAGCGGGGCACCGGTCCGCAGCACCTCCCAGGCCAGCTCCGTGGCCACGATCGGGGCGGAGAACGAGGTGCCGCTCCACGACACCCACCCACCGAAGTCGGCCAGGTCCGACGCCGGGTTCGCTGTCTGCCTCGCACGACCGGGGTCGAGCCCGTACAGGAAGGTGCTGACGATGTCGACGCCCGGGGCGCACGCCTCCACGTGCGGTCCGTAGTTGGTGAACGGAGCCGGCCCGTCCACTCCGAGCGCGCCGACGCCGATCACGTCGCCGAGGCACGCGGGCCAGGTCGGCCGGCAGCTGGCGTCGTTGCCCGCCGATGCGACGAACGCGACGTTCGGGCCCGTCCGGGCCAGGATGGCTGCGCTGAGGGCGAGCGGCGGATCGTCGTCCTCGGTGTACCCGCGGAACGACATGGTGACGACCAGCTGGTCGCGCTTGCTGGTCCCGCCTTTCGCCTTCGCGATCGCACGAGCGGCGTCCGCATCGTCGATGTCACCGAACGTGCCCATGCGCTTGACGACCGTGACCTTCGCGCCAGGCGCCAGCCGGCCGAAGAGCCCGGCGATGAACGTGCCGTGGCCGGCGACCGGGTCGAGGAAGTCGTCGCCGTTCCCATCCGGCTGCTCGCACCCCGAGCCCGCCTTCTGGCCCTTCACGGCGCCGACGCACCTCCCGTACGGTCCCGGCGGCAGCTTCTTCTTGAGAGGCCCGAAGCCGGTGTCGATGACAAGCACCCGGCAGCGAGCGGCGGGCACCCCGCCGCGGCGCAGATCGAGATGCGGGAGCTGCGACGGGTTCGCGGACGGGCGAGCGGTCGTCCGGCGGGGCGCGAGGGCTCTCGGCGCGATCGTCGGGCACGGCACGATGGGCTGGCAGTAGTGCACCTGGGGGTACGGCCAGCCACAGCCGCAGCCTCCGCCGTATGCCCACGTCGGCGCGAAGGGGCTCCCCATCCCGGTTGGACTGCCCATCCCCGTCGGGCTCCCCATCCCCGTCGGACTGCCCATCCCCGTCGGACTGCCCATCCCCGTCGGACTGCCCATCCCCGTCGGACTGCCCATCCCCGTCGGACTGCCCATCCCCGTCGGGCTGCCGGCGGCCAGCGCGGCGGCGAAGGCGACGTGGTTGACCCGGGCGGGGAAGCCCCGGTTGCGCAGCAGTCGCGCGATCGAGACCGGGTCGGGGATCTTCCGTACGAGCACGAGCGGACCGACCACCGGCGACGTGTCGAGCCGGCGCACCGCGCTCGCCTGCGCCCTCGCCTGCCTATTCCGACTGTCGCGGCGCCGGCGCGAGGGCGAGCCGTAGAGCAGCTCGGCCAGCGCAACGAGCGCGGACTCGTGGACGATGAGCTGATTCGGGCGGTAGGCGAAGTAGCGCCCGGCCGTGTCCGCGGCGAAGCGGACCCGGTCGTCCCAGGGTGTGTCCGGACTGGGCATCGACTGCTCCTGTGCTCAAATCGGCCTGCGCAATAGAGGGAACGCGACGCGTGCCTGATACATCCAACACCCTGCGTCCAGCGACGGCCGTCGCCCAGGCGGTCGCCGCCATGGACATCCTCGTCCAGCGCGATCCCGTCGAGGCGCTGGGCGTGGCCAACGGCCGACGCCGAGACCCGGACCGGTCGGCGGCGTCGCGGGCGGTGGACGAGTGGGCGGCCGGGCGCGCGGAGCTGGAGCTGGGCGATGCCGAGCAGGCCGTGGCGTCGCTGCGCCGTGCGGTCGAGCTGGGCACCCACGGGGCGGTGGGCGAGCGCGCCGACCGGTCTGTCGTCGCCCGCTTCCGCATCAGCCTCGCCCTCGCCCTGGCCGAGGTGGGCCGGACGGCGGCGGCACTGGCCCAGCTGCGGACCGCCGCGCCCGATGTCGACGACGACGGACGGCCCCGCCTCCTCGCTCAGCGGAGCCTGGTCCTCCTCCACGCCGGCCGGCTGCGGGAGGCGGAGGAGGCCGCCGGCGGGGCGATCGTCGCGGCGGTGGCCAACGGTGACCGCCTGACCGAGGCCCGGTCCCTCGTCAACCGGGGCATCGTCCGGCTGCAGGCCGGCCGCCTCGCTCCCGCCGAGACGGACCTGCGGGCCGCCGCTGCGCTCGCCGACGTCCTGGATCAGCGGTTGATGGCGGCGGCCGTCCTCCACGACCTGGCCCTCGTCTACGCCCGGAGGGGCGAGATCCCGAGAGCGCTCGAAGCCTTCGCCGACGCGGCCGGGCGGTTGGACCAGCTGGCCTCGCCGGGGCGGACGCTGGTGAACCTGGAGCGGGATCGGGCCGAGTGCCTGCTGCTGGCCGGGCTCTCGGAGGAGGCGGCCGAGTCGGCAGCCCGGGCCGAGGCGCTCGCCGCGAGCTACGGCAGCGCGGTGGCCGAAGCCGACGCCGCGCTGCTGCTCGCCGCCGCGCTGCTCCGCACAGAGGCGACCGGCGAGGCACTCGCGGCAGCAGAGCGGGCCCGCACCGCGTTTCAGAGGGCGAGGCGGCCGGGCTGGACGGCGTACGCCCAGTACGTCGCGCTCCGAGTGCGTTCGGCCGACACCACGACCCCGGTCGATCCGGAGGACCGCAAGCGGGCCCGCGTCGTCGTCCGACGGTTGACCGAGACGGGGTGGACGACAGAGGCCGACCAGGCCCTGGTCATGCTGGCGCTCCTCGAGCTGCGGGCGGGCGAGCTCCGCCGCGCCCGCCGGCTGTTGGACCGGGTACCTTCGGCTCGCCGGCGAGGGCCCGTGGCCGACCGGGTCCAGGCCTGGTACGCGGAAGCCGAGCTGCGAGCCGTGACCGGCGACCGGACCGGGGCGCGACGGGCCGTTCGGACCGGGATGCGCATCGTGGAGGAGCACGCCGACGCGCTCGGCGCGGCCGAGCTCCAAGCATCGGCCGCGGCGCACGGCTCTGACCTCGCCGCGCTCGGCACCGCGCTGGCACTGGCCTCCGGCCGCCCGGCCGATGTCCTCACCTGGGCAGACCGCTGGAGGGCGTGGACGCTGGCCCGCCCTCCTACCCGGCCCGGCCCCGACGCCGCCCGCGCCCGGGCGATCGGGGACATCCGGACCCTCAGCGTGGAGCTGCGCGACGCGGACCCCGGGTCACGGCAGTTCGTGAGCCTGCGGCGGCGACTCCGGGCCGCCGAGCACGAGCTTCGCGACCGCAGCCGGACCGGGAGCGGCCCCGGCCTCGGCGGTCCGGGGGGCCTGCGGGCGGCCGACGTCGCCGCCCGCCTCGACGGCCGGATTCTCGTCGAGCTGCTCGAGAGCGATGGCGTGCTCCATGCCGTCGTCGGGGGCGCGGGCCGGCCGCTGTCGCTGCGCACGCTCGGATCCGCGGACACCGCCGGCGCGGTGGCATCGCTGACGGCCGCGCTGATGCGCCTGGCCCGGCCCAACGGCGAGCGCTGGCTGGGTGCGGCCGACGACGCTGCGGCCGCGCTCGACGAGAGGCTGCTGCGGCCGCTCGACCTCTCGCCCGACGCGCGGCTGGTGATCGTGCCGTCCCGCTCGCTCCACGGCGTGCCTTGGCGGGCGCTGCCGAGCCTCGCCGGTCGGCCGGTCACCATCGCGCCGAGTGCCGCGATGGGCCTGCGCGCCGTGGCCCCTCGAACGGGTCTGACGACGCGGGGCTTCGTCGCCGGTCCCGGGCTCCCCGGCGCCGCGCAGGAGGTCGAGCGCCTGGCGGCCGACCACAGCGGTCGGGCGCTCGTCGGCGCCGCGGCGACCGTCGACGCCTGTCTCGACCTGGCCGGCGCGGTCAGCGTGCTCCACGTCGCCGCCCACGGATCGCTTCGGGTCGACAACCCGGCCTTCTCATCGCTCGAGCTGGCCGACGGGCCGCTGACCGTCTATGACCTCGACCAGCTCCACGCCGTCCCCGACCTCGTCGTGCTCCCCGCGTGCGACGTCGCCCGGGCCGGCCAGATCGGCGACGAGCTGGTCGGGGTCGCGCACACCCTGCTCGGCCAGGGCGTCCGCGCCGTCATCGCACCCGTGCTGCCGGTGCCCGACCGGGCCACCGCCCGCCTGATGTGCGCCGTCCATCGCCACCTGGCCGAGGGCGACGACCCGGCCTCCGCGCTGGCGGCGGCCGGCGCCGCTCCCGACCTCGACGACCCGGCCGACCGCCTGGCCGCCGCCGCCTTCGTCTGCCTGGGCTCCGATGCGGCGTACACCGAACCGACGCCCGCCTGACAGGCGTTCTGGTCAGCGATCTGCACCTCTGACGGGCAATCCGCTGACCAGAACGGTGTGAACGGCCGTGAGGGCTAGGCGGCGACATCGCGGCGGTCGAACACCACGAGGGCGACGGCGGCGGCGATGAGGACGTAGGCGGCCTCGGTGGCGAGGGCGCGTGACGCGGTGACCGCGGTCGTCCCCCCGGCCGCGAAGGCCTCAAGCAGCAGGCCGGGGAACCAGCGCCCCGCCGCCGACCACGCGTTCTGCACCAGGTGCTCGAAGGGGCCGGCCCACGCGATCCCGATAGCGAGTGCAGCCGGCACGGAGCGCACCAGCACGCCGAGGGCCATCCCGAGCACTGCGTACCCCGAGATCCAGAGCAGCACGACGCCGAAGTCGCTGACGGCCGCGCCGAGCGCGTGGAGGCTCGTCCAGGCCGACGCGTCGACACCGGCGGACGGGGCCTGGAGGCGGGCCGCGACCCACGTCAGCACCTCGGTGACCGCCAGCGTCGCTGCTGCGTACGTCAGCAGGGCGGCCAGCTTGCCGGCCAGGAGGCGGGCCCGCAGCGGTTGGCGCAAGAGCATCGTCCGGATGGTCCCCCGGGAGAACTCGGCCGCGGTGATGCCGACGAAGACGACGAAGAGGAACGTGCCGGTGAAGGCGACGGCGACGCGGAACACGTCGGTGCCACCGCCCGCCGCAGCCAGCGACTGGAGCGTCGGCGTGCCGCCGGAGGCATCCCTCACCGGACCGGCGGGGTCGGCCGACTGCATGAGGATCGTGGCACCGCCGACCGCGAGGAGCAGCACGGCCGCGAGGGTGACGAGGACGACCCTGCGACGGAGCAGCTTGGTCAGCTCGGCGCGGTAGGTGCGGATCATCGGGGGTCTCCTTCCAGCAGGCGGAGGTAGGTGGATTCGAGCGTCGGCCGGCGGACGTGGAGCTCCGCGAGGACGATCCCCGCCGACGCTGCGGCGTGGTTCAAGCTCGCGGCGAGGTGGCGGGGGTCGTGGCCATCGACCGCCACGACGAGGTGGTCGCCGTCGCGCCCGGCGTCGTGCCCGCCCGCCGTCACCACGTCGGCGAGGGCGAGGAGCTCGACCGGGTCGACCGGGCCGAGGATGATCTCGCTGCCCACCTTGGAGGCGAAGCCCTCGACCGGTCCGCCGTACGCGAGACGGCCCTGGTCGATGATGAGCAGCCAGTCGCAGACCTGCTCCAGCTCGGCCAGGAGGTGGGAGGAGACGAGCACGGTCCGATCCTCTGCGGCGATGCGGCCGATCAGGTCGCGCATGTCGCTGATGCCGACCGGGTCCAGCCCGTTGGTGGGCTCGTCGAGGACGAGCAGGTCCGGGTCGCCGAGCAGCGCGGCCGCGATGCCGAGCCGCTGCTTCATGCCCAGCGAGTACTGGCCGAAGCGATCGTCAGCGCGATCGGCCAGACCGACCAGGTCGAGCACCGGCGCGATGCGGGCCGGATCGTGGCCGCCCAGCCGGGCCAGCACCTTCAGGTTCTGGACCGCGGTGAGCGCTGGCCACAGGGCCGGCCCTTCGACAAGGGCGCCGACACGGCCGAGGTAGCGATCGGGTCGCTCGAGGGGCTCGCCGAGGACGGTGCCCGTCCCGGAGGTCGGGCGGACCAGCCCGAGGAGCATGGCCATGGTCGTCGTCTTGCCGGCGCCGTTGGGTCCGATGAAGCCGGTGACGACGCCGCGTGGGAGGGCCACGGTGAGGTCGTCGACCGCGACCCGGCCGCCGTAGCGCTTCGTCAGCCCTTCGACGGCGAGGGCGGGAGCGTTGGTGAGCATGGTCCCAGGATCCGCCCGGCCGGTCGCCCTGTCGTCGGGCGACCCGCGACTCTTCGCGCTACGTCGCGGGGCGTACGAGGCCGGACTGGTACGCGAACACGACCAGCTGGGCGCGGTCGCGGGCATGGAGCTTGACCATCGCGCGGCTGACGTGGGTGCGGGCCGTGGCCGGGCTCAGGACGAGCTCGACCGCGATCTCATCGTTGGTCAGGCCCTGCGCAACGAGGGCGACGACCTCCCGCTCACGATCGGTCAGCACGTCCATCGTCGGCGGGGTGAGCTCGGGCCGGACCGGCCGCGCCGCGAACTCCTCGATCAGGCGGCGGGTCACGCTGGGCGAGAGCAGTGCCTCCCCGGCCGCGACTTCGCGCACGGCACGGACGAGGTCGGCCGGTTGCGTGTGCTTGACGAGGAAGCCGCTGGCCCCCAAGCGCACGGCCTCGAACACGTACTCGTCCAGCTCGAACGTGGTGAGGACCAGCACGCGGACGCCCTCCAGTGCCACGTCCCCGGTGATCTGCCGCAGCGCCTCGAGGCCGTCGACCCCGGGCATGCGGATGTCCATCAGGACGACGTCGGGCCGGAGGGTGCGGACGAGCTCCAGGGCCGCGGCGCCGTTGTCGGCCTCCCCCACCACCGCGATGTCCTCTTCGGCATCGAGCAGCATCCGGAAGCCGGCGCGGACGAGCGGCTGGTCGTCGGCCAGCACGACCCGGATCACGGGCGGCCGTCCCACGTCGCCCGCACCAGGAACCCGCCGCCGTCCCGGGGACCGGCCTCCAGGTGCCCACCGGTCGACTCCGCCCGCTCCCGCATGCCGCGGAGCCCGAGCCCGCTCCCGTTCGACGGCCCCGCGCTGCCCGCGCCGTCGTCGGCCACCTCGACGGTGAGGCCCCGATCGTCCGCGACGCGCACCGCCACCCGGGCGTGGGAGGCATGGGCATGGCGGACGACGTTGGTGAGCGACTCCTGCACGATGCGGTACGCCGCGGTCCCGACCGGGCTGGGGACGGTCCCCACCGGGCCCTCGACCTCCAGCGCGACCTGCACCGGCGCGTCGAGCGCGGCGACGAGGTCCTCGATGTCGGACAGGTCCGGCGTGGGTGCCCGCTCCGCCTGCTGCCCGTCGTCCCGCAGCAGATCGAGCAGGGCGGCCAGCTCGTCGAGGACGTCCGCGCTGGCCCGCTGGATGGCCTCCAGCGCCTCCTTGGCCGCCGCGGGGCGACGGTCGACCACGTGCGCGGCGGCGCCGGCCTGCACGTTGATCGTCGCCATGGCGTGAGCGACGCCGTCGTGCAGATCGCGGGCGATGCGCAAGCGCTCCTCCGCCACCCGCCGGCGGGCCTCCTCCTCCCGCGTGCGCTCGAGGTAGTGGGCCCGCTCCTCCAGCTCGGCCAGGTGGCTGCGCCGGTTGCGCAGCACGTCACCGAGGAACACCGCGGCCGCCGACCACCCGACGAACAGCAGCGCCAGGATGGGCTCGCCACCGCCGACCAGCGCGGCCAGGCCGAGCACCGTGCAGAGCGCGATCGCACCGACGAGCGCGGTGCGCCTCGTCGTCTGCCAGCTCAGCGCGAACAGCGCGATCCAGGCGGTGACGAAGATCGGCCCGCCGGGGTACCCGCGGAGGAGGTAGGTGACCAGCGCCACGGTTACCAGAGCCGTCGCCACGACCGGCCGGCGCCGGCACAGGACGAGCGCGCCGCCGGCCAGTGCCAGCATGCCGTAGCCCAGCGCATCCAGAGCCCGCTCGCCAGGCTGCGGGGCGAGGTGGTGGGTGACGAGTGTCAGGAAGGCGACGGCCAGCGCCGCGCCGAGGACGTCGGGGAGCCAGGAGCCGGGCGCGCCCGCGCGCCGCACGGTCGCGGGCTCGCCGGTCATCGCGAAACACGCTACGGCGAGCGCCGCGAGCGCACATCCGCCCGGCGGCGCAGGCCGCGCCTACGTCGCGCGACGTACACCGCCGATGGCCCGGCGGGGAGCATGGCCTAGGTTGCACGGCGCGGCCTACGTCCCCACCCGCCGAGGAGGCTCCGACACCATGAGCAGGGCGAACGTCGCGTGAGCGGCCCGGTGGACCCCAGGCTGCTCCACCACGGTCGAGCGGCGCGCGGCTACCTCGTGCTGTCCATCGCGCTCGGCGCCACGACCGCGATCCTGGTCGTCGTGCGGGCCTGGTTGCTCGCGGTGATCGTGGTCGGGGCCGCGGCCGACGGGAAGGACCTCGAGGAGCTGCGCGGTCCGCTGGTGGCGCTCCTCGTCGTCGTCCTGGTGCGGGCGGCGATCGCCTGGTACAGCGATGTCGCGGCCGATCGTTGCTCGGCCCGGGTCAAGTCGCAGCTGCGGGCCGCCCTGGCGGAGCGGGTCGCCGCGGACGCACCGTCGGCTCTCGGCGGCCACCGCAGCGGCGAGCTCGTGACCCTGGCCACGCGAGGCGTCGACGCGCTCGACGGCTACTTCTCCCGGTACCTGCCGCAGCTGGTGCTGGCCGTCATCGTGCCCGTCACCGTCCTGGCCGTGGTCGCTGTCCAGGACTGGCTGTCCGCGCTCATCATCGCGGTCACGCTCCCGCTCATCCCGGTGTTCATGGTGCTGATCGGGATGGCGACCCGCAGCCACACCGACCGCCAGCTCCGGACCCTGCAGCTGCTGTCGGGCCACTTCCTCGACGTGGTGGCCGGACTGCCCACGCTCAAGGTCTTCGGCCGCTCGAAGGCGCAGGTCGAGACCATCCGTGCCGTGACCGACCGCTACCGGCAGGCCACCATGTCGACGCTCCGCCTCGCCTTCCTCTCCGCCTTGGTGCTCGAGCTGCTGGCCAGCGTTGCCGTGGCCCTTGTCGCGGTGTCGATCGGGCTGCGGCTGCTGCACGGCGAGGTCGGTTTCGAGACCGCGCTCCTCGTGCTGATCCTCGCGCCGGAGGCCTACCTGCCCCTGCGCGCCGTGGGGACCCACTTCCACGCCAGCGCGGAGGGCTTGAGCGCGGCCGAGCAGCTCTTCGAGATCCTCGAACGACCGGTTCCCCGTCGTGGTGCACGGCTCGACGCGCCAGATCCCTCCCGCGCACCTCTCGTCCTGGAGCACCTGCGCGTCGACCATCCTGGGCGGGACCGACCCGCGCTCGAGGACTTCGGCCTGGAGGTGGAGCCGGGCGAGATCGTGGCCCTCACGGGACCGAGCGGGTGCGGCAAGTCGACCCTGCTGTCCGTCCTGCTCGGCTTCGTCAGCCCGACCGCCGGGACCGTCCGGGTCGGCGCCGTGGACCTGGCCGACGTCGACCCTGATGCCTGGCGGCGCCGCGTCGCCTGGGTCCCGCAACGGCCGTACCTGTTCGCGTCGTCGATCGACGCCAACATCCGCCTCGGTCGCCCGTCAGCGACGGCGGCCGAGGTGGACGCCGCGGTCGCCGCCGCGGGACTGGCCCCGGTCGTCGCCGGCCTGCCCGCCGGGCTCGGCACCACCCTCGGGGAACGGGGGGTCGGCCTCTCGGCCGGCGAGCGCCAGCGGGTGGCGCTGGCGCGCGCGTTCCTGCGCGACGCTCCGCTCCTCCTGCTCGATGAGCCCACCGCCAGCCTCGACGGGGAGGTCGAGGCCGAGGTGCTCGCCGCCGTCCGACGTCTCTCCGAGCGCCGGACCGTGCTGCTGGTCGCCCACCGCCCTGCGCTGGCCGCGCTGGCCGACCGGGTCGTCGCCATGGACCACGCCGGGGTGGCGGTGTGAACACGAACGGACTCGAGGCCGCCGGCCCGGCTGCGGCAGACGGGCCGTTCGCGTTCGCGCCCTCACCGACGGAGGTGGAGGCGGGGGCACCGGTGGCCGATCCGGTGCCAGGTCAGGATGAGCCCCG
>JBKPRL010000202.1:0-13222 GCA_046734535.1 bacterium | reverse complement strand
ATGACGGACCGCGCCGCCGTCCGACCCGCGGGCGCCGCCCTCGCCCGACCGCGTCGTGCCTCGCGGAGGCTGCTCGGAAACTGGGCGGACCGGCGGAGCGCGCGGACCACCGCCGCGCTGTGGCCATCAGTGGCGGACGAGATCGGGGCCGGGCTGCGGTCCGGCGCGTCGCTCCGCCAGGCGCTGGAGGCCGCGCGGGGACGCGGAGGCGTGGTGGGCGCCCGGCTGGCCGGTGTGCTGCGTCCGGTCGATCGGGGCGGCGCACTGGCCGACGCCGCCAGCGGGTGGGCGACGTCGGCAACCGACGCCGGCGAAGTCCTCGTGGCGCACGCCGTCGAGCTGGCCGGCACGAGCGGCCACGCCACGCCGCTGTTGTTCGACACCGTCGCGGACGGCCTGCGCGATCGTGCCGCGCTCGCCGGCGAGATCCGGGCCCAGACCGCGCAGGCCCGAGCCTCCGCGCTCGCCCTCGGCCTCCTGCCGCTCGGCTTCACCGGCCTGCTGGCGCTGACCGATCGGGGCGTCCCGCGATTCCTCGTCGGGAACGAGATCGGCTGGGTCTGCCTGGCCGTCGGGCTGGGCCTCGAGGCCGCGGGCGCATGGTGGATGCATCGGATCATCGCCGGGGTCCTGCCGTGATCCCGGTCCTGCTCGCGGTCGGGTGGGCGGCGGTCGTCGTCGCGATCGGGCGCGCCCGCCGCCCGGTCCCGCGCTGCGGCGACCTCGTTCCGGCTCGGCCACGGACCGGATGGACCACCCTTCCGGCACCACTCGGGCGGATCGCTCGCCTCCTCGGGGGCGGCGTGCTCGGCTGGGTGCTGGTCGGTCCGCTCGGGGCCGTGACATCCATCGGGCTCGTCGTCCTCGTACCGCGGGCCAGGTGCGCCCGCGCCACTCGGCGAGCCGGCGCGGCGCGGGCGGCCGGGCTACCGGACGCCCTCGATCTGCTCGTCGTCGCCGGTTCCGCCGGGCTCACCTCGCGACAAGGGCTCCGGCTTGTGGCGCAGCGCGGTCCCCCGGTGCTGCGTTCGGCGTTCGCCGACGTCGTCGCCCGGCTCGACGCCGGCGCGCCGCTCGGCGAGGCGCTGCCGCGGCTGGTCGAGTCTGTCGGCGAACCGGCACGATCGATGGTCCGGACCGTCCTCACGGCCGAGCGGGACGGCGTGCCGATCCGCTCCCTGCTCGCCCACCTCGCGGACGAGGCTCGCCGGCGACGCCGCCACGAGCTGGAGGCTGCCGCGCGCCGGCTGCCCGTGCGCCTGAGCTTCCCGCTCGCCTGCTGCTCCCTGCCCGCGTTCGTGGTCCTCACCGTCGTGCCGCTGGCCGCGGCCGGGTTGCAACGGCTCGGTCCGGTGCCTCTGTGAGCCGACGACTGCCACGCCACGTCGTTTGGTGGCGCGTCCTCGCGACCCCATCAGCTCTGGACCCGTGTCCACTTCGACCGCTGGACCCGTGTCCACCTCGACCCGGTTCCTCCGGTCGATCCCCGCGCCGAACCTCCCCGATGGGTACACGCCTCGGTCGAATACGACCCGTCACTCGGCGCTCGTCGCCCTCACGCTGCATCCCGACGGGAGATCCGCCATGACCACCCTGCTCCTCCGACTCCACGCTTGGTTCATCGCCCGCGGCGACCGCGGTCAGGCCACCACCGAGTACGCGCTCGTGCTGCTCGGCGCCGCGCTCGTGGCGCTGCTCCTCGTGGCCTGGGCCACGGCGGGCGGAGGCGCCGGTCGCATCGGCGCCCTGCTCGACCGGGTGCTTGACGCCGTCACCTCCCGCGTCCAGTGAGCGCCATCCGCCCGGCCGTCCACCGCGGCGGCTGGGCAGGACATCGCGCCGCGGGCGCCCGAGCTTCGCCCCGGGAAGCCCGGGAAAAGGGTCAGGCCGCGATCGAGCTCGCCCTCGCCTTCCCGATCGTGATGGTCCTGCTCCTGGCCCTTGTGCAGGTGACCCTCGTCGTGCGCGATCAGGTGGCCGTCATCCACGCCGCCCGGGAGGGCGCAAGGGCTGCGGCCGCGACCGGTGCCACCGCGGGGGATGGTGCGGCGGCCGCTCGCGAGGCGACCGCGCTCGGGTCGGCGCGCCTCTCGGTCGATGTCGTGACCGGTGCCGAGGTCCGCGCCACTGTGCGGTACCAGTCACCCACCGACGTACCACTCGTCGGCCGGCTGCTCGGCGACGTCACCGTCCAGGCCACGGCCGTGATGCGGGCCGAGCCATGACGCCGCCCGACCTCACACCGCGCCGGGCTCGGTCTCCCCCGATCGGCGCCGTCCGCAGCCCCCGATAGCGTCGCGGGGTCCATGGACCTGTCCGCCACCGACGACGTCATCGACGGCACACCGGTCCTCTCCCTCCACGGAGAGGCTGATCTGGCGACGCTCCCCGGCCTGCTCGAACGGGTCAACCGCTTCGTTGCACAGCACCCAGGGCGCCGACTCCTCCTCGACCTCGACGGCCTGGGGAGCATGGAACCCGTGGCGGTTGGCGTGCTCGTCGGCGCGCGGCTGACGCTCCGCGGGACCGGTGGCGACCTCGATCTGGTGTGCACGCAGCCCGGCGTGGTGGCGCTGTTCACCCGCTCCGGGCTCGACACGACGTTCCCGATGTACCCGTCAGTCCGCGCCGCGCTGGCCCGCACGGGCTGATCGGCGCGCCGGCGCGGGAACCGCAGCCGACAGCCGCGACTGCGGAGGGGTGGTTCAACGCGCGGCGACGGGCGCGTCCATGCGGAAGTCGGGGTCGTGGCGGCGCAGCTCACGGCGGGCGATGGTCATCTTGTGGACCTCGTCGGGCCCGTCGGCGAGCCGGAGGGTCCGAAGGTGGGCGTACATCCAGGCCAGCGGGAAGTCGTCGCACATGCCGCCGGCGCCGTGGACCTGGATGGCCCGGTCCACGATCTTGAGCGCCACGTTCGGCGCGGCGACCTTGATGGCGCTGATCTCGACGGCGGCGGCCTTGTTGCCGGCGGTGTCCATGAGCCATGCGGTCTTCAGCGTGAGGAGCCGGACCATCTCCAGCTCGATGCGCGCCTCGGCGATCCAGTCCATGATGTTCGACCGCTCGGCGATGCGGCGCCCGAACGTGGTGCGCGACAGCGCGCGCTGGCAGAGCAGCTCGAGCGCCCGCTCGGCCGCGCCGATCGAGCGCATGCAGTGGTGGATGCGGCCGGGGCCCAGCCGGGCCTGGCTGATGGCGAAGCCGTCGCCCTCCTGCGCCACCATGTTGGCGGCTGGGACCCGCACGTCGCGGAACTCCAGCTCCACGTGGCCCTCCTGGTCCATGTAGCCGAAGACCGGGAGGGCGCGCTTCACGATGAGCCCGGGGGTGCCCATCGGCACGAGGATCTGGCTCTGCTGGCGGTGGGGTGACGCCTGCGGGTCGCTCTTGCCCATCACGATGAGCACCGCGCAGTTGGGGTGCATCGCCCCCGAGATCCACCACTTGCGGCCGTTGAGGACGTAGCCGTCGCCGTCACGCTCGATCCGCAGCGAGATGTTGGTCGCGTCCGAAGAGGCGACGTCCGGCTCGGTCATGGCGAAGGCAGAGCGGATCTCGCCGGCCAGCAGCGGCCGCAGCCACTGGTCCTGCTGCTCGGCGGTGCCGAACATGGTCAGCACCTCCATGTTGCCGGTGTCGGGCGCGGAGCAGTTGCAGGCCTCGGAGGCGATGTGGCTGCGGCCCATGACCTCGGCCAGCGGCGCGTACTCGAGGTTGGTCAGGCCGGGACCCCACTCCGGGTGGGGCTGGAAGAGGTTCCACAGCCCGCGCTCCCGAGCATCGGCCTTCAGCTCCTCCATGACCGCTGGATGGTGGTGGGGGTTGCCGCTCTCCGCGATCTCTTCCTCGTAGCGCGCCTCATTCGGGTAGACGCGCTCGTCCATGAACGCGAGCAGGCGATCGCGGTAGTCGAGGCACCGATCAGAGAAGGCGAAGTCCATGCCGGCAACGTAGACCGGCGACCGCGTCGACGACCGAAGCGCCGGCCGGCGCCCCCGAGGACCGAGGTCAGGGGCGGACCCGGCGACGGTCGCGGGCCAGGACTGGGGTCAGGGGCGCACGCGGCGGACCCCGCGGCGGTCGCTGGCCCGGATCCGCTGGCGCTGCTCCTCCTCCAGCGCCGCCTCCTCGGCGACGAGGCGGGTCAGGCTCTGCACGCGACGAGGGTCGAGCCGGCCGGCCGCGACCGCGTCGAGCACTGCGCAGCCGGGCTCGTCCTCGTGCTTGCAGTCACGGAACCGGCAGTGCTCGGCCAGGTCGAAGACGTCCTGGAACGCCCGCTCGATGCCCTCGCCGCTGGCCCAGAGGCTGACCGCCCGCAGGCCGGGCGTGTCGATCAGCCAGCCCCCGCCGGGCAGCGCGATGAGCTCGGCCGCGGTGGTCGTGTGGCGGCCGCGGTCGTCCGCCTCCCGCACCGTGCCGGTGTCCTGGACGTCCCGGCCGACCAGGGTGTTCACGAGCGTCGACTTGCCCACGCCGCTGGCGCCGAGGAGCGCGATCGTGCGGTACCCATCCGTCAGGGAGGCCAAGGCGTCGAGGCCAGCACCGGTCCGGCCGCTGACCGCGTGGACGGGGACGGTCAGGGCGATGTGCTCGATCGCCGCGACCGCCGCCTCGACGTCGTCGATCAGGTCGGCCTTCGTGAGGACGATCACGGGTGTGGCGCCGCTGTCGTAGGCCAGCACGAGCTCTCGTTCGAGGCGTCGCTCGTTGGGAGGCGAGCTCAAGGCGTGCACCAGGAACACGACGTCGATGTTGGCGGCGAGCGGCTGCGCCTCGGCGTGCGCGCCCTCGAAGGAGGCCCGGCGGATGAAGGCGCTGCGTCGGGGCAGGAGCTGGTCGACCCGCTCGCCGTCGTCGGACACGACCACCCAGTCGCCCACCGCGACGTCGGCCCCGATGTTGCGGATGCGATCCGGCGGCAGCGGCTGAGCGCCAGGACCCGGAGCCGAGAGGAGCGACGACCACCCGCGGTCGATGCGCCGCACCCGGCCGGGCGCCCAGGCCGGCGCGCGCGGCAGGGCCGACCACGCCTCGTCGAGGGTGGCGTCCCAGCCCAGGGCGCGCAGGTCGTCTGGCACGGCGGCGACGGTACGGACGCCACCGCGACTGGTCAACGGCTTCGGCGGGCCACGTCCGTGCTGCCGTGCGGCGACGCAACGATCAACCCGCGCCGAGCCGCCATCCCGAGCAGCCGGAACCCCGGCGCTTGGGTGTGACCAACGTCGCCGCAGAACTCCGCTGACGAGGACGCCACCAGTGGAGTAGCGTGCAGCCTTACATCGTCAGGCCCACTCCCCTCCTGGCGTGGCCGGAGCCGTCCCGAGGCTCCTTCCGTCCTCAGCACCCGGATCTCACCGACCGTCGAAAAGTGGCCGGGCCGGTGACCGGTTTGCTCTGCCAAGGTCATACGTCTTCACGCCGTAGGTCAGACACGAACGAGGTTCCCCACATGTTGCAACGACTCGCCCGCACGTGCTTCCGTCGCCGCTGGATCGTCCTCGGCGTATGGGTCGTGGTGCTGTTCGGGCTGAACGTCCTCGCCAACGGCGTCATCGGCTCCAACTTCCGCACCGACTTCAAGCTGCCGGACACCGAGTCGCGGACCGTGTTCCAGCTGCTCGAGAAGGCCAACCCGGATCGCAGCGGCACCACATCGCAGATCGTCTTCCAGGACGCGTCCGGCGTGAACACGCCCGAGGTCCAGCAGGCCATGGACGGACTGTTCCAGAAGGTCGACCAGTTGAAGGGCGTCCAGGTGGTGAGCCCGTTCGCACAGCAGGCCGGCGGCCCGCAGGCCGCGGGGCAGCAGATCAACGGCGACGGCACGATCGCCTTTGCCGAGCTCAACGTGTCCGACCGCAGCCAGAGCCAGTACACCTCGCTGGCCAACCGCATCCGCGACATGGGTGACGAGGTCAACGTCAAGGGCCTGAACATCGAATACGGCGGCGACATGTTCGCCGAGTTCACGGTTCCGTCCTCGGAGCTGCTCGGCATCCTGGCCGCCGTCATCATCCTGCTCATCGCCTTCGGCTCGGTGCTGGCCATGGGCCTGCCGATCGGGACCGCGCTGTTCGGCCTCGGCACCGGCATCTCCCTCGTGGTCCTGGGCAGCCACCTGCTCTCGATGCCGGACTTCAGCACCCAGCTGGCCGCGATGATCGGACTCGGCGTCGGCATCGACTACGCGCTGTTCATCGTCACCCGCTACCGCGAGGCGCTCCACGGCGGCCAGTCGCCGGAGGACGCCACCGCAACTGCGCTCGACACCGCCGGTCGGGCCGTGCTCTTCGCCGGCACGACGGTGATGATCTCGCTCCTGGGCATGTTCCTCATCGGGCTCAAGTTCGTCTCGGGCCTGGCTGTCGCCGGATCGCTCGCCGTCCTGACCATGATGCTCGCCTCGGTCACCTTGCTCCCGGCGCTGCTGGGCTTCACCAAGGAGCGCATCGAGGTCACCACGTGGCGGGGCGTGATCGGTCTGCTGGCGCCGACCATCGGGATCCTCCTCAGCGTCCTGACCGGCATCCCGGTCTTCGCGCTGGTGGGCGTCCTCTCCACGGTCGTCGTCGTCGTGGCCAGCCTCACGTTCGCCAAGCGGCTCAAGCACCAGATCCCCCGCCGGCGTCAGCGACCCCGGGAGAAGACGTTCTGGTACCGCTGGAGCCGGATGATCCAGCACCGACCGTGGCCTGCCCTGGCCTTCGGCCTGATCGCCCTGCTCGTCCTGGCCCTGCCGGTGCTCTCCATCCGCCTGGGCTTCGGCGACAACGGCAACCTGCCGGAGAAGCAGACCGCGCGCCACGCCTACGACCTGTTGGCCAAAGGCTTCGGTCCGGGCTTCAACGGACCGCTCACCCTGGTCGCCACCGTGCCCGCGGGGACCGATCCAACCACCTTGCAACCGGTCTCCGACGCGGTCGCGGCGACCCCTGACGTCGCGTTCGCCAGCCCGCCGATCATGCTGAGCGATGACCTGGCGCTGTGGACCGTCTACCCCAAGTCCGCGCCGCAGGACGAGGCGACGGAGAAGCTGGTCCACACGCTGCGGGACGACGTCCTGCCCTCCACCGGCGTGCCCGTGCTGGTCGGCGGCATCACCGCGGTCAGCGTCGACTTCTCGAGCTACCTCGGCAGCCGCCTGCCCTACTTCATCGGCGCGGTGCTGCTGTTCAGCTTCATCCTGCTCATGGCCGTGTTCCGCTCGGTCGTGGTGCCGCTGAAGGCGGTGATCCTCAACCTCCTGTCCATCGGCGCCGCCTACGGCGTCGTGGTGGCCGTCTTCCAGTGGGGCTGGGGCTCCAGCCTGATCGGCCTGGGACGTTCGGGACCGATCGAGTCGTGGGCACCGATGATGCTGTTCGCCATCGTCTTCGGACTGTCCATGGACTATGAGGTGTTCCTCCTGTCCCGGATACGTGAGGAGTACGACCGCACGCACGACAACGCCACCGCGGTGGCCGACGGCCTGGCCTCGACGGCCCGGGTCATCACCGCAGCGGCCCTGGTCATGGTGTCGGTGTTCGCCAGCTTCGTGCTGGGCGACCAGCGGGCGATCAAGCTGTTCGGCCTCGGCCTGGCCGTCGCCGTGCTCATCGACGCCACGTTGGTCCGCATGCTGCTCGTGCCCGCCACCATGGAGCTGCTGGGCGACCGGAACTGGTGGCTGCCCAAGTGGCTGGACCGGATCCTGCCCAAGCTGAACGTCGACGGCAACGCCCACGCGCCGGCCGCCGCGCCACCCCAGCCGACCGATCCGGACAAGGAGCTCGTCGGCGCTTCCGACCGGTAGTCGATCGTTGCTCCCGGACCTTTCGGGCGTTCCCGTAGGGAACGCCCGGGCCCGGGGTGCCTTGACAGCACCCACCTCCGACCCGTAACCCTTGCCGGCGATGTCCCGCCCCCTCGTCATCGTCGAGTCACCGGCCAAGGCCAAGACGATCGCCCGCCACCTCGGTGGCGGGTACGACGTCCGCGCCTCGGTCGGCCACATCGCCGACCTGCCCACCAAGGGGCTCGGCGTCGACGTCGACCACGGCTTCAAGCCCGAGTGGGAGCTCACGAGCCGCGGCAAGGAGGTCGTCAAGGAGCTGCGGTCGCTGCTCAAGGACGCCTCCGAGCTGTACCTGGCCACGGACGAGGACCGCGAGGGCGAGATCATCTCCTGGCACCTGCTGCAGCACCTGAAGCCGAAGGTGCCCGTCAAGCGCATGGTCTTCCACGAGATCACCCAGTCGGCCATCAGCGATGCCGTCGCCCATCCCCGCGACATCGACGACGGGCTGGTCGACGCGGCCGAGACCCGCCGCATCCTGGACCGGCTGTACGGCTGGGAGGTCTCGCCGGTGCTGTGGAGGCGAGTCAACCGCGGCCTGGCCGCCGGGCGGGTGCAGAGCCCCGCCACCCGGCTGATCGTGGAGCGCGAGCGCGAGCGCATGGCCTTCGTGGCCGCCTCCTACTGGGACCTGGACGCCCTGCTGGCCACCGATCCTGCCTTCACCGCCACCCTGGTCGGCGTCGACGGCGTCAGGGTGGCGACCGGCAAGGACTTCGGCTCCGACGGCCAGCCCAAGGGCGCCGTGGTCGTGCTCACCGAGTCGCGCGTCGGCGAGCTGATCGACGGTCTGACCGGCCAGGACCTCGTCGTCCGCTCGGTCGAGGAGAAGCCGTACCGGTCCGGCCCCAAGCCGCCGTTCATGACGTCGACGTTGCAGCAGGAGGGCGGGCGCAAGCTGCGGCTGTCGGCGCAGCAGGTCATGCGCCTGGCCCAGGGCCTGTACGAGCGCGGGTTCATCACCTACATGCGGACCGACTCCGTGACCCTCTCGCAGGAGGCGTTGACCGCGGTGCGGGCCACGGTCGCCGGCGCCTACGGGGACCGCTACCTGTCGCCGTCGCCCCGCCAGTACACGACCAAGGTCAAGAACGCCCAGGAGGCCCACGAGGCCATCCGACCGACGACGCCCCTGCGCTCGCCCGAGCAGGTGTCCGGCGAGCTCCGCGGCCCCGAGCTGAACCTCTACCGGCTCATCTGGCAGCGCACCCTGGCCTCGCAGATGGCCGACGCCGTCGGCACGACCGTCAGCGTCCGGCTGGGCGCGTCCACGGCGGACGGCGCGAGGAGAACCGAAGGGCCGACGAGCCCGAACGGCAGGGACTGTGAGTTCGCGGCGAGTGGCACGACGATCACCTTCCCTGGCTATCGCCAGGCCTACGTCGAGTCGTCCGACGATCCGGCCGACGCCGACGCCGACCGGGAGGCCCTCCTCCCCGCGCTGACCGTGGGGCAGGCCGTGCCCGTCGAGTCGCTGACCCCCAACGGCCACACGACCTCGCCGCCGGCGCGCTACACCGAGGCCAGCCTCGTCAAGCGGCTGGAGGAGCTGGGCATCGGCCGGCCCTCGACGTGGGCCAACATCATCCAGACCATCCTCGACCGCGGCTACGTGTGGAAGAAGGGTCAGGCGCTGGTGCCGACGTGGACCGCCTTCGCGGTCGTCCGCCTCCTGGAGGAGCACTTCGACGATCTCGTCGACTACGCCTTCACTGCTCGCCTCGAGGACGACCTCGACGCCATCGCCCTCGGTGACGAGGACAAGCTGCGCTGGCTCAAGGACTTCTACTTCGGCCTCGAGCACCCGCCGGGCCTGAAGCACCTGGTCGAGGACAACCTCGACAAGATCGACGCGGCCGAGATCAACACCTTCCTGCTCGGCTACGACGGCGAGGGCGCCGAGATCGTGGTCAAGCCCGGCAAGTACGGGCCGTACGTCAAGCGGGGCGAGGACACGGCCAGCGTGCCCGAGACGATGGCGCCCGACGAGCTCACGGTCGACGAAGCGGTCCGGCTCCTCGCGGCCCCGAGGAGCGACGAGCCCATCGGGCTGCTGGACGGGCTCCCGGTCTTCGCGAAGAACGGCCGCTTCGGGCCCTACGTCCAGTGGGGCGAGCCGGACGCGCCGCCGCCGGGCATGACCAAGCCCAAGATGTCGTCGCTCTTCAAGACGATGACGTTGGAGCGGATGACCATCGACCAGGCCGCCGAGCTGCTCTCGCTGCCCCGCACCGTCGGCGTCGACCCGGCCGACGGCCAGGAGGTCGTCGCCGCCAACGGCCGGTACGGCCCGTACGTGAGCAAGGGCAAGGAGACCCGTTCCCTCTCGACGGAGGAGCAGCTCCTCGAGATCACCCTGGACGAGGCCCTCGCCGTCCTCGCGCAGCCACGGCAGTTCCGCGGGCGGGGTGGTGCGGCGCCCAAGCCGCCGCTGCGCGAGTTCGACACTGACCCGGTGAGCCAACGGCCGGTCGTGGCCAAGGAGGGCCGGTTCGGCATCTACGTGACCGACGGCGAGACCAACGCGTCCCTCGGCCGGGGTGACCGGTTGGACGAGATGACGCCCGAGCGGGCCTACGAGCTGCTGGCCGTCCGGCGAGAGCAGGTGGCCGAGAAGGGTCCGCCGACCAAGCGGAAGCCAGCCAAGCGCGCACCGGCCAAGAAGAAGGCCTCCAGCCGCCCGACGACATGAAGGGTGCGGGGTCCGGCCGCCGCTCGGGTCGTCTCCGGAACCCCGACCCACCCCCGCCGTAGTCTGCGAGCACCATGGACCGCGGCTGCTACATCGCCTTCGAGGGGAGCGAGGGATCCGGCAAGTCGACGCACGCCCGGCGCTTGGCCGTCGAGCTCGACGCCGTGTTGACCTTCGAGCACGGCGGCACGCCCATCGGCCAGCTCGTGCGGGCGATCCTCGCTGACCCGGGCAACGGCGAGATGTCGGACAAGACCGAGGCCCTGCTCATCGCCGCCGACCGCGCGCAGCACATCGAGCAGGTCGTTCGCCCGGCGCTCGAGGCGGGTCGGAACGTGGTCAGCGATCGCAGCATCTACTCGTCGCTCGCCTACCAGGGCTACGGGCGGGGACTGCCACTGGACGAGGTGCGGGCGGTGAACGAGTGGGCCATCGACGGGTGCTGGCCCGATCTGGTCGTCCTCCTCGACGTCCCCGCCGAGCAGCTCGCCCACCGCATGCGGCGGCGGGAGCTCGACCGGTTCGAGCGTTCCGGTCCGGAGTTCTACGCCCGTGTGGCCGAGGGCTTCCGCCGGCTGGCGGCCGCCGACCCCAAGCGGTGGGTCGTGGTCGAGGGCGGAGGGTCGATCCAGGGCGTCGCCGATGCCGTCCGGGCCGCGGTACGGGAGCGGACCGGCCGGTGAGCGCGACGATCTGGGACCGTGTGGTCGGGCAGCCCGCCGCGGTGGCGCTGCTGACAGCGGCGGCGGCCGATCCCGTCCATGCCTACCTCTTCGTCGGGCCCGCCGGCAGCACCAAGCTCCAAGCGGCGCGGGCCTTCGCCGCCCTGCTTCTCGACCCCACGGGCGATCCGGCCGGCCGCGACGCCCGGCTGGCCGGGGCGGGCGATCACCCCGACATCCGGGAGGTCCATCGTGTCGGCCCGGCCATCGCCAAGGAACAGGTCGAGGAGATCATCCGGGTCGCCGCACTGTCGCCGGTCGAGGGGCGCCGGAAGGTGCTCATCCTCGACGAGTTCCACCTGCTGCGGCCGGAGGGCGCGGCCCGGCTGTTGAAGACGGTCGAGGAGCCCCCGCCGTCGACGGTGTTCGTGATCCTGGCCGACGACATCCCGGTGGACCTGGTCACGATTGCTTCGCGCTGCGTCCGGGTCGACTTCCACGCCCTGCCCGAGCCGCTCATCGCTGACACGCTCGAGCGGGAGGGCGCACCGCACGACACCGCGCTGGCCTCGGCGCGGGCCGCAGCCGGCAACCTCGACCGGGCCCGTCTCCTGGCTGACGACCCGGCGGTAGCCACCCGGACCGACGCCTTCGCCGGCCTCCCTCGCCGTCTCGACGGCACCGGGAACGCCGTCTGCCTCGCCGTCGACGAGCTCCTCGGCCTCATCGACGCCGCCGCCACGCCGTTGAAGGAGCGCCAGTCGCGGGAGGCCGCAGACCTGCAGCACCAGATGGACGAGCTCGGCGAACGGGGCTCCAGCCAGAAGCGGTTGGAGGAGCGGCACCGGCGGGAGCTGCGCCGCCACCGCATCGACGAGCTCAAGGTGGGCCTCGCGGCGTCCGCCGCCACCTACCGGGACGCGCTGGTGGATGGCCGGGCCCACCAACCGGCGGCTGCGGTCGGCGCGGTGCAGGACATCCACCGGGCCATCGAGGCCCTCGAGCGCAACCCCAACGAGCACCTGCTCCTCCAGGCCCTCCTGCTCCGCCTCCCCGCGCTCTGACCCCGACCCGCTTGACCGCCGGTGGGCGGGCCGGTCCGACCGGGGGGAGGCGAAGGCCGAGCCTCGCCAGCCGCCCTCGTTCTGGTCAGCGGAGCGCACCTGCAGCGTGCAATCGGCTGACCAGAACCGCGACATCGCCGAGTGGGGACGCTGGAGGTCGGCCGCTACAGTTGCACGGCCACTCGCCCAGATAGCTCAGTCGGTAGAGCAACGCACTCGTAATGCGTAGGTCAAGGGTTCGAATCCCTTTCTGGGCTCCAAAAGTGCCTGCTCAGACAGGATCGGGCTGGTCAAGGCAACGAGCCCTGACCCGCGAGCGACGCCCCCTCAGAGCAAAGCATCCCCATCGAGGGACGGCAGCTCGTGACCGAGCATCATGCAGCTGTGGCGTGTCGTCGAGCGTGGCCTCGACGATCGACTCAACTGCGTCGAAGGGCGCGCGCAGCTCGCCATCGATGTGGAGCCGCTCGGCCAGGAACCCTGGTGAGTTGTAGCTCACCGATACCGCTCCGTTCCCGTCCTCCCAGACCAGCACCCTGAGCGGGAGATCCAATGCCGCGAGCGGCGCCGCGAGCATCACCGCGGCGCCCACGGTCGGCTTCCCAAACGTGACGAGCTTCGAATCGGGCATCGGCACACCGACTCGTTCGGCTGTGCCGCTGTGATCGATCACCCTGAACACCGTGAAGCCTCGATCCGCAATCACACCCGTCAGACGGTCGACGGTCTGTGCGACGGACTTGCTGCTGTGCTTGGTGCTGATCCCGGCCGAAGATTGCGGTTTTGTCCAGCATGAGGGCTCCCATGTTCTCGAGGCCTTCGTTCGACGCGCACGATTCTTGCTCGGGAACTCGCCACCTTGTGACCCGCCCCACGTACCGCTTCTGAAGCGTGAGAAGACACTGCTTGGGCCGAGCGCATGCGCCAGCAGCTGCCGCGCCAGCACTCCGGAAGTGCGGTGGGC
>JBKPRL010000201.1:0-4483 GCA_046734535.1 bacterium | reverse complement strand
GCGCCATGGACCCCGTCGGTGAGCTGGCCGACATCACCCACGCCGCCGGTGGCTGGCTGCACGTCGACGGCGCGTTCGGGCTGTGGGCCCGGGCCGCCGAGGGCCGGCGCCACCTGGCCGAGGGGGCCGAGCGGGCCGACTCGTGGGCCACCGACGCGCACAAGTGGCTGAACGTCCCCTACGACGCCGGTCTGGCCTTCTGCGCCCACCCGGAGGACCACCGCCTCGCCCTCGGCGCGCACGCCGACTATCTGGCGCCCACGCCCGGGCAGCGCGACGCCGTCGACTGGACGCCCGAGTTCTCCCGGCGCGCCCGCGGCATCGCCATCTATGCGGCGCTGCGCTGGTTCGGGCGGGCCGGCGTGGGCCGGTTGGTCGACCGCTGCTGCGACCTCGCGCAGCGCTTCGCCGCGGGCCTCGAGGCGATGGACGCCGACGTGCTCAACGACGTCGTCCTGAACCAGGTGCTGGTGTCCTTCGGCTCCGACGAGCGCACGCGAGCGGTGATCGCGCACCTGCAGGCCGGCGGCCAGTGCTGGATGAGCGGCACGACTTGGGAGGGCAGGGCGGCCATGAGAATCTCGGTGGTCGGCTTCCGCACGACGGTCGAAGATGTGGAGCGCACGCTGGCCGCCATCGCCGAGGCGATGGACGCCACCGACACGACGACCGACCACCTTCGTGAAGGACAGCTCGCATCATGACGACGACCGGAACCCTCCTCGGCATCTGGGCCCACCCGGACGACGAGTGCTACCTCTCGGCCGGCCTGATGGCCGACGCTGTGCGCCGCGGCCACCGGGTGGTCTGCGTGACGGCCACCCGGGGCGAGGCGGGAGTGACCGACGAGTCGCGCTGGCCCGCGGCCGAGCTGGCACAGATCCGCGAGCGGGAGCTCGCGCAGTCGCTGCGCCTGCTGGGCGTCAGGGAGCACCAGTTCCTCGGCCTGGCCGACGGCGGCTGCGCCGACGCCGATGCGGAGCCGCTCATCGAGAAGCTGGCCGCGCTCATGACCGAGCTGCGACCCGCGGTCGTCGTCACGTTCGGGCCGGACGGCATCACCGACCACGACGACCACAAGGCGGTCGGCCATTGGACCACCGAGGCCCACGTCCGCGTCGGCGCGGAGTGGTCGCAGCAGCTCTGGTACCCGACCTACCCGACGGACTGGGAGCCGGTCTGGGGCGCCGAGCTCCGCTCGATCGGCGTGTACCCGCCCGGCTTCCCCCACCTGGTGGAGCGGGAGGAGCTGGCGGCCAGCGTTCGGCTCGACACCGATCTCCTCGACCGGAAGTACGCCGCCCTCCTCGCACAGGCCAGCCAGGTCGAAGGGCTGCACAACGCGCTCACCCCCGAGCGGTATCGGGCCTTCCTCGACGAGGAGTGCTTCCGTCCCGGCCCCGCCCCTCGGCCGATGGAGCCGTCCTGACGCACCGCGCATGGCCCTGAGGTGGGCCACAATGGGACGGCGCCAGTCGCCCGAACGGGTGGCCGTGGACGCCGAGCCCTTGGGGAGGGTCACATGCGTTGGGGAATCAGCGTGCCGTGCCAGCCACCCTTCGCCGTCGCGCAGATGGTCGCGGGCGTCGCGGACCCACTCGGGTTCGAGTCGATCTGGCTGTGGGACCACCTGCTCGGGCTCTGGCACACCGAAGCGCACGAGCAGATCGGTCTGTCGGAGCTGCTCCCGGAGGGTGACGCCTTCTTCGACCCGTACGTCTTCGCCACCGCCCTCGGCCAGCACTGGAGCGGCGCGATCGGGACCTCGGTGACCTGCACCACGCGGCGGCACCCAGTGGTGACCGCGCAGTGCGCGCTCTCGGTCCAGAGCTTCCTGCCGAGCGGCGACTTCATCCTCGGCGTCGGCTCCGGTGAGGCCGAGGGGACGGTGCCGTACGGCTACGAGTACGACCGGCCCGTCGGGCGCTTCGAGGAGGCGGTGCAGATCATCCGCCACTTCTTCGACTCGACCGAACCGCTCGACTTCAAGGGCGAACACTTCGTGATCAAGGGTGGCCGGATGGCATTGGGGCCGCCGGAGGGCAAGTCCCGCCCGCAGATCTGGGGCGCGGCCCACGGCCCGCGGATGCTGGACCTCTGCGGTCGCTACTGCGACGGCTGGCTTCCCGCGTTCCCGCAGACGCCGGAGGAGTACGCGACGCGAGTCGAGCGCATCCGGACGGCGGCCCGGGAGGCGGGGCGGCCCGACCCGATCATGGCTGCGATGTTCTTCCCGGTGAGCGGCGAATCCCGCGAGAAGGTCGTTCGCGACGCCAATGCCGACCCGCTGTTCAAGTCCGTCGCCCTCATGCTCTCGGACGACTGGCTCCAGCGCTACGGCGGCACGTCGCACCCCGAACCCGGCAGTCGCGGCGTCGTCGACACCGTGCCCCACTACTACTCGCTCGACGCCGTGCGCTCCTTCGGCGAGTCCGTCCGGGCCGAGCGGTGGATGGACGGCGGCTGGCCCATGGGCAATGCCGAGGAGCTGACCGCGTTCTACCGCGCCTACGCGGAGGCCGGCTGCGAGTACATCGTCATCTTCGACACGACCGCGGCGCTCTACGGCGTCGCCGCGCTCGAAGGTGCCGTCGGCACCGCCGCCCAGGTGGTGGCCGCGGTCGGCTAGCGCCGGCCGCGCCAAGATCCATCCCGTCGAGTCAAGAGCCACGAGCAGCAGGGGGTCAGTCATGTCGGTTGGGCCATGGGTCGTGGGGAGCGGCGAGAGCACGCGCTTCCCGGTGTGGACGCGCGCCAACGTGGGCGAGGTGTTCCCGGACCCCGTCGGGCCGCTCAGCTTCCGCCTCATGATGTGGGACGGTGCGGAGCTCGGCTGGCGCGACGCGTGGGAGAAGATCGGCGCCTTCGACCACGCCGAGTTCAACCCGGAGGACTTCGAGGTCATCGGCATCTTCGGCGGCTACTGCTACCTCAACGCATCCGTGTGGCGGGTCTTCGGCGAGCGCACTCCGGGGCTGTCGGCGGACATGATCGACGGGCTCTTCTTCGGCAGCCAGCCCGGGATCCCGCCGTACGAGCTCATGGACGGCGACGTGTCCGAGCGCCACAGCGAGCAGATCGCGGAGAGCCTGGGCTGGGTGTTCTCCACCGAGAGCCTCGACGAGATCGCCGGCGACAAGGCGTGGGTGGACGACCTGCAGTCCCGCCGGCCCGACTTCACCGCCATGACGAACGACGAGCTGTGGGCGTACACCAAGCGGGTCATGCTCGAGGGCGACGACGGGGTCCACAGCTTCCGCTACTTCTTCAAGCAGCACCTGTGGATCACCATGCTCTCCTCGGTCCCGCCGGGCGCCCTCGAGCAGGTGTGCGCGGCGGTCGGCCGGCCCGACGCAGTGCTGAAGCTGCAGGCCGGGCTGGGCGATGTCGAGTCGGCCGCCCCGAGCTACGCGATGTGGCGGCTCGGCCGGCGGATCCGCGGTTCGGAGTCGCTCACCGCGGCGTTCGATGCCGGGGTGCCCGGCGTGCTCGAACGGATCCACGCCGCGGCCGAGGCCGGCGATGCCTCCGCGGTCGCGTTCGAGAGCGAGTGGGCCGCGCTCATCGCCGAGTTCGGCGCGCGCGGACCGAACGAGTGGGAGATGCGCATCGACACCTGGGAGACCAAGCCCGAGCTGGCGCTGGCCGCCATCGAGCGCATGCGGCTGGTCTCCGACGACGGCGACCCGGCCGTGGCCAACGCCGCCCGGGCCGCCGAGCGCGAGCAGGTGCGGGACGACATCGCCGGAATGCTGGCCGGCGACCCGGCGACGCAGGGCCTGTTCCTCGCCGCCTGCCGGGCCGCGGTGCTCTTCAACCAGGGCCGAGAGCGGACGAAGACCAACGCCATCCGCCTCATCCACGAGGGCGCCCGCTTGCCGCTCATGACGCTGGCCCGGCGCATGGTCGAAGAAGGGCACCTCGTCGAGGCCAACGACTTCGGCCTGCTGCAGGTCACGGAGCTCGACGAGATGCTGGCCGACCCGGCCTCGGCCCGGCCGATCGTCCTCGAGCGCCGGACGCTGTTCGACACCTACAGCGGGCTGCAGGAGACCTTCGTCTTCGCCGGGACCCAACCGCCTCCCGACACGTGGCCCGAGCGCGGCGCGGCCCCGGTCGAGGTGGCGAAGGAGGGCGACGTCCTGACGGGGGTTCCCGGGTGCCCGGGCGTCGTACGGGGCCGGGCCCGGGTCATCACCAGCTCTCTCGACCCGACCGGGCTGGAGCCGGGCGACATCCTCGTCGCCCCCTCGACGGACCCGTCGTGGACGCCGCTGTTCGTGCCCGCCGCGGGTGTGGTCGTCAACGTGGGCGCGCCCCAGAGCCACGCGATGATCGTCAGCCGCGAGCTGGGCATCCCTTGCATCCCCTCCGTCACGGACGCCACCCGCCGGATCCCCGACGGGGCACTGATCGAGATCGACGGGGGCGCCGGTACGGTGACGATCGTCGAGCTGGCGGCGGTGCCCACGGTCTAGATGTA
>JBKPRL010000200.1:0-4011 GCA_046734535.1 bacterium | reverse complement strand
GGCGAGCAGGTCGACGGTGGAGCGGATCTGCTGCAGGTAGGTCGTGCACCCGTCGCAGCCACGGAGGTGCTCGTCGGCGCGGGCTCGCCAGTCCGGCGCCAGCACCCCGTCCAGGTAGTCGCTGACGAGCCCGACGAGCTCGCGGCAGGCCAGGTCCGGCGTCGCCGCGCTCCGGGGAGTGGCGGGTAGCTCGGCGACCCGCGCCGTCCGCGTGGAGACGAGCAGCAACACCGCGAGCACGACGAACACCGCCCCGAGCGCCCAGCCGGCCCACGCCAGGCCGTGGTCGCGGGCGAGGGCGCCGAACGCCAAGGAGAACGGCAGGAACAGCAGCCAGGAGAAGGTGCCCGCGCCGGACGCCACGCCCGTCCGGATCGAGGACGGTACGGCGTCGTGCAGCAGGCGTCCGGCGTGGATGTCGATCACCGCGAGCAGCAGCGCGAGCAGGGCCTGGCCGAGGGCGACGACCACCAGGATTCGGCTCGTCGCGAGCAGCACCGGGGCCGTGACCAGCAGCGCGGCGAAGACGGCGATCGGGAGGCCGCGCCCGAGGTCCAGCCGGCCGGCGAGGTAGCCGCCCAGCCCGAGGGTGCCGACCAGCAGCGCCCAGTACGGGCCGTAGGCGGCGGCCGGCGCCTGCAGGTCGACGAACCACAGCGGGCCGAACTCGAAGATCGCCTGGGAGAGCAGCGCGGTGAGCGCGACCAGCAGCAGCATCCGCCGCACCTGCGGGATCCGCGTCATGGCGGCGACGGTGGTCGCGATGTGCTGGCGCAGGGCGACCGGGTCCGCGGCCCGGTGCAGGTGCGGCTCACGGAACAGGAGGAACGCGGCGATGGAGGCCAGCGCGACGGGGACCGTGAGCAGGTAGGTCAGCCGCGGCGAGGCCCAGCCGGCGACGAGCCCGCCCAGCAGTGCGCTGCCGGCCAGCGCGGCACTCTCGACGACCCGGACTCGCCCGATCGCCTTCTCGTAGAGCTCGGGCGAGCCCGTCTCCTCGACGACCGTGTCGTAGACGACGCTGTCCACGGTGCCGGAGTTCATGGCGAAGTAGACGCCGAGGATCATCGCGGCGGCGATGTAGGTGATCACGTCGTGGCTCAGCCCGCCGAGCAGCGCGCTCGCGGCGGCCGCAACACTGGACACGATCAGGATCCCGGTGCGGCTCCAGCGGTCGGCGAGGATGCCCGAGGGCACCTCGAGCAGCGGCACGACGGCGGCGTAGGCGGCGGCCATGAGGCCGATGGACGCGGCGTCGAAGCCGATCTGGGTCTGGAACAGCTTCTCCACCGGCACCCACAGCATGAAGCCCTGCAACCCCGCGCCCACCTGCAGCGGGAGCAGCCGTCGCACCATGGTGCGCGGTGGCCGCGGCGCCGCGGACCGTCCGGTCACTGCGGCGGCCCCTCGGTGGAATGGACGTCGTCGAGCCGGTCCCGCACAGCCGCTCGGGCTCGCGTCAGAATCGCGCGCTCCTCAGCGACGGTCAGGCCGAGCTCGGCCGCGACCTCTGCGTCCGTCCGGCCCGTGGCGTCGCGCGCCAGCAGCACCCGCCGCCAGGTGCCGGGCAGCTCGTTCAGCGCGGCGCGCAGGACCGGATCCTCGAGGGCTGCATCCTGCGCGGATGAGGGCGACACCCACGCAGCAGGGAAGCGGCGCCAGTGCCCGGGGTAGGGCTCGGCGGCGTCCTGGAAGGCGGCGTCGGGGACCAGCGGGCGCGGGCGGAACCGGCGCGCCCACACCGCCCCAAGCCCCAGCCAGTTCCTGCGCATCGCCCCTCCTTACCCTTATCAGCGCGCCATCCTCAGCGCCCCGTCCTTCAGCGCCCCATCCTTCAGCGCCCCATCAGGACCGCGTCGAGGTTGTCGAACGAGGCCAGCCATCCCTCGCGGTGGTCCTGTTCTTCGGACTCGGTGAGCCCGGTGTTGGTCAGGACGACGGTGGTGGTGCCGTCGCGGTTGTCGGTGAAGGTCACCTCGACCCGCTGGTCGTGCCGGCCGAGGGCAGGCGAGTCCCACCGCCAGGTGAACGCGAGCCGGCGCGGCCGGTCGAGGACCAGGTAGCGGCCGCCACCGCCGAACCGTTCGCCCTCAGGGTCGCGCATCACCAGCCGCAGCCGTCCGCCGACACGCGCGTCCACCTCGGCCACGGGGGTGTCCCAGCCCGGCCCGGCGGGCCACCAGCGCCGCAGCAGGTCGACGCTGGTCCAGGCGTCGAAGGTGGCTTCGGGCGGAGCGCCGAACACCCGCTCGATGCGCAGCGTCCGGCCGTCGGAGCCGCTCACCGCGGGATCTGCGGGCGGTCGGTGCGCAACACGTCCTCCGCAGCGTCGAAGAGGCGCTCCCAGGCGGCGCGCTGTCGGTCCAACCAGTCGCGGGCCTCGTCGAGCGGGCCGATGTCGAGGGCGAGCAGGTGGGTGCGGCCCTGCACGGTGCGCACGACGACTCCGGCGTCCTCGAGCACCCGCACGTGCCGCGAGATCGCCGGCTTGGACACCGCCAGCCCTTCCGTGGCGCTCGCGACGGTCCGCGGGCCGGTCGCGAGGCGCTCCACGATGCGGCGGCGGAGGGGGTTCGCCATCGCCTCGAACGCATCGTTAACCACAACGCGAACTATAGCGACGGCGTGCGCCGACGCGGAAGGCCCCGGCCTACGCGTCGCGCCGCCGGCGCGCCCGCAGGACCCGGCGTGCCGATGTGACGTCCCGCCGGACCCTCCGCACGCCCCCGAGCTGCGTCGCGCGGTGCAGGCCGTAGCGCCACGCGGGGTAGTGCCCGCGGCGCGCCCAGAGGGCGTACGCGAAGTCGACGGCGCCGGCCTCTCCCGGCCCGTCGACGTGCTCGAACCACTCCATGCTCTCCTGCGCCGCTGCCTGCCGCGGGCGCAGGTCCCCCCGGCGGACGGTGTCGTACGCGGTGAGCGCCGCGTCCAGGTCGTCGGGATGCGCGCTGAGCTGCTCCGCCAGCTCGACCGCGTCTCGCACCGCGATCCTCGTGCCCGCGCCCACCGAGAAGTGGGTGGTGTGGGCGGAGTCGCCCATGAGCACGGTGGGGCCACTGCGCCACGTCGAGTTCGTGATCTGCTGGAACGTCAGCCAGCGCGACGGCACGGCCAGGCCCGGGGAGCGGTCGACCAGGCGGCCGCCGTCCAGGTGCGCCGCGAAGATCTCCTCCAGCCGGGCGGTGCCCGCGTCCGCGTCCAGCGAGCCGAAGCCGAGCCCCTCCCAGGTACGCGGGGTGCACTCGACGATGCAGGTGCTCATGTCGCGGGCGAACGGGTAGGCGTGGAACCAGACCCAGCCGGCCGGGGTCTGCTCGAACGCGAAGGCGAAGGTGTCGAAGACCTTGTCCGTGCCGAGCCAGATGTAGCGGTTGCGCCCGGCGCGGATCGTCGTGCCGAACGCCTCGCGCTGCCGTTCGCGGACCACGCTGTGCGCGCCGTCCGCGGCCACGACGAGGTCCGCGTCCAGCTCCGCCGGGTCGTCGATCTCCTGCTCGTAGGCGAGCTTGACCCCCAGCTCGGCCGCGCGGTCTGCGAGGATGTGCAGGAGCCGGGCACGGCCGATGCTGAAGCCGTACCCGCCGAGGTGGGCGACCTGGCCGCCGGGCAGCCGGACCACCTGGTCTTCCCACAGGTACGCCTCGGCCTCCAGGACGCGGGCGCTCACCGGGTCGCTGCGGTGCAGGACGTCCAGGAAGTCGTCCCAGAACACGACACCCCAACCGTAGGTGGCGCCGGCGGGGTTGCGCTCGACGACCGTGACCTCGTGCTCCGGCTGCCGGAGCTTCGCGAGCAGCGCGAAGTACAGGCCGGCGGGCCCGCCGCCCACGCAGGCGATCCTCACGGCTGGGCCTCCGTCGCCTCCGTCGTGTCCGTCCCTGTCGCCGGGGGAGGAGCTGCCGCACCCCGGCACCGGCGCCGGGGGCCGCGGCGCAGCGCGACCCGTGCCCGGTGCAGCGCCGCGCGGCCCCCCGGCGAAGTCCGGGCGAGATCGTAGGCGACCCGCAGCGG
>JBKPRL010000199.1:0-12920 GCA_046734535.1 bacterium | reverse complement strand
GGTCCGGGTAGCGGCGTTGCATGCGGGCGACCAGGTCCCGGGAGTCGGTGCTGAGGTCGAGCTCGTCGATGAAATCCTGGATGTAGTCCCGGGTGGCGTTCAGGGTGGCGGTCAGATCGTCGTCAGGGAGTTCGGGTCGTTTGTGCCCGGCGATGACGATGCGGGGTTCGAGAGCGGCCACCTTGGCGACGCTGGCGATCCACGCTCGCCACTCCTCGGGGCCGGAGGCGGCGAGGAACGGGTTGATGCCGTTGTAGATGACGTCGCCGGTGATGACGGCGTCGAGCGAGGGGACGTGGAGCACGGTGTTGTTCGCGATGTCGGCCTGCCCGACGTTGACGGCGCGCAGCGGTTGGCCGTCGACGGTGAGGGTGTCGCCCTCGAGTGGTTCCGGGATGACGGTGTTGTCGAGCGCGTCGCCGCCGAATCGCTCGGCCCATTCGATTCGGGAGGTCTCGTTGCCGGCTGCGATGTCGGCCGCGACCGCGGTCAGCGCGACCGGGCGGGCCTGCGGGAACTGGTCGAGGAGGCGTTCGAGTCCGAAGTAGTGGTCGGCGTGGGCGTGGGTGACGTAGATCGCGGTGAGCGTCCGGCCGGAGGTCGCGATGCGTCGTGCCAGCTCGGCGACGTCGCTCTCTGTGTACTGGGTGTCGACGAGGACTGCTTCGGTGGGGCCGAGCACCGGTGTCGCGGTGGTCGGTGAGAACTGGCCGCCGTTGCTCAGGTCGCGCATCGGGCTGGTGTAGACGTCGAGCCGGAGGTCGGTCATGAGGCGGCCTGTCGGTCGGCGGCGAGCGGGGAGCTCGCGCCCGTGATGACAGGGTCGCTGACTGACGGGAACTCGATGATCCGTCCGTTCTGGTTGACGCCGACGATGTCGACGCCGTTGACGTGTTTGCCGGCCATCGAGGTCTCGAGCTCGAGGACGGCGGTGTCTGTGGTCATGGGCTCGGCTTTGTCTCGAGGGTGGCGGTGGCTGGTTCCTGATTGACGTCGTGGACGAGGTCGAGGAGGTGGGTGAGGTCGTCGAGTTGGCGCTGCAGGTCGTGGGCCGGCTCGCCTTGGAGCTGGGCGCGCAGGGTGGTGATGCCGGCGGTGTGGTAGAGGCGGAGCCGATCGCGGATGAGCTCGTCGGTGCCGATGAGGTTGGTGCCGAGTCCGATGGCGGTGGGCACCCGGCGGCGTGCGGCCTCCCGCTCGCCGGCGAGCCAGAGCTGCTGGACGGCACGGACGTCGTCGCCGTAGCCCTGGCGGGCGAAGGCGTCGTTGTAGAAGTTGGTGGTGGCTGAGCCCATGGCGCCGAACGTGAAGGCGTAGCCCTCGGCGTGGCGGCGGCCGGCGGTGTCGACGTCGTCGGTGAACTCGACGCCGACCGACACGGTGAGATCAAGGTCGGCAAGTGAGCGGCCGGCCCGGCTGGCGCCCTCGCGGATCGGGTCGAGGAACACCTCGGCGGTCTCAGGGAAGAACGAGTTGCCGATCCAGCCGTCGGCGAGCTCCCCGGTGAGGCGGAGGTTGGCGGGCCCGAGTGACGCGACGTAGATGGGGACGTGCGTGGGGGGCATCAGCGAGCGGATCGCTCGGCCCTCGCCGCCCGGGAGGGGGAGCTGGTAGATCTCGCCGTCGTGCTCGAGTCGGTGGCCGGCGGTGACGGTGCGGATGATGTCGATGGTCTCGCGGGTGCGGCGCACGGGCTTGTCGAACCGGACGCCGTGCCAACCCTCCATCACCTGCGGGCCGCTGGACCCGATACCGAGCACGAACCGGCCGCCGGACAGTGCCTGTAGCGACATCGCGGACATGGCGAGCATCGCCGGGGTGCGGGCACCGAGCTGCACGATGCCGGTGGCGAGGCGGATGTTGGAGGTCTGCCCGGCGAGGTAGGCGAGCGGGGTCAGGGCGTCGGCGGCCCAGTACTCGGGCACCCACACCGAATCGACACCGAGCCGCTCCGCCTGGCGGACGACCTCGACGCCGGCCGCGCTCGTGGGCATGGCGGCGATGCCGACCCGTAGGGTCATGGCGACGCTTCGGCGAGCTGCTTGATGCCCTCGACGGTGCGCTGCATGTTGGCCTGCACCTCGTTGAGGCGGCGGCGCAGAACGCGGGCCTCCTTGCCCGGGTTGGCGGTGATCGCCATCGTCGTACCCGACGGACCTGGTCCCATGACGTAGCTGAACCGCAGCCGGGTGCGCCTGGCCGCCGGTTCGAGGTCGAAGCGCCAACGTGCGCCCGGGTTGTCGGGATCGGAGGTGCGCCAGCCGAAGGCGCTCGGTTCGTCACAGGCATCGATGATGCACGGCAGCGCCCACTCGCCGACCGCCGCGTGACGGTTGCGCCCGATGAACACCGCGCCGACCCCACGTTCATCGCTCTGCCACTCGGCGCCGATGGCCTCGTCGGAGAACCGGGTCGGCAGGTCGATGTCGCTCACGAGCAGCCAGACGACGCCGGGGGCGGCGTCGATGTCGATCTCGGCGATGGCCCCGGGCCCATCCTCGAAGCGCAGCGTCTCGCCGGGACCGTGCTCGGACGTGGTGCCGAAGCGATCGAAGTACGTGATCGCGCGGGCCGGGTGCCGCGGCGCGCGACGAAACTCGGTGCCCTTCGTCCATGCCACCGGCAACAGCACGATCTCGGTCATGTGGGCAGGGATACCGAGGATCTCCTTCACCCGCACTTCGTCCTCGAGGACGGCGGTGACCCACGTGCTGCCCAGGCCCCTCGCCCGCAACGCCAGGCAGAAGCTCCACGCCGCCTGAATGATCGAGTCGAACAAGCCGGGCCGGCCATTGCCGTCGTGGCGACCGATGATGGTGGGGATGACGATGGCGGGCACCTCGGCGAGGTGCTCGGCCAAGTACTCCGCCGACGCCATCACCTGCTCCTGAGGGTGGCCGGTGCCCCGCAGCCGCTCGGCGGCGGCGGACATGAACGGCAGCGCGGTCTGCCGGTACAGCTCGCCGAGCTGGTCCTTGACGGCCTGGTCGCGCACGATCACCCAGCGGCGGCTGCCCAGGTTGCCGCCCGTGGGCGCCTGCTCGGCGAGGTCGATGCAGTCGAGCAGCAACTGGTTGTCGACCGGGCGCTCGAGGTCAAGCCGTCGCCGCACGGCGCGGGTCGTCGCCAAGACCTCGTCGACGTGGCGTGGATCGATGTCCATCGGGCGCTCCTTCGACATTGAAACGCCGGTCACCAGTCAGCGTCCCGTGAACTGTGCCGGGCGCCGCTCGATGAACGACGCGATGCCTTCCTGGAAGTCCTCCGTCGCCTGCACGGTCGCCGCCATCTCCGGGATCGCCGCGATGGCGGCCGGCTCGTCGTGGTCGAGGGCGAGGCGGGCATTGGCGATCGTGTGCACGAGTGCCGACGGCGAGCACTGCAACATCTCTCGGGCCAGGGCGATCGCCCGGTCTATCTGCTCGCCGGGCGCGACGACCTCTTGCACCAGCCCGATCCGGTAGGCCTCGGCGGCGTCGAACTCGTCGGCGCGTAGCAGGTGGTACATCGCGTTGCCCCAACCGGCGCGCTGCACATAACGCACCGTCGCCCCACCGAGAGGCGCGAGGCCTCGCTTGGGCTCCAACTGGCAGAACCGGGTGTCGGAGGCGGCCACAACGATGTCGCCGGCCAACGCGATCTCGATCCCGATCGTGAACGTGATGCCCTGCACCGCGGTTACGCGCGGTTTGCGCAGCCGGCGGCCGAGACTGAACGGGTCGACCGGCTCCGACGCCTGTTCCTCCTTTCGGCGGGCGGCATCACGTCCGGCCTCTTCGCTGAAGAACAGCGGCATCTCCAGCCCCGCCGTCGTGTGGTTGCCGGCGAACGTCAAGACACCGACGAACAGGTCCGGGTCCTCGTCGAGCCGGGTCAGAGCGTCTTCCAGCTCGGCCGTGATCTTCGGCGTGAACGCGTTCTTCTTCTCGACGCGATCGACGGTCATCACAAGGATGTGCTGGCCGACCACCTCGGTCCGCACCTCGCCTTGGGGATGCCGCTCGACGGTGCCGTTCAGAGTGGATTCCATGATGGAACCCAACCGTAGTGGAGTCTGCTCCGTCGTGCAACCCCGAGCTCTGCAACGGCGGCCAGCAGCGAATTGGTGATGCCAACGATCACGTCGACGCTTCCCTTGGCGTGGCGCGCGGCCGCACGCGCGGGCGCGAGAGCACCCGACGCCGACGGAAGAGAGTGGTCGGCGTCGTGTAGTTCGGGCGTCGACGACGGGGCTAACGGTGTGGACGCGTCCGGCAGCGACGTCCGGTACCCCCGGATGCTGCCCGCCGAGCGGGTGGGAGAAGTGCTCGCTGCGGACGCTCCGTACGACGCCGCGTCAGGCCTATCGGTCGGGGCTCACCAACGCGGCTCAACTCGTGATGGCCGACAGCGACGCTGACGCGCCCTCCGCAGACCAGCGATCGTCGTGCACGCCGATCGACGGACCGACTGGTCGCCTTTGCGGTGCGGTCCGCAGCTGGATGTCCGCGCCCATCGCGGCTCCGGGTTGTCGACCGACGAGGCGTCGCGGCGACGGACCGGTCCGTCATTCCGTCGAAGGGCCTCGTACTGCGGCAGCGATCACGCCACGATCCCATGGTGATTCGTCGCCGCCCGCGACGAGCAGGTCATCCCCGCTAGATCGGGATGTCGGAGCCGGCGCCGACGGTCAGCAGTTGGAATCGGTCTCGGATGTCAGCGGGCGCATCGGCGAGGTCCCGTTTGATGGCGTCGTGGCCCTGCCGGAAGTGCGACCAGCCCTCGTAGTGAACGGGGACGGCGGTGCGCGGGCGCACGAGGCGGCAAAGGTCGACTGCGTTCTTGGCCGACATCGAGTAGCGGAGGGGTCCTGTGACGGAGAATCGGGCGTGGCCGAGGTGCAGGAGGGCGAGGCCGACGTCGAACCGGTCGGCCACCTCACGGACACCGTTGTAGAGCACGGTGTCGGCTGAGATCCAGAGCACACCGTGGTCCTGACCGTCCCATCGCAATGCGAAGCGGATGACGTCGCCCGTGAGCGGTCGTGTCAGCGGTGGGCCGTGACGGCATGGCGTCGCTGTCACCTCGATGGGAGGGCTGCCGGGCCGTTCGAGGCGCGTCACGGCCCACGGTTCGAGACCGCGTGCCCCGTGGCCGAGGCGGGCGGCTCCGGAGGTGGTGGTGACGACGGCTCCGGCCGATGGCAGCAGGTCGCGGCCGGCGTCGTCGAGGTTGTCGGCGTGGTGGTCGTGGGTAAGCAGCACCGCATCGATCGGCCCGATGACCGCGGCGTCGATCGCGGGACCGGTCAGCTTCCGTGAGGCGCTGCCCCACCCGAAGTGGTAGGTGCGGCCGGGCGGGTCGAAGGTGGGGTCGGTGAGCAGCCGCCATCCGGCGAACTCGATGAGGGTGGTGGGTCCACCGAGCTGAGTGACGCGCACAGTGCCAATGTGCACTCCCGTTCCGGACCTCGCCGCGGTCAGTCGCCGCCCGGCGCCGAACTGCCAGCCGTGACGACGGCGTGGGCGACCGCCCAGTCGAGTGCGAAGTCAGCCACCTCTTCCCAGCCCTCGCGGGCGGGTAGCAGGTGAGGTCCTGCGAACTCCTCGTGTTCGGTGACGGTGGTCTTGGCTTTGTAGTGCTTGGCGTTGGATCGTTGGATGCTTGGTGGCATGAGGTGGTCGTCGGTGCCGGAGATGAACAGCAGCGGGGCGCGGGCTTCGTTGTGGTAATCGAGCGAGACACACCAACCCGGAGATCGCCGAGCGCCTGCTCATGGCTCGCGGCACGGTGAAGCCCCATCTCGAGCGACCGGCCGCTTCGAAGACGACGCTGCCACTCTTGATGCGAAGCGCCCGAAACCATCACCGGCGCTTCACTCGCCGGCGGTGTGCCTAGGGTTGGGCACCGCCAGGTGCGCAGTGCCCCAGCATGCGAGCGACGGGAAATCCACCCAAAGCCGCTCCACACCAACGCGGTGCCGGTCATGCACGAGCGACGAGATTGCGCCGACCGTCGCGGTAGCGCGTGCGCGGCATCCCTGTGCTGCCGCAGTCGTCAGCTGAGCGTCACAGGGTTGGTGACCGCTCCGCCAAGCTCGAGAGGGACCAGGCGCTCAGCCACGGCCGACCATGTTCCAGTCGCCGAGGATGGCCATCTCCCGGTCGCTGCGAATCTTGAGGAGGTGCCGGCTGGCCGCCAGTAGAACCGCGTCGTTCGTGTCGAGGGCGTGCTCGACAGCGCAGGACAGCACCTCGCCGGCGCGGTCGTAGGCGACCTGCACATCGGCGAGGTGCAGGCTTTCCCGGTCGGTCGAACGGTAGGCGGCCAGGGCGGATCGGGTGGCGGGATCGTCGACCACGTCGGCCAGCCGGTCGATCTCGTCGGACTCGTCGCGCATCCACGCGATCTCGTGGGCCGCCCGGGTGGCGAGATTGGATAGGACGTTGTCCAGCATCTCGACCGCGACGCGCGCCGGGCCGGCACTGACCTCGGGCAGGACCGTCTGGCGAAGCTCGACGCGGAGACCTTCGAGGATCTGCACGGTGGTCGGTGAGCTCTGCATCACGCCCCCTCGAGCTCGGTGATGATCGCCAGCTGCTGCATGTGGGCGTAGCTGACGGCGTTGGCGACGTAGAAGCTGCCGATGGAGCGCAGCTCGCCGCGGGCGAGGGCCGCCTTCTGGGCGAGGATCTGTCCGAGCACGGTGGTCATGCCCAGGATCGTGAAGTAGCGGATGACGGCCGGGTTGAGCTGGTCTTCGGTGAGGCCGGTCAGCTCACGGTAACGAGCGCAGAACGCGGGGGCATCCGCCGCGATGAGGTCAGGACCCGCGACGACCGCCACGCCCCTGAAGTATCCGAGGTCCTCGCGGGGGTCACCGATACGTGCGAACTCCCAGTCCACCACCGACCAGGCACCGTCCGGCGACACGATCAGGTTGGCGCTCTGGAAGTCGCCGTGGATGAGGGTGAGCGCAACGAGCGGGGGGCGGTGGGCACCGAGCCACGCCCCGACGTAGCGCAGGAACGGATCGGACTCAGAGTGGGCCCGCTCGGTGCTCGCCCACTCGGCGATCCGTTCGGTCAGATAGGTCTCGCTGTCGCCAGGGTGGACGACCGACGGGGGCAGGTAGGCGGTGTCGACACCGTGGATGGCCGCCGCCACCTCGGCCAGGCGGACGGCGTCGGAGCCGAGGTCGTCGCGGCCACTGATGTGGCTGAGCAGCGACGTGCTCGGGATGAAGTCCATCACGATCGCCGGCGAGCCGAGATGACGACCGTCGCTGTACCAGTGTGGCTTCGGCACCGACACCGAGGCGCTCGTCGCGAGGTGCGACAGGATGTCCCACTCTGTGCGCCGGTTCGTGTGGAAACCCGCCCGATCGGGTGGTGGATCAGCACGGAAGACGAGGCGGCGGACCTCCTCCCTGCCCGCCCGTCGCCACCTCAGGTCGAACTGGGCCATAACCCGGCTGTAGCCGCCGATCATCGGCTCGTAGTTGAGGACCGAGATGTCGGCGACGTCTGGTTCGGCCTCGGCGAAGAAGCGCTCCAGTCGGGCCGACATGACCTCGACATCGTCCATGGTTCCCCCCTGGCTCAGGCAGATGGAGCAGTATACTATTGACTGAACAGTTTATTCTCTCACGGGGCCAAGCGAAAGGGAAGACCGTTGCCCGTTCGGCGGTACGTCCCCGGGACCGTGCGCGCGGAGCGGGAGCCACCAGGGCCGAACATCGGCGGCGAACTGCTGGTGGCATTTGGCCGTCAACGCGGACGTGGCCTCGGGCAGCGGCTGGCGATCCGTGGCGACCAGTGGCGACGACGTCGCGATCGGGTCGACCCACTCGAGGCGGAACGCCTCGAACGTGTCCCGGAGCCCCGGTCCGGACGTCTCGTGGTGGTCGCTCGTCTGGTGCTCGATGAAGGCGAGGAAGTCGTCGAACGTGGCGTGGCAGTAGTAGGTCCGATCGTCGGCGCCGCGCCAGAACTCGTAGCGGCCCATCTGCGGTTCGAGCGCGTGGGTGGCGTCGTAAAGCTCGGCCGCGACCCGTTCGAAGTCGGCCTCGCGCCCGGGCTTGACCGTGATGTGGGCAAGGAAGGTGGCCATCAAGCCCTCCTGAAGCCGATGTGCAGCGACCACGGCGCCCGCAGCGCGACGCCGGGTCGGCGAGACGCCGGATACCACTCCGGCTGGACTGCCGGGTCCATCAGGTCGAGGTCGGCCAGCCGTGCCATCACCCGTCGCCCCCTTACTTGTCCGAGCATCGTCCTCACCGTGACCTTCTCGTCTAACTAACTGATTGATAGGATATTATATTGTACGTTCAGGTAGAGCAAGGTGAAGCGCAGAATGAACCGCACCGAACGACACCGCCGAGGACCGTCGCCAATAGGCACGGAGGCTGCACACTTGGTCGCTCCCGTCGAGGGTGAGGACGACTGTGCCCCGCGAGAGGTCCGCGTCATCCCCCGCGGTGAACAAGACGGCGATCACGGCCCGGTCGGCCACCACCTCGTGCACCTCGATCCAGCGCACGCCACCTATGGCCGCTGCGACATCGGCGCATCGGCTCAGCCCCACGTGCTCGACCACGCACCTCGGGGCCGAGACCCGAGAGAGGGCGGCGACCGGGTCGTGCAGCAGTGCCTCGGCGAGGCGCTCGACGAACATGACGTACCACTCCTGGTCGCCGCGGGACCGGTGGTCGTTGGGCGGCACGACGCCGTGGCTGGCCCGGCTGTCGATGCCGCGCGCGTCCCAGTCGAACCAGCCGACCTCGGCCGCCACCTGGCCGTGCTCGCCGATCCACCACCACACGCAGGCCGGCGCGTACTCGCCGGTGGTGGGTCCGACCACCGTCGTCTCCAGGCACGTCGCACGCTGACCGGCGATCACCCGCACGAGCTCGTGCCGGTGCTGGGGGATCAGGGCGGCCAGCCGGTCCTCGAGCGCGTGCAGCTGCTCCGAGCCCTCGACCGGCTCGTTGGCCAGGCGGGCCATCGACTCCATGTGGATGGTTGGGGCGTAGATCTCGTCGACCATCTGGTGGTGGTTGACAGCCCACAGGTCCGCGAAGCGGATGGCCAACGCGTGCACGTCGTTCACGGGAGGTCCTTTCGATGAAGACTCGGCGGCTGGGGTCGCTCGAGGTGCCTACGCTCGGCTACGGCGCGATGGTGCTGTCGCCCGGGATGTACGGACCCATCGATGACGACACCGGCATCGCCGCGCTGAGGCACGTTGTCGAGCGCGGTGCTGGGTTCGTGGACACATCCGACGCCTATGGGCACGAGTCCCACAACGAGATCCTCATCGGGCGAGCGTTGAAGGGCTGGCGGGACGATGTCGTCGTGGCCACCAAGTTCGGGTTCCGCTTCCTGCGGGAGCCACAACGCACCTCGTGGCCACCAGGTACACGCGCCGGCGGGTCATGGTGAACACGGAGCCCCGCTACGTGCGCCAGTACGCGCTGGCCAGCCTTCGCCGTCTCGGGATCGACCGCATCGACCTGTGGTACCCCCACTTCCCGGACCCTGAGGTCCCGATCGAGGACACCGTCGGCGCCATGGGCGAGCTCGTGACCGAGGGACTGGTCGCGAAGGTCGGGCTGTCCAACGTGACCGCGGAGCACCTGCGCCGGGCCCTGGCCGTTCACCCGGTGGCCGCCGTGCAGGTCGAGTGGTCGCTGTGGGAGCCGGTCCACTCGGAGCTGCTCGCGCTCGCGACTGAGCACGGCGTCGGGATCGTCGCCTGGTCTCCTCTCGGCGCCGGGTTCCTCACGGGGTCGATCGACCTCGCCGAGAACGACTTCCGGACCAACTTCGACCGATTCGCACCGGAGCACCTCGCCGCCAACACCGCGCGATACGCGCCACAGCGCGGCCTGGCCATCCAACTGGGGGTCACGCCCGGGCAGCTGGCCCTGGCCTGGCTCCTCCACCAGTCCGATTCGGTGGTCCCCATCCCCGGCAGCCGACGCCCGGCCCACATCGACGAGAACCTGGCTGCGGCCGCCATCGAGCTGTCGGTCGCCGACCTGGCCGAGATCGACGCCGCCCGCCACGACTTCGCTCCGACCGGGCGATCGTTGCTCGACCCGTAGCCGCCCACCCGACCGGGGGTCATGCGATCAGCCGGTCCACCCATCGGTGGAAGTGGTGCAGGGACGGTTCGTTGCGGCCGAACACGAACTCGTGGTTCGTGCCGGAGAGCAGGGCGCGGGTGATGCCGAGCCCAGTCGCGTAGTCCTCGTCGCGCACCACGGTGAACAGGAAGTCGACCGCCTGGTCGGCTCGCTCCCGCTCCTCGGCAGTGACGGCTGGATGCCGGGTGATGAAGGTCTGGACCGTCCATGACCGATCGGGCGTCGGCCCCGGGAACAGCTGAGAGACGAGCGCGGTGTCCCGCCAGCTCCCGGCGAGCGACAGGCACGGGAAGATCGTGTGCACCGGCCCGATGTGGTCGGTCGGCCGCCACTCCTCCTCCGCCTGATCGCGGAGCGTGGGCAGGGTGTGCTTGGCGAACATCACCCGCTGGTGGGGTCCGAACGCGTCCACCGCCATCAGGTTGCTCATGTTGTCCTTGAAGATGCTGTCCTTGTGGAGGGTGGAGAAGTGGTAGCCCTCCAAGTAGCCGTCGAAGGCCACCTTCCATGCGGGACTGGCCAGCTCACGCCGGGCGTGGACGTGCCAGGTGTCGAGCTCCAGCGTCGCCAGCTCCGCGGCGTAGTCACCGAGCCAGTCGTCGATGTCCATGGCTTCGCCCGGGGTCAGGGTGACGAACACGAAGCCGGAGCGCTCCTCGCACGCCAAGGGGGTGAGGCCCAGTCCCTGCGCATCGACCGGCCCGAACGTCTCGCGTCCGTACATCCCCGTCAGGCTCCCGACCTGGTCGTACACCCAGCCGTGGTACGGACAGGTGAACCGGCGGGCCTCGCCGCAGCCGCCGGGCACGACGATCGACCCCCGATGGCGGCAGGCGTTGACGAAGGCGCGGGCCTGGCCGTCGGCGCCGCGGGTGATGAGGATCGGCACCCCGAGCGCGTCCATGGCCTTGTACGCATGGGCCTCGCGGAGCTCGCAGGTGAGCGCGAGCGGTAAGGGGACTCGGCGGAAGATGCGATCCATCTCGAGCTGCCAGCGGTCGGCGTCGATGTAGTGGGCGGTCGGCACGCGGTAGACGTCAGCCGCCTCCTCCGTCGTGCCGGCCTCGTGGAACGCCAGCAGTCGCCTGGCGAGGGCGACGGTCACGTCTCGGTCGAGCATGGGACCCTCCTTTGTGCCGGCGGCCTGGCGCGTCGTCCCGCGACGCCGTCAATGTCAGGTGTCGGCGGATGGTTGGGAAACGGCCATGGACACCGGAGGCGGAACGGTCGCGTCACGCGACGCGTCCCCCCTCCTGGATCAGCCCCGGTTCAGCCGCGGCGAAGCGCACCGAGCCGGCGTTCGTCGTCTGGCCGGCGTCGACGACCAGGCAATGACCGGTGATGTGCCGCGCTTCGTCACTGGCCAGGTACAGGGCGGCGTTGGCGATGTCCACCGGCTCGCCCGCGATGCCGAGGTTGGAGCCGGCCTTGATGCGCTCGGCGGCCGCCTCGATGTTGGCGGCATCGCCCGTGTACGCGATGGCGGTCATGCCGGTCACGGTGTTCCCGGGCGCGATGGCGTTGACCCTCACGCCGTGCCGCGCCAGCTCTGCGGCGACCGACCGGGTGAGCCCCACGACCGCGGTCTTGCACGCCGAGTAGGCGTGGGGGCCAAGACCGCCGGTGATCCCCGCCGTGCTCGACGTGCTGAGGATGGCTCCCGCCCGTTGTGGCACCATCACCCTGGCCGCGTGCTTCATCCCGAGGAACACCGAGCGCAAGAGGACGGCGACCGACCGGTCCCACGCCTCCACCGAGGTCACGCTGATCGGTCCGACGACACCGATGATGCCGGCATTGTTGAACATGCAGTCCAGGCGTCCGAACTCGGCCACGGCCAGGTCGACCACCGCGGCGACGTCGCCCTCGTCGGCGACGTCGGCTTCGACGAACCGGCCGAGCTCGCCGAGCTCGCCGGCGAGCTGCTGGCCCGCTTCGACGTTGAGATCAGCCACCACCACCCGAGCCCTCCTCGGCGAAGCGCCGCAGCGTCCCCGCGCCGATGCCGCTGGCGCCCCCGGTGACGATGGCCACCTTTCCGTCCAGACGGCCACTCATGGTGCCGCTCCAGGCGACACCGGTGCGCGGCGCTGATCGGATACGTGGGCCGGCGCTCCGCAGCGGGTCATTCGTCCTCGGCGGGGTAGTGGAAGCCCGGGATCCCCTCGCGGAGGATGCCCGGTGGAAGCTCGGTGATCCCGCCGTAGAGCGAGTCGGCGGCGATCGGACCGGGCCGGTTCCACAGCTGCCAGGGCGCCTGCAGCTGACCGGCGCCGATCATCGCGCTATGGCCACCGTCCACCGCGAGGTTGATGCCCGTCACGTAGCTGGCCGCGTCCGAGGCGAGGAAGAGCAGCGGCCCGGCCAGCTCGGCGTGCTCGCCCATGCGCCGCATCGGGTTCCGGCTCTCGATCCAGGCTCGGGTGCCCGTGAGCTCGAGCGCTTCCCGGATCATCTCGCTCATGAAGAACCCGGGGCTGACGGCGTTGACGCGGACGCCCCGGTCCGCCCACTCTCCCGCCAGCTGGCGGGTGAGCTGGATCACCGCCGCCTTGGCCGCGTGGTAGGCCGGGTTGGCGAACTCGGTCCCACCCATGCCGCAGATGGAGGCGATGTTGACGATCGATCCCGACCGTCGCTCGAGCATGTGGCGGCCGACCTCGCGGGCGTAGTGCCAGACGCCGAGCACGTCGACCTCGAGCGCGTGGCGGAAATGCTCGTTCGAGGTCTGCTCGCTCGACCTGCCGGTGTTCTCGTTGATACCAGCGTTGTTGACCAGCACGTCGATCTT
>JBKPRL010000198.1:0-6066 GCA_046734535.1 bacterium | reverse complement strand
GGTCCGGGGCGTTCCTGGGCCGCCGGACTCGCTCGCCGACCGGGTGTGGGTGACGGTCGACGCCGCCCTCGTGCCCGACTACGCGGCCGACGGCACCTCCGACTGGGGTGACGACCACGCGGCCTGGCGCGTGCCGGACGCCTTCCGCGGCGACGACCCGCTGGGGTGGGAGGGCTTCGACGCCGTGCCGGTGCAGGAGGAGCACGTCCCGGCGGTCAAGGAGGCCCGCCGGGTGGGCATGACCCTGGTCGTCGGCGCCGGCGCGCTGCTCGTCGTGCTGGCCATCGCCGCGCTGACCGCCCCCCGCAGCCAGGACGACCAGGGCGCCCCCGCCCGGTCGACGGTCGGCGCCGAGGCGACGGTGACGAGCGCCCTCCCGACCACCGTCCCTGCTGGCACCACGGCGTCGACCTCAGCGGTCCCCGGTCGCGGTGGCCCGCCGCCCGAGCCGGACCTCGGCATCGTGCCGAACGGCGTGCCACCCCACACGGCCGACGAGGTCCAGCTCCTCAACGACCCGACGGTGAGCCGGCCCGACCCCGTCCGCCGAGCCGACGTCGCCGTGAGCCGTCGCTACCGGGACGGGACGAGCTCGCTCGTCGTCCGACGCGTCGACGCCGACGGCCAGTCCACCGTCTGGCTGGTCAAGGTCCAGGGGCAGGTGCGCGACGACGTCGCCGGCCAACCGGGGGTCCTGCAGGCCTGGACGGTCGATGGTGGCGGGGTGATCCTCTCGCTCCAGATCGCCGGGCATCCCGACGTCCGGGTCGTGGCCGGCCTCCGGGCGAGCGGCGGAGGGACGTGGCTACGGCTGCCCGATGCCGCGCAGGTGCTCGAGGCGCGGGGTGACGGCTCCGTCCTCTGCCTCGAGGACAGCTCGCAGGGCCAGGAGCTCACGACCTACCAGGTGATGAGCACCACGGGGTCGTAGACCCGGCCCGGGCCGGGACCGGGTTCAGGCCGTGGCGGCGAGGCGCTTCTCGAGCGAGGCCAGCTCGTCACGCAGCTCCTCGGGGAGGTGCTCGCCGAACTTGGCGTAGTGCTGCTCGATCTCGGGGATCGCCGCCCGCCAACCCTCGACGTCGACGGACACCAGCTCTTCGAGGTCGGCGGCGTCGACGTCCAGGCCGTCGACGTCGAGCGCGCCGGGCGCGGGCAGGTAGCCGATGGCCGTCTCGACCGCGCCGGACCGGCCGTCCACGCGTTCGAAGGCCCACTTGAGCACCCGGCTGTTCTCGCCGAAGCCGGGCCACAGGAAGTGGCCGTCCGCGCCGCGGCGGAACCAGTTGACGAAGAAGATCTTGGGCAGCTTGTCGGCGTCGGCCGTCTCGCCCACCCGCAGCCAGTGGGCGAAGTAGTCGCCCATGTTGTAGCCGCAGAACGGCAGCATGGCCATCGGATCGAAGCGCATCTTGCCGACCGTCCCGGCGGCCGCGGCCGTGGTCTCCGAGGCCATGATCGAGCCGAGGAACACGCCGTGCTCCCAGCTGTACGCCTGGCTGACGAGCGGCACGGTGCTGCGGCGCCGGCCACCGAAGAGGATGGCCGAGATCGGCACGCCCGTCGGGTTCTCCCACTCCGGCGCGATCGACGGGCACTGGCTGGCCGGGGCGGTGAAGCGGGCGTTCGGGTGCGCGGCCGGCGTCCCGGCCTCCGGGGTCCAGGGCTTGCCCAGCCAGTCGGTCGCGTGCGCCGGCGGCTCGTCGGTCATCCCCTCCCACCAGACGTCGCCGTCCGAGGTGAGCGCGGTGTTCGTGAAGATCGAGTTGCCCCAGAGCGTGTGCATGGCGTTGGGGTTGGTGTCCATGCCCGTCCCGGGGGCGACACCGAAGAAGCCCGCCTCGGGGTTGATGGCGTACAGGCGGCCGTCCTCGCCGAACTTCATCCAGCAGATGTCGTCGCCCACGGTCTCCACCGTCCACCCCGGGATGGTCGGGACGAGCATGGCCAGGTTCGTCTTCCCGCAGGCCGAGGGGAAGGCGGCGGCGATGTAGCGCACCTCACGCTCGGGGCTGGTCAGCTTCAGGATGAGCATGTGCTCGGCCAGCCACCCGTCGTCGCGAGCCATCACCGAGGCGATGCGGAGGGCGAAGCACTTCTTGCCCAGGAGCGCGTTGCCCCCGTAGCCGGAGCCGTAGCTCCAGATCTCACGGGTCTCGGGGAAGTGGACGATGTACTTGTGGTCGGGGTTGCACGGCCACGGCACGTCGGCCTGACCCTCGGCCAGCGGCGCGCCGACGGAGTGCAGGCACGGCACCCAGTCGCCGTCACCCAGCGCGTCGAGGGCGGGCTGGCCCATCCGGGTCATGATGCGCATGCTGGCGGCCACGTACGCGGAGTCGGTGAGCTGGACGCCGATGTGGGCGATGGGGGAGCCGAGCGGTCCCATCGAGAACGGGACGACGTACATCGTGCGGCCCCGCATCGCGCCGCGGTACAGCCCGGTCAGCTCCTCGCGCATCTCGGTCGGGTCGCGCCAGTTGTTGTTCGGGCCGGCCTCGATCTCGGTCGCCGAGCAGATGAAGGTGCGATCCTCGACCCGGGCCACGTCAGCAGGGTCGGAGTGGGCCCAGTAGCTGTTCGGGCGCTTCGCCTCGTCCAGCGGCGTGAACGTCCCGCCCTCGACCAGACGTGCGCAGAGCTGCTCGTACTCCTCGCGCGTACCGTCGCACCAGTGCACGTCGGAGGGGCCGAGGACCTGCACCCACTCGTCCACCCAGTCCATGAGTCGCTGATTCGTGGTGGTGCCGGTCATCGTTGACTCCTCGGGGATGGTGGGGGTGGGCCGCTCTACTCGTACTGGGTGCGGTGGTAGCCGGGCGTACCCATGTCGGACTCGCTGCCGAGCCGCAGCCGCGTCGCCCTTCCGTCGTCGTCGACATCGAACACGACGCGCTGTCCTTGGCGCAGCATCCGGAACACCGAGCCCTCCAGCGCGTCGCTGGCCAGCTCGAACTCCGCCAGGTCCGCGCGGTCGGTGATCACGAGACCGCCACCCGAGGTCGGGTCGTAGCTCTTGATCACACCCTGCATCGAGCCCTCAGGACTGCCCGGCGCGCGTGCGGGTCGGCTTGACGACCTTGCCGGCCTTGATGCACGAGGTGCAGACGTAGAGGCGGGTCGGCGTGCCGTCGACGACGGCCCGGACGCGCTGGATGTTCGGGTTCCAGCGCCGCTTGGTGCGCCGGTGCGAGTGCGAGACGCTCATCCCCCAGGACGGGCCCTTCCCGCAGAGCTCACAGACTGCTGCCATGGTCCAATGCCTTCCGTGCCTGCTTCGTGGCCGTTCCTGGCCCTCTCGTCGTCACCCGCGAGCGATGTCACTGGGTCTCGCGTGGTCCGTTCCCGGCCGTCCACCGGCCGAAAACCGTCCAGTCACGCTACCAGCGCCTTCGGACTGCTCACCAGCGGCGACCGCAGCGCGGGGACCCGGATCGGTAGAACGCATGGTGGGCATCGGCCGGACCGATCGGGCTTCCGGGGCCCCACGGTCGGGCGCGGCGCCCGCTGTGCTGCCCAGCCGTGATCCCGCTTGCCCATGCTCGGCGCGGCGGCCACGCTGTCGCCGTGAGCCTGCCCGTCGCCGACGACCACGGCGCGCCCAGCGATCCCGGCGCGAGGAGAACCGGAGGGCCGACGAGCCCGAGCGATCCCGCTGACCTGCTCTCCCGGCGCGGTCGGGGTGCGACGTCGTCCGTCATCCGCGACCTGTTGCACCTCACCAACCGACCCGACGTCCTCTCGCTCGCCGGCGGCCTACCGTCCCCCGACAGCTTCCCGGTCGAGCGGCTGCGGGAGTCCGCCGACGCCGTACTGGCGGGCGCGGGCCGCTACGGGCCGGAGGCCATCCAGTACGGGCCGACCGAGGGCATCCCCGCCCTGCGCCAGTGGGTGGCTGAGACGTACGCGGCACGGGGCGGCGAGTGCGACGCCGAGGACGTGCTGATCACCACCGGGTCGCAGCAGGCGCTCGACCTGCTGGCCCGCGCCCTCGTCGACGCCGGCGACGACGTCGTGGTGGAGGCGCCCTCCTACGTCGGTGCCCTCCAGGCGTTGGCCGGCACGGACCCGCAGCTCGTCCCCATCGAGGCCGATCGCGACGGCCTGCGGACCGACCTGCTCGAGGCCCGCCTCGCCGCCGGTCTGCGGCCGCGCCTCTGCTACGTCGTGGCCAACTTCCAGAACCCTTCAGGCGGCACGCTGGCCCTCGATCGCCGCCGCCATCTGGCCGCGCTGGCCGACCGCTACGGGTTCGTCATCGTGGAGGACGACCCGTACGGCGCGCTGCGCTTCCGGGGAACGGCACTCCCACCGGTCCGCAGCTTCACCCCGCTGGCCGTGACGTTGGGCACGGCATCCAAGATCCTGGCGCCCGGCCTGCGGGTCGGCTGGCTGGCCGCTCCGTCGTGGCTCCATGGACCGCTGGTCCGTCTGAAGCAGGCGGCTGACCTGCACACCTCTACGCTCTGCCAGCGCATGGCGCTCGAGGTCCTGTCCGACGAGGCGTTCATGGCCGGCCACCTCCCGGGACTGGGGCCGTTCTACGGCCAGCGCGGCGATGCGCTCGCCGACGCCATCGAGGTCGAGCTGGGCGAGCGGGTGAGCTTCGACAGGCCGGACGGCGGGATGTTCCTCTGGGTCCGTCTCGTCGACAGCCCCCGTTCGGCTCGCGAGCTGCTGCCCGCGGCCGTGCAGGCCGGCGTCGCCTTCGTGCCCGGAGAGGCGTTCTTCGTCGATGGCTCGGGCGGTGACCGCATCCGCCTGTCCTTCGCCACGTTGACCCCCGACGAGCTCGGCGAGGCTGCGAAGCGGCTGGCCCGCGCGCTCACCTCGGCCGGCTGAGCTCGCGGGCGCGCCGATGACGGACGGCGTCACGCTCCGCCAGCTGAGCGAGCACGGCGTCGCCGAGCTCCGCGGGGTCGGCCCGAAGAAGGTCGTCGCGCTGCACGAGGTCGGCGTCGACTCGATCCTCGACCTGCTCACCACCTATCCACGGCGCTGGGTCGACCGGACGGAGGAGGCGCGGGTCATCGACCTGGTGCCCGGCCGGGAGGCGCTCGTCCTGGTCACGGTCCGGTCGGTCAGCCGGCGCACCACCCGGAACCGGCGCACGATGGTGACCGCGCAGGTCGGGGACGGCTCGGGCCGGCTGAGCCTGGTCTTCTTCAACCAGCCGTGGCGGGAGCGCCAGCTGCAGCCGGGTCTGACCGTGGCCCTCTTCGGACGGGCCGACACCTATCGGGGGAGCCTGCAGATGACGAACCCGGTGGTCGACCTCATCGGCGACCGGACGGGGCGCATCGTCCCCATCTACCCCCAGAGCGAGAAGGCCGACCTCAACACCTGGGAGATGGCCGGCTGGGTGGAGAGCGCCCTGCAGCGCTGCAGGACCCGGGGCATCGCCGACCCGGTCCCTTCGACCTCCCTCCGGCGCCTCGGCCTCGTCGACCGCCAGCGGGCCCTGTTCGGCATCCATGCCCCCGAGTCGATGGCGGAGAAGGAGGAGGCCCGCCGGCGCCTCGCCTTCGACGAGCTGCTGCGGGTGCAGCTCGTCCTCGTCCTCCGCAAGAAGGCGCTGGAGCGTGACGCCAAGGGCATCCGCCACGACGTCTCCGGCGCGCTGGTCGCCCGCTTCCACGAGCGGCTGCCCTTCGCCTTGACGGACGACCAGCGGGCGGTGATCGCCGAGATCGAGCACGACCTGGCCGGCCCGCACCCGATGCACCGGCTCCTCCAGGGCGACGTCGGAGCGGGGAAGACCGTCGTCGCCGTCAGCACGCTGCTCGCCGCCGTCCAAGGCGGCCACCAGGGCGCGTTCATGGCGCCGACCGAGGTCCTCGCCGAGCAGCACGCGGGGACCGTCATCCCGCTCCTCGACGGCGTGACCGTGCCAGCACCCGAGAGCCTCTTCCAGGACCGGCCCCTTCGCGTCGCGCTCCTCACGAACCGCATCACCGGCCAGGAGCGGCGGGACACGCTGGCCGGGCTGGCCGACGGCACGGTCGACATCGTCATCGGCACGCACGCGCTCATCCAGGAGGGCGTCCGCTTCGCCAGCCTCGGCGC
>JBKPRL010000197.1:0-10581 GCA_046734535.1 bacterium | reverse complement strand
TCGGCCTGACGATCAGGCTGTCAGTCGCGCCCGATGACGCGCGGCCCGAGCAGCCCATCGCGACTGGCAGGGCTACTCTCGCCGACGGGGTCAGCACACCGCATCCCACTGGGCGAAGGGCGTGACCGCATGACCGTAGTCGAGGAGAAGGAAGATTCCGGAGGGGCCGCCAAGCCGGCCGTGGTGCCACACCTGTCGGTGGCCGAGCGAGCCGAGCGCGGCAAGCAAGCTCGGGCCAAGATCCCTCGGTCGTCGCACGCGGCGTTCGAGCCGGATCCGAGCCGGCCGGATCCGATCGACCTCCTCGAGGAGCAGGCGGCGTCGCGGGTGCCGGAGCTGGTGCCCATCCGCTACGGGCGGATGCTGACGTCCGCGTTCGCGTTCTACCGCGGCGCCGCGCTCATCATGGCGTCGGATCTGGCCCACACGCCGCGGTCGGGCATCACCGTCCAGGCGTGTGGTGACGCGCACCTGAGCAACTTCGGGGTGTTCGCCTCGGCCGAGCGGAACCTGGTGTTCGACATCAACGACTTCGACGAGACGTTGCCCGGGCCGTGGGAATGGGACGTGAAGCGGCTGGCCGCGAGCATCGCCGTCGCCGGGCGGGAGCGGGGCTTCAACGAGCGGGAGCGCACCACTGCGGTGCTCGCCACCGTCGAGGCGTATCGCAACGAGGTCCGGACGCTCGCCGGGCTTCCCGAGCTCGCGGTGTGGTACCGACGGTTGGACGCCGACCAGATCCTGAAGGTGGCCGGCACGCAGATCACCGGCAGGATGGCCAAGCGAACCGAGAAGATGCTGGCCAAGGCCCGCAGCGAGGACAGCCTGCGCGCCTTCGACAAGCTCACCCGCGTGGTCGACGGCGAGCCTCGCATCGTGGGCGATCCTCCGGTCATCGTGCCCATTCGCGAGGTGGAGTCCGGCCAGGCGGGTGACGAGATGTTCGGGCGGATCCACGAGCTCGTGCGGACCTATCGGCGCACGCTGCAGACCGACCGCCGCCACCTTCTGGAGCAGTTCCGGGTGGTCGACATGGCTCGGAAGGCGGTCGGCGTGGGGAGCGTGGGCATGCGGGCCTGGATCGTGCTGTTCGTCGGTCGGGACGAGTCCGATCCGCTGTTCCTCCAAGCCAAGGAGGCGCAGCCATCGGTGCTCGAACGCTTCGTGGGCAAGAGCACCTATCCCAACAACGGGGAACGGGTGGTCGCCGGACAGCACCTCATGCAGGCCACCAGCGACATCTTCCTGGGGTGGGAGGGCACGAACGGCATCGATGGCGTCCACCGAGACTTCTACCTGCGCCAGCTCAAGGACTGGAAGGGTTCCCTCGACCCCGAAGTGGTGAGGCCCACGGCCATGGCGGCGTACGGTCGGGTCTGCGGCTGGACCCTCGCCCGCGCCCACGCTCGCTCGGGCGACCGCATCGCCCTCGCCGCCTACCTGGGCAGTGGCGTGACGTTCGATCGAGCCGTCGCCGCGTTCGCCGAGACGTACGCCGACCAGAACCAGCGGGACTTCGAAGCCCTCCAGCGGGCGGTGGCGGACGGCCGCATCACCGCGAAGACGGGCATGTAGCGGAACGGACCTCGTCGCGGTCCGGTCTGGTCCGGGACGCCGATCTTGGTCGCCGAATCCCCTCTGGCGGCTTCGGACCCGGCTCGTCCGGCGGAGCAGAGCGATCGGCTCCGCCTATGGAAGTATTCGCCGGGGAGGACCAGGCAGGTTCAGTCTCCTGACGAGTCCCCGACGAGTCGCCGACAGCGAGGGGCCAAGCAGTGCAGCAGCGAAGCCGACCGGAAGGTACCAAAGAGCGGTTCGAGGAATGGCTCGAGACGTCGGTGATCCACCCGATCGAGGACTTCCAAGACCCGCACCAGGAGTGGCGGCGCCTGTTCTCCGAGCTGTTCGGGACCTTCTTCCTGGTCCTTGTGGCGGCAGGGGGCGGGATGATGAGCCAGGCCTTTCCGAACACGATCAGCCGAGCCGCGGCCGTGACCGCGCCGGGCTTGATGGTCATGGGGATCATCTTGTTCATGGGCAAGGTGTCCGGCGCTCACCTCAACCCGGCCGTGAGCCTGGCGTTCGCCGCTCGCGGCGACTTTCCGTGGCGGCGGGTTCCTGGCTATGTCGTCGTACAGCTCGCTGGCGCGACGCTGGCCGCGCTGTTCCTGCGCGGGGTGATCGATGTCTCGGCCAAGTACGGCTCGAACTACCCAGCATCGGGCTACTCGTCGATGGCCGCGTTCTGGATGGAGCTCATCCTCACGCTGGGGCTGGTGAGCGTGATCCTGGGGACGGCCTCCGGCGCTCAGAACATCGGGATCGTCGGCGCGTTCGGGGTGGGCGGCTACATCGCCCTGGCGGGCCTTTGGGGGAGTCCGATCTCGGGCACGTCCATGAACCCGGCGCGCACCTTCGGTCCTGACCTCGTGGGGCGAGACTGGACCGCGTACTGGGTGTACGTCGCCGGGCCCATCGGCGGCGCAGCGCTCGCGGTCCTCGCCGCGTTCGTGCTGCGCGGCGTGGGCGGCGGCAGGGCCGGATCAGAGGCGGCGCAAGGGGCGCTGTACACAGAGGTCGCCGCGCCGGCCAAGGAGTGAGCCCGACCGATCGTTCGTCCTCGACGCCGCAGCATCGGACACACGACGATCTACCACCTCATGGCGACCCGGGAGCTCCGACCGGTCCGACGCAGCAGTCGAGCTTGTCTGCGATGAACCGGGTGAGCCGTCCGATGTGGCGACGCTTGCCCTGTCCTCCACCGGCACTGCGGTAACGGTCCCGGCACTGTCAACAGCGCCCGAACCGTTGACCGCTTTCGGCACGGTGGGAACGCGATCTCCGACGCGTACCATGGTGTGGCAATGGGCCACGTCGCGGGGACGACACCTCGGTCAGGGCGCTCGGTCCGGGTCGAGCCGCTGGACGCGACCTTCGGGGCTGTCGTGAGCGATGTCCTCCTCGCGCGTGCGAGCGACGCGATCCTCGCCGAGCTGACCGAGCTGTGGCTCGAGTATGCGCTGCTCGTGTTCCCCGGCCAGCACATGACCCCTCATGAGCAAGACGAGTTCGCCCGTCGCTTCGGCGACCTCGAGTTCACCGCGACCCCGCTCTCGAACATCCAACGCGATGGCACGCTCCGTTCCACTGAGCACGACCTCTCCAAGTCCCTGCGCGGCAACGAGCGATGGCACCACGACAGCACCTACATGCCCGTCCAGGCGACGGGCGCGGTGTTCACCGCGGAGATCGTTCCCGATGAGGGCGGCGATACCGGCTTCGCCGACATGCGCGCCGCCTACGACGCGCTCGACGACGCCACCCGGGTGCGGGTCGGCAGCCTCGCCGCGTATCACTCCCGTCGCTACAGCATGGACCGGGCCGACCTGCACGTGAACCAGGAGGACGCCGACCGGTACCAGCTCTACGGCTACGGCATCGACATCGAGCCGCCGCTGCGCCCGCTGGTCAAGGTTCACCCGGCCACCGGCCGGCCCAACCTCCTGATCGGACAGCACGCCCACGCCATTCCCGGGCTGACGGCCGACGCTTCCGAGGCACTGCTCGACCGGCTCAACGACGAGGCCTGCGCGGCTCCGCGCACCTACTACCACACGTGGACGGAGGGGGATGCGCTGCTGTGGGACAACCGGTGCCTGATGCACCGGGCGACCCCCCACGATCCCGGACAGGCCCGACGGATGTGGCACACCCGGATCGCCGGAGACCCGACGACCGAAGCCGGTCTCGACCACTGACCATCCGCCCACCAACCTGACCATCCAGGCCACCACCGCTGCCCGGATGCGGTGCTCCCGTCCACGGCTCGGGCGCAGACGAGTTGAGGTGGATCTCAACTTGGAGCGTTGTCGGGCCGGTTGGCCGCCGACGTGGGAGCATGGAAGAGGATGGTCGAGCACGACGTGAACGTGGCGCTGAAGGCGTGGGGCGGTTACGACCGTGACAACCCGTTTGCCTTGTTCGCCGAGGTGCGCCGGCGGGGCGCGGTTCACCCCGTAACGCTCGTCGATGGGCACGACGCCTGGCTTGTGGTCCGCCACGAGGAGGCTCGCGCCGCGCTCAACGACCAGCGGCTGTCGAAGGACATGCACGCTGCCCTGGCTGCGAATGCCGGCGTGGTGTCCGAGGGGCTTCCCGGCCCCGCCTTCGCCCGGCACATGCTCACCGTCGATCCGCCTGATCACACTCGGCTCCGCCGGCTGGTCTCGAGTGCCTTCACGCCGCGGCGCATCGAGGCGCTGCGGCCACGGATCCAAGCCATCATCGACGAGCTGCTCGATGGCATCGCCGCGGAGGGAGCCGACGGTCGGGTCGACCTCGTCTCTCGCTTCGCGTTCCCGCTGCCGTTCACCGTGATCTGCGAGTTGCTCGGAGTGCCCGAGCCCGACCGCCCCGCCCTTGGTCGAGGCCTCGTCGGGCTGCTCGTCCCCACCTCAACTGCACAGCAGTATGCCGACGCGAAGCTGGCATCTGACGCTGTCGTGGCGCAGCTCGAGCAGCTGGTCGAATTCAAGACCGGCTCGCCGGGCGACGACCTCGTCAGCGCCCTGATCGCCGCCCGGGACGGCAACGAGCGCCTCGACACCCGCGAGCTGCTCTCGACGATCTTCCAACTGATCGTCGCCGGTCATGACACGACCGCGAGCTTCATCGGCAATGCCGTCGTAGCCCTGCTCCGCAACCCGGGCCAACTGGCGTTGCTGCGCGAAGATCCCGGACGGCTCGGAGAGGCGTTGGAGGAATTCCTGCGCTTCGACGCCCCGGTCCCGCACTCGACCTTTCGCTACGCCGTCGAGCAGGTTGAACTGGGCGGAGTGATGATTCCCGCCGGCGCTCAGGTCATCATCAGCTTGGCGGCGGCGAACCACGACGAGCACATTTACGACCATCCTGAGGTGCTCGACATCGACCGCACGGTCGCCCGTCACCTGGCGTTCGGGCATGGCATTCATCACTGCCTCGGCGCCCCGCTCGCCCGCTTGGAGGGGCATCTCGCCCTCGGGACGCTCCTCCAACGCTTTCCGCAACTACGACTCGCCGTTGTCGACGAGGAGCTGCGGTGGGCTCACGGCGACGGGCTCGTGCTGCGCGGTCTCTCCGAGCTGCCGGTGATACCCGGCCCCGCCCTGCCGCGACCGCTGTCCCCGCACGAGCGCGGTTGACCGATGTCGAGACGCCGTGCCGTGTCGCAGCGCCCATCTGACACCGAGGGCGGTACGTCGTTCCTGGCCGACCCCCCGCCATCGGAGGCTGCCCAGCGGCACTTCGATGAGGATGTGCGGGGGATGGGCTATGTGATGAACGTCTCCACGGTGTGGGCCCACGATCCGGCCGCCCTTGACGGTTTGTCGGATCTGCTCGGCCACTTCAGCCGTGCCGGGTCACTCACGCACCGCCAGCGAGCGATCCTCGTCACTTCCTGCGCATCGGCTCTCGGGGACTCGTACTGCTCGCTGGCGTGGGGCACGAAGCTGGCCGACGAGGTCGGCGCCGACGTCGCGGCGCGTGTGCTGCGCGGCGACGACGCGTCGCTCGGCGCCAGCGAACGGGTGCTCGCCCGCTGGGCCCGCCAGCTCGCCCGCGATCCGAGCTCGACAACGGCTGGCGACGTGCGGGCGCTGCGCGCCGCCGGCTTCGACGACGCTCAGATCTTCGCCATCACTGCCTTCGTGGCCCTACGCATCGCGTTCTCCACCGTGAACGACGCTCTTGGCGCGCGACCCGATCGGCAATTGGGTGTCGAAGCGCCGGCGGCAGTCCGCGACGCCGTCACCTTCGGCCGGCCGATCACCGGGTCCGAGCCGTCTTCGCCGAGCGCATCGTGACCCGGGCCGCCGTGAGTCGTGTTCGCGGACCGGCGACCTGGGACGGCGCGACGCTGTTCCGATGCTGGTGATCGACGCCGCCAACGTGATCGGGTCTCGGCCAACCGGCTGGTGGCGCGACCGGCCAGGCGCGGCACGACGCTTCACGGAACGAGTGCGGGCGACGGTGGTCGCGGGACGGCTGGTCCCGCCCGTGACCCTTGTGCTCGAGGGCCAAGCCCGAGCGGGCGCTCCTGAGGCCGTCGTCGACGGCGTAGAGGTCGTGCATGCGCCCGATGAGGGCGACGACACCATCGCCGCCATCGCCGAGGCCCACCGCGAGGTGATCGTGGTCACCGCCGACCAGGAACTGGCCGAGCGGGTCCGAGCGGCCAACGCCGAGGTCGTCAGGCCGAGCTGGCTGCTCGACCAGCTCGTGGAATGAACGTGCGAGCAGAGGGAGCCTGAGCAGCCCGTCGCGCGACGCGTCAAACTGACGCCATGAACGCTGCTGAACCGGTCCACCACGTACGCCCAGACGACCGCATCGAGGCAGACCCGACGCCGGGCATGACCCGAGAGCGGGCCATCGAGGTCGAAGGGCTGTGGGCGGGGTTGGTGCGCACCGAGCCGGCGATGACGTCGGGCTGGCACCATCACGGCGACTACGAGACGTCGATCTACGTGGCCAAGGGGACGCTGCGCATGGAGTCCGGTCCCGGCGGCGCCGAGGTGATCGACGCTGTGCCCGGCGACTTCCTCCACGTCCCCCAGGGTGCCATCCACCGCGAGGGCAACCGGGGAGACGAGGAGAGCCACCTGATCGTCGTGCGCGCCGGCCACGGTGCGCCGACGATCAACGTCGAGGGCCCGGCGCCGTCCGATTGACCGCCGAGGCAGCCCGCTGGAGCACGCACCGCCTGAAGGACTTGAGAAGCCGACTTACGTGAGCTCACCCGGCGTCGGGGCTTCGCTGGTCAGCTCGTCACGTTGCTCACAGTGCGAACCATGAGTGCGTCATGGACTTGGAACCGTCGGTGCGCTCGCTGCTCTTTGGGAGCGAAGTGCTCATCGACCTGGTCGATGTCGACAAGTTCGGGGTGCTCGACGTCGTGGCTGGCTCCTTGGAAGCGGATGGTCGCGCGGCCGGCGGTGAGGACGTTCTTGAGCCAGTCGGTGTTCGGCCCATACGGCAAGGCAATGACGAACCCGTCGTCGGTCGGCGCGGCGACGACGGGCGTGTCGTAGCGGCGCCCGCTGGTTCGCCCGACGTGCTCGACGACGGCAGTCGGTGAATCGGCGGTTCCAGCGGAACGAAGCACGAGTGGTTTCATCGCCCGTCCGCTGCGTCGAACGGCGTTGAGGACGACGGGCGTCTTGCGTCTCATCCCGACGACGAAGATCACAGCGGCGATGCCGAGACCGAGGATCACGGCGGTGATGGTCTTTCTCATGTTGTCTCCTTTGCTTCGCTCAGCAGGGCCGAGATCTGGGCGACGACGACAGCGGGCTGGTCGATCTGGATGTTGTGACTGGTGTCGGCGACCGTGATGAGCTTGGCCGCTGACGACAGTGAAGCCCAGTGGGCCTGACCGTCTGTCCACACGCCGGCCAGCTGTGAGTCGACCGTGGTGGGGAGGCCCGGGTACGACAGGTCGGCTCGGCTGGCGACGGTCATCGGGACGTCACCGAGGGACTGGATCGAGGCGACGTCGGCAAACGCCACGGGAGCGTTGAGCCGCTCTGGGTTCTTGCCCGGGTCCGAGATCGCCGCGCAGATGCCAGCGAAGACTGCGGCGGTCTCTGACCCATCGGCGGGGACGGCGCACACGGCCCCGGGCCAGGTGACCGGGCTGGCGTCGAGGAGCAACACGCCCTGGACCTCGTCCGAGAAGCGGGAGCTGAAGGCGACCGCCTCGGCACCGCCGAAGGAGTGACCGACCACAACGTACGGGCCGACCTCGCCGGCGGTCCGCAGCAGCTGGTGCAGGTCGTCGGCCTCGCTGGTGAAGGTCTGGTCCGCGGGCGGGGCATCACTGGTGCCGGTCCCGAAGCGGTCGTAGGAGCAGACGCGGGCCTCGGCCGAGAGCCCGGGAGCGACGGTTTCCCATGTGTCGCCGCCGTTGCCGAACCCGGCGATCAGCACGACCGTCGATGGCCCGGAGCCGGTGCAGTGCAGGTGGAGTCTGGCCCCTCCTTCGCCGATCGGCAGGAGCGTGTCGACCGTCCTCGTCGGGTGCACCGGTGCGGCCACGGTCGTCGTGGTTGCTGGTACGGCGATCGTGGTGGTCGACTCGACGGGCGCCGCTGAGGTGACGGTCGAGTCCATGACCGACGACGTGCGCGCCTCGGCGGCGGAGTCGCGCCGGTCGGCGGCACAGGCCACCGCGCCGAGCGCGGACAGCGAGACGAGCAACATGAGTCGGGCGAGTCGGGTGGTGCGGGCAGTGTGCATGACGGGTCCTCCTGCGGCTGCGGCCATTGACGACACGGTCGGCCTAAGGCGGGTGTTCGCACATCGGGCGGGACGCCTCAGATCGCGCCGTCGGTCCGTCAGTCGCATCCCAACGGCCGTGAGAGTTCGGGTGGCCGAAAGGATGACCAGTGCGTGCAGCGTGGACGGCCGCGCCCGTGCTTCGCCGTGGCGTGCTCCCTCGTTGGCTCGACGGACGATACTGAGAGAGCGATGGGAGGCCGTGGCGTTGCACATCCGGTCGTCGGTCGGGACGACGAGCTCGCGGTGGTCCAGCGTGCTGTGGCGCGGGCGGCCGAAGGTCAGCCGGGGGTGGTGCTGGTCAGTGGTGATCCGGGCATCGGGAAGTCCACGCTGTTGTCCGAGGCCGCACGACGTGCTGGCTTGCCGCTTTTCCTCGGTCGGTGCGTGCACGTCGGCGGGGACGCGATCCCGCTTGCTCCATTGGTCGATCTGGTTCGCCAGGTGCAGCGAGGGAGCGACGTCGGCCAGCTGCACTCGTTGGAGTCGCTCAGCGAGCTGGTGACATCGGGCGCAGGGCGCGTCGGTGACGTGTTCATCCTGACGCTCGGGCTCGTCGGCGAGCTCGGTGCGGAGGGCCCCGTCATCGTCGGCTTCGACGATCTCCATTGGGGAGATCCCGCGACGTGGGACCTGTTCGAGCACCTCGCTCGGAGCCTGGTCGACGAGCGGGTCGTGCTCGTCGGCACCTACCGTGCTGGCGAGCTCTCTCATGACCCTGACCTGCGCCGTCGAATCGCCGAGCTCAGCCGCGTGAGGGGCGTCGAACGCATCACGCTCGACGGTCTCGATCGCAAGGCGGTGGCCGTGCAGGCCGCCGCGGAGTTGGGCTTCCCCCCACCGCCATCGTTCGTGGACGAGCTCGTGCGCCGCGGCGACGGAAACCCGTTGTTCACCGAGCAGCTCGTTGCCGCACACCTGACCGGTGAGGCGGTCCCCGCCCTCCTCTCGGAGCTCATCGAGGCCGACATCGCGAGTCTCGACACCGCCGGCCGACAGGTGCTCGCGGCGTTGGCCACCGTCGGCCGGGACACGGCTCCGGAGCTGCTGGCGGCGGTCGTCGAGCTCGATGAGCCGACGATCGAGACCGCGGTACGCGCGGCCGTGGACGCTCGGCTGCTCGTCGTGAACACGGCGACCGACGCCTATCGGTTTCGACATCCCCTCATCGCCGAGGTCGCCTACAACGCTGCGTTGCCGACCGAGCGGCGACGTCTCCACCGAGCCGTCGCGACGGCGTTGAAGGCGGAGCCCCGTTTCGGGCTCACCTCTACCGACGGCGCGGGCGAGCTCGCGTTCCACCTCGACCTTGGCGGCGACGAGGCGGCAGCGTTCGAGGCGCTGTTCGCGGCGGCGGACTCGGCCGAGCTGATCGCCCCGGCGACCTGCCTCGCCCACCTGGAGCGCATCTTCCAGCTGTGGGAGCGATACGCGGGTCCCGAGCACCAACCGCAGCTGGTGCCGCGCCTGTGGAAGGCCGCCGACCTCGCCAGTGCGACCGGTGACAACGAACGCGCCGTCGCGCTGGCCCGACGTGCACTCGAGCTGGGCGACCCGCCCGAAGGACGGGCCTGGGCGTATGAACGACTGGCCCGGTTCCTGTGGTCGTCGGGCTTGATGGCGGAGAGTGCGGCGACGTACGAGCAGGCTGCGGCCCTCCTCGACACCACCGGCGAGCAGGCCGCGGCCGGGGCGTCCTTGACCTACGGCGGTCTCGCCCAAGCAGAGCTCATGTTCTGCCGGTTCGACCGCGCCGAGCATTGGGCCAAGCGGGCGATCGAGACCGCAGACTCCCACGACGCGACATCGCGATCAGCTGGCTTGCGGGTGCTCGGTGTCGCGGAGACGCTCTCCGGTGAGGTCGAAGTCGGGCTCGAGCACTGCCGGGCGGCGGTCGACGACCAGCTCCCACCGCATCGCTGGGTGCTCGCCAACGCCATGCTGGCGATGACCCTCTTCGACGTCGGTCACACCGAGGACGGACTGCGCATCGCCCAAGACGGTGCCGCCGTCTCACAGCGCGCTGGCTTCGAGGCGAGCTTCGGGACCTTTCACGCCGGCGTCGCCGCCCGCTGCTTGGTGCGACTGGGCCGTTGGGAGGAGGCCGACCGCGTCCTCGCCGGCGTCGCATCGCTGCATTCGACCCCGATCGGTGCCGTCCAGCTCGACGCCGCAGCCGCACCGCTGGCCGCTCGTCGCGGACGGCTCGAGACCGCTGCCGATCTCGCTGAACGCCTTCGTCGCCATCCCGCTGATCCGTTC
>JBKPRL010000196.1:0-2762 GCA_046734535.1 bacterium | reverse complement strand
CTCCGCCGGCTTCGCGGTCTTCGTCGGCTCCGCCGGTGGCGGTCCGACAGCGTTCGGGGGCCAACCACCGGCCGACCCGTCGCCCCGCCCGGCGCCGGCGGCGCGGCGGGGCCGCCGCGTTCGTCATGCTGCTGCTCGCGGTCGGCCTCGTCGGTTGGGATCTCGGCCGGTCGCGCGACGGGCAACCGGCCACCGCCGAACCCCCGCGGGTGCCGACGGCCAGGGCCAGCGCCATCGCCACCCCCGGCCCGACGACGGTGAAGGCCGGCGCCGGCACGTTCGCGTACGCGATGGGCGGCGGCACCACCGCGGGCCAGGGCGGCCCCGAGCAGACGTACCGGGTTGCGGTCGAGGACGGCGTCACGGTGAACCCGGAGGTCTTCGCCACCGCCGTGGACCTGATCCTGGCCGACCCCCGCGGCTGGACCGCCAGCGGTGCGCTGCGGCTGCGCCGGGTGCCCGGCAACGAGACCGCGACCTTCACGATCTACCTCGCCACCCCCGTCACCTCGCAGGCCATGTGCCGCTCCGACGGCATGGAGACCGACCAGTTCACCAGCTGCCGCCTGCACGATGACCGGGTCGTCATCAACTCCGAGCGCTGGCTCACCGCGATCCCGGACTACGGCGCCCCGCTCGCGGTCTACCAGGCCTATGCGATCAACCACGAGGTCGGCCACGAGTTCGGGCACGGCCACGAGCTCTGCCCGGCCCCGGGTGCGCCGGCGCCGGTCATGCAACAGCAGACGCTCGGGTTGCAGGGGTGCGTCGCGAACGGGTGGCCGTACGTGAACGGGGTTCGCTATGAAGGACCACCGACCGACACCTGAGGCGCCGATCTCATTCCGGAATATGGGCCTGGAAGGGCACGTTCGGACCAGGTGCCGGCCGGGCGTGACAAGCTTGGCTGGATTGCCGAAACCTGGGAGAGCGCCGTGTCATTGCCACCCCTCGTCGAGCCCGCCGCCGAGCTGACCATCGATGAGGTGCGCCGCTACTCGCGCCACCTGATCATCCCGGACGTCGCCATGGCGGGCCAGAAGCGCCTCAAGAACGCCAAGGTGCTCTGTGTGGGCGCGGGCGGCCTCGGTTCGCCCGCGTTGATGTACCTCGCCGCGGCCGGAGTGGGCACGCTCGGCATCGTCGAGTTCGACACCGTCGATGAGTCCAACCTGCAGCGCCAGATCATCCACGGGCAGAGCGACATCGGTAAGCCCAAGGCGGAGTCGGCCGCCGCGACGGTGCGCGAGATCAATCCGCTGGTGAACGTGGTGATCCACAACACCGCGCTGTCCAACGACAACGTATTTGAGATCTTCAGCCAGTACGACCTCATCGTCGACGGCACCGACAACTTCGCCACCCGCTACATGGTCAACGACGCCGCCGTGCTGCTGGGCAAGCCGTACGTGTGGGGGTCCATCTACCGCTTCGACGGCCAGGCCTCGGTCTTCTGGGCCGAGCACGGGCCGTGCTACCGCTGCCTCTACCCCGAGCCGCCGCCGCCCGGCATGGTGCCGTCGTGCGCCGAGGGTGGCGTGCTCGGTGTGCTGTGCGCCTCGGTCGGCTCGATCCAGGTGACCGAGGCCATCAAGGTGCTGACCGGGATCGGTGAGCCGCTGGTCGGCGCGCTGATGGTCTACGACGCGCTGGAGATGACGTACCGCAAGATCAAGGTTCGCAAGGACCCCAACTGCGCGATCTGCGGCGAGAACCCGACCATCACCGGCCTCATCGACTACGACGACTTCTGCGGCTCGGTGTCGCAGGAGGCGGCCGACGCCGCGGCCGGCGCCACCATCACCGTGAACGAGCTCAACGAGTGGCTGAAGTCGGAGAAGCCGATCCACCTCGTCGACGTCCGGGAACCGGCCGAGTACGAGATCGTGAAGATCCCCGGCTCGATCCTCGTACCCAAGGGCGACATCATCTCCGGCCAGGCCCTGGTCGACCTGCCGCAGGACCGCCAGATCGTGCTCTACTGCAAGACCGGCGTCCGCAGCGCCGAGGCGCTGGCCGCGGTCAAGGCGGCCGGCTTCAAGGACGCGGTGCATGTCCACGGTGGAGTGTCCGCCTGGGTACGCCAGATCGACCCCTCCCTCCCCGCGTACTGACGTAAGCAAGGGTCCCTTATTAACGGTTTCCGTATAGGAAGGGTCCCCTACTAACACCCGCCCGGCGGGTCGTCACGGCGGGGGCAGCGGTGGGGCCGGGCCTGGGCTGGGTAGTCTGCGCGCATGGTCGACATCGACGCCGCGATCGGTTACGTCGTGGCCCGGGGGGATGCGGTAGACCGGGCCCGGCTGTCTCATCTGCGTACGGGTAATCCGCCCGCGGCTGAGGTGTTCGAGCACGTCGAGCGCGGCCAGACCGAGCTCGGCGGCTGGCCGGCCCAGCCCGACGACGAAGTCGCGTCGATCGATGCCACCTGCTTCCGCCTGGCCGAGCTGGACGACCTGTCGGGGCTCGGTCGCCCCTCGGGGCAGCGGGCGTTGCGCTGGCTGGCCGCCCGACAGCGGCTGGACGGCTGCTGGGAAGAGGACAGTGCGCTGGCCAACTCCGCTCCGCCATGGGCGCAGCCGGGCGACCCCGAGGCCCGGTTCTACCTCACCGCCAACGCGGCGTTCTGGCTGGCGGCCGCCACCGACACGGAGTCGGGTATCGAGGACTCACCGTTCGAGACGAACCTGGACCGGGCGGCCCGGGCGATCCTGGACGCCATCGGGGACAGCGGGACCTGGCCCGGGTTCCTGGTGTCCGGG
>JBKPRL010000195.1:0-6867 GCA_046734535.1 bacterium | reverse complement strand
GCCACGGGCTGTGCATCGAGCTCCAGCGAGACACCGACCGGCCGGCCGGCGTGCTCCGCCTGCTGTGCAGCGAACCGCTGCCCGGCACCTCGATGGGCGACGTGCTGACGGCACCCAACGGCACCCGGATCGAGCTGCGCGCCGCCGAACCGAGTCTCACGGTGCCCGACGGTGAGCCCTCCTTCAGCGTCTGCCGGGCCGCCGGGGCCGAATGGGTGGTCGGCCGGGCCGGCATGCGCTACCGAGACCTCCTGCCCGACCGCCAGGGAGGCCGCTTCATCGCCTCCCACATCGCCATCCCCGACGGCGGCCCGGTGCCCGACTACGTCCACTACCACCACATCCGGTTCCAGCTGATCTACTGCCATCGGGGCTGGGTCCGGGTCGTCTACGAGGACCAGGGCGAGCCCTTCGTCCTCCACGCGGGCGACTGCGTGCTCCAGCCGCCCGAGATCCGCCATCGCGTCCTCGAGGCGTCACCGGGGCTCGAGGTGGTCGAGCTGAGCTGCCCGGCCGAACACGTCACCATGGTCGAACACGAGCTCGACCTGCCCACGCCGGAGCTGCGGCCCGACCGGGAGTTCGGCGGCCAGCGCTTCATCCGTCACCAGGCGGCGCACGCCTCGTGGGGGCCATGGCACCAGGCCGGCTACGAGGCCCGCGACACCGGCATCGCCGCCGCCACCGGCGGGCTGGCGTCCGTGCTCGTCGTCCGCCCGACGGGTGCGCCTCCCCCGGCCACCGTGCGGCACGACGCGGAGCTCTGGTTCCTCTTCGTCCTCGCCGGCGCGGTCACGATCGCGGCCGACGGACACCCGCCCGAGACGCTGACCGTCGGCGGCTCGGTAGCGGTGCCGGCGGGGTTGGCCCACCGGCTGAACGACCCGACACCGGACCTCGAGCTGCTCGAGGTGGCGCTACCCGCCGACTTCACCACGGTCGAGGAGCCGGCTCGATGACGTCTGGTGCGTCCCTCCTGGCCGCCGCCTCGACCGACCAGGACTTCGCCAGCTTCGACGTGCCGCTGTGGGCGTGGGCCGCCCTCGTCGGCACGATCGCCGTGCTCCTCGTGGGCGATCTGCTGCTCGTCCACCGCACCCCGCACGACATCGGCTTCAAGGAGGCCGCCATCGAGTCGGCGGTCTGGATCTCGATCGGACTGGCCTTCACCTTCGTCATCTTGGGCTGGCAGGGCGGCACCGCGGCGGGCGAGTACCTGTCCGGCTACCTGATCGAGAAGAGCCTCTCGGTCGACAACGTGTTCGTCTGGGCGGTGATCTTCGGCTACTTCGCGGTACCCGCGCGCTACCAGTTCCGGGTGCTGTTCTGGGGCATCTTCGGCGCCCTCGTCCTGCGGGCGATCTTCATCTTCGCCGGGGTCGCGCTCCTCGAGACCTTCGAGTGGATCCTCTACGTCTTCGGTGGCTTCCTGCTCTTCACGGCGTTCCGGGTGGCCCGCCACGACGAGGCCGAGGTGCACCCGGACAAGAACCCGGTACTGCGCCTCGTGCGTCGTGTCGTGCCCTCCACCAACGAGTACGACGGGCAGAAGCTGTTCTCCCGCAAGACCGGCAAGCTCCTGGCCACCCCGCTCTTCGCCGTCCTCATCCTCGTCGAGACGACCGACGTGGTGTTCGCGGTCGACTCCATCCCCGCCATCCTGGCCGTGTCGCGCGAGCCGTTCATCGTCTTCGCGTCGAACGCCTTCGCCATCCTCGGGCTGCGGGCCCTCTACTTCCTGCTGGCCGGGATGGCCGGAAGGTTCCGCTACCTGAACATCGGGCTCGGGGTCATCCTCGCCTTCGTCGGGCTGAAGATGATCCTCGTCAAGGTCGTCCACCTGCCGACCTGGGTCAGCCTGGCCTTCATCACGGTCGTGCTGGCGGTCACCATCCTCACCTCGCTGCGGGCCGAGCGGCGTGACCTCCGTCCGACCAGTCCGGGTTCCATTCCCCTGCCCCCGCCGCACGATGAATCGCACGTGGAGCAGGTGTCCGACGTCGACCCCTGAGCCGTCGACGCCGTTCGGAAGCAGGCCAGCGACGTCGCGCCTGGCGAGATGTCGGATGCCTCCTTCCGAGCTGGTCAGACGAGATCTCGGTCGGCAGGCGGGTCGGCGGGTCGGCTGGTCGGGAGCGTCGGACGGCCGGCTCGCCGGGCACGCCCGCCGCCGGCCCGTGGCCGTCGACGCACACCGTCCCGTAGCGTCCACGGCCGATGCCCACGAACCCTGATCCCGCGCTCTGGGGCCGGCTGGCCGAGGAGGCGCCCGAGCTGGCCGCTGCCGTCCAGGGCCGCCTGACCGCCAGCAGGCACCATGTCCTCGCCACCCTCCGCCGGGACGGCTCCCCGCGTGTGAGCGGCACCGAGGTGCAGCTGCGCGGGGCCGAGCTGACCATCGGGAGCATGCCGGGCGCCGTCAAGGCCCGCGACCTGCAGCGCGACGGCCGCTTCGCCCTCCACGCCAACCCCGGCGACGGCACGATGGACGGCGGGGACGCCAAGGTGGCGGGCGTGGCGGTCGAGGTCACCGACGAGGCCGAGCTCGCCGCGTTCCGGGACGAGGTCGAGGCGCCGCCCGGTCCGATGCACCTCTTCCGCCTGCTCCTGACCGAGGTGGTCCTGACCTCGCTGCACCCCGACGGCGACCGGCTGGTGATCGAGACCTGGCGCCCCGGCGCCGGCCTCAGCCGGGTCGAGCGGGCCTGACAGAGGCTGACGGCCACCGGCCGCCCACCGCGGCGGCGCCCGGGCACGGCAGGATGGGTGCTCCGATGTCCGACCTGCCTCCCGATTCCGGGGTCGTCCCGACCGCGCCCAGCGACCTGCCGCCGCCCGAGCCGCTCGCCCCCGAGGACCCCACGGTGCCGACGCACGGCGCCACGCTCGAGCACCCGCTCGTCGAGGCGGGCGCAGCGACGGAGACGGCCGAGGTGCAGCCAGGTGCCGGCGCGGACGACGTCCGGGCCGGCGGTCCCGCGCCGCGTCGCCTGCGGGGCCGGTCCCGCTGGATCGTCCTCGCCGTCTGCGCGTTGGTCACCATCGTGACCGCCGTGGTGCTGGTCGTCCAGCGGCGCGGGGACTCCGCTCCGCGGTCCGACCCGGGCCTCGACGCCTGGGCGCCCTACTGGGCACTGGACAGCGCGCTCCCGGAGATCGGGCAGCGCGCCGGCGGCCTGCACGAGCTGTCACCGTTCTGGTTCAAAGCCGAGCGGGCCGACTCGATCGTGGCCGACGAGAACGCATCCGCGACCGAGACCAAGGCCTTCCTGGACCGCGCCCGCGCCGCGGGCGCGCGCATCGTGCCGTCCGTCGTCGACGGCATGCCGCCCGGCGCCATGGCCGCGGTGCTGGCCGACCCCGGTCAGCGGGCCGTCCACGTCAAGGCGCTGGCCGACTTCGCCGCCAAGGGTGGCTACGCCGGCCTCGATCTCGACTACGAGTCCTTCGCCTTCATGGACGACCGGGCCACCTGGGCCACGACGCGTCCGGCGTGGGTGGCCTTCATCGGCGAGCTGGCCCAGCGGCTCCACGCCGACGGCCGCACGCTCACGGTCAGCATCCCTCCCGTGTACGACGACGGCCAGACCGAGGCCAGCGGCTACTGGGTCTACGACTACCGCGCCATCACCCCGCTGGTGGACAGGGTGCGGGTGCTGGCCTACGACTACTCGACGGCTGACGCCGGCCCGATCGCTCCCCTGCCCTGGGTGCAGCAGGCCATCGACGGCACCGCGAAGGCCAGCGGTGACCCCTCCAAGCTCGTCCTCGGCCTCCCCCTCTACGGCTACAACTGGGTCCTGTCCACTGCGGGCACCTGCCCGTCGAACGCCGAGGGGCGTACCACCGTCAGCGCCCGGGCCGCCCGTGACCTGGCCACGCGGCGGGGCGCCACACCGGTCTACGACCCCACCATCGGGGAGTGGTCGTTCACCTACCAGCTGCCGGTGAGCGACGGGACGACCTCCTGCACCCAGACCCGACAGGTCCGCTACATCGACGGTGAAGGAGCGCTGGCCCGTCGGAGCCGCGCCCTGGCCGCGCAGTTCGGCGGCGCGTCGGTCTGGGCGCTCGGCTACGACGACGAGGCCTTCTGGGCCGGCCTCGATGCGCCCGCCCCGCCCTGAGGGAGCGCCGGCCGGACGTAACCTGCGGCGATGCGCGCTGTGCTCTGTCGAGCGTACGGACCGCCCGAGTCGTTGACGGTCGAGGAGGTCGACGACCCGGTCGCCGGGCCGGGCGAGGCCATCGTCGACGTCGCGGCCTGCTCGACCACATTCCCGGACGTCCTGATGATCCAGGGCCTGTACCAGTTCAAGCCGGACTTCCCGTTCTCACCCGGCAGCGAGGTCGCGGGGGTGGTGTCCGCCGTCGGCGACGGGGTCGAGGGCGTGGCGGTGGGCGACCGGGTCTTCGTGTCCCCCGGCTGGGGCGGCATGGCCGAGCGGGTCAAGGTGGCCGCCAGCGCGCTGTTCCCCCTCCCCGACGGCGTCGAGCTGACCGACGCCGCCGGCTTCCTCTACGCGTACGGCACCTCGTACCACGCGCTGGTCGACCGCGCGGTGCTGCAACCGGGCGAGACCCTCCTCGTCCTCGGTGCGGCCGGCGGTGTCGGGCTCACGGCGGTCGAGCTCGGCGCGGTCATGGGCGCGACGGTGATCGCCGCCGCGTCCACCGAGTCCAAGCTCGCCGTCTGCCGCGCGCACGGCGCGGCGATGACGATCAACTACGCCGAGGAGGACCTCAAGGCGCGGGTGCGGGACCTGACCGGCGGCGTCGGCGTCGACGTCGTCTACGACGCGGTGGGCGGCGGCTTCAGCGAGCCCGCACTGCGCTCGATGGCGTGGAACGGCCGCTTCCTCGTCATCGGCTTCGCGTCCGGCGACATCCCCAGGATCCCGCTCAACCTGCCCCTGCTGAAGGGGTGCTCGGTGGTCGGGGTGTTCTGGGGTTCCTTCGCACAGCGCCAGCCCGAGGAATCGGCGGCCAACATCGCCGCCCTCGTCGACATGTGGAAGGCCGGGCGCATCACGCCGCACGTCTCCGCCACCTTCCCGCTCGAACGGGCCGGCGAGGCCATCCGCCAGCTGGCCGACCGCAAGGCCGAGGGTCGGGTCGTCGTCACCGTCGGACCGTCCTGAACCGGGCTGCGACTGCAACCTCGACGCCGCCCGCGGGGTCGAACCAGCCATGACCGGCCGGCCCTCTCCGCTCTCGCGGCTGCTGGCCGAGGATGTCGACGCGGGCTTCGAGCGCATCGTCCGTGAGCACGCGGCCGCTGTCCTCACCCTGGCCCGACGCATCAGCGGGGCGGCGGGCGACGACGTGGCCCAGGACGCGCTCACCCGAGCCCTGCGCGCCCTCCGGGCCATGCCGGCCGAGGAGGTCGCCGCGCTGCGGGTGCGACCCTGGCTGCTGACCATCACCCGCAACGCGGCCTACAACCACCACCGCACGCGCCGGCGCCGGCCCCAGGTGGTCGGCGAGCCGACCGAGGTCGTGTCGGCGGCGGAGCGACCCGACGCGGCCGCCGAGCGGCACGAGACCGGCGACGACCTGCGGGCCGCCCTCGACCGCCTGCCGCCGGCGCAGCGCGACGCCGTCCTCCTCCGTCACGTCCTGGACCTGAGCTCGAAGGAGGCGGCCGAGGTCCTCGGCTGGAACGAGAACACGCTCAAGTCCCACCTCGCCCGCGGCCTGCGCCGGCTCCGCCAGGAGCTGGAGCGTACCGATCCGTCCCGTCTCGAACCCGAGGAGCGGCCATGACCACCACCACCGCCACCACCGTCCCGTCCGACGATCTCCTGCTCCACCAGCTGCGGGCCCTGGAGGATGTCCCGTCAGTCGCCGCGGTCGACGCCCTGCTCGACCGGGTCGGCGTCGGCGACGCCTACGGCGTGGTCGACGGACCCATCGGGCCGACGTGGGTCGCCTTCAACGACCACGGGGTCGCCTTCACGTTCGTCACCGAGGAGGAGCAGGAGTTCACCGCCCGCCACCGCGAGCGCCTGCCCCGACGGCTGCGTCGAGCGCCGGTCCCCGACGAGATCGCGGCGGCCATCGCGGCCAGCGACGGTTCGGCGCTGACGGTCGACCTCCGTCACGTGGCACCGTTCCAGCGCGACGTGCTCGAGACGACGCGGGGCGTGCGGCCTGGTCATACCCGGTCGTATGGTTGGGTGGCTCAGCAGATCGGCCGGCCGGCGGCGGTGCGGGCGGTCGGCACCGCCCTGGCCCGCAACCCCATCCCGATCGTCATCCCCTGCCATCGCATCGTCCGCGGCGATGGCGACGTCGGCTCGTACCTCTTCGGCTCCGATCGCAAGCGGCTCCTGCTGCAGCTCGAGGCGGCGTGAGCACCGCCGTCCGCTTCGACATCGACACCGCGGCGGTGGCGGACAGCCTCGACCGCGAGGGCCACGCCGTCGTGCCGGGCCTCGTGGACGCGGCCACGGCCGAGGATCTCGTCGCCGGCTTCGACGACGACCGCCGCTACCGCTCGACCGTCGACATGGCCCGCCACGGCTACGGCGTCGGTACGTACCGCTACTTCGCCTACCCGCTGCCGCCCACCGTCGCCGCGCTGCGCGAGCAGCTGTACCGGCAGCTGGTGCCGATCGCAGACGAGTGGGCCGAGCGGCTCGGCTCCCCAGAGCGCTACCCCGACCAGCTGCCCGGCTTTCTCGTCCGTTGCGCTGCAGCCGGCCAGGAGCGCCCGACACCGCTGATCCTCGGCTACCGGCCCGGCCACTACAACTGCCTGCACCAGGACCGCTACGGCGAGGTCGCGTTCCCGCTGCAAGTGGCGATCCTGTTGACGCCCCGCGCCGAGTTCGAGGGTGGCGAGCTGGTGCTGGTCGAACAGCG
>JBKPRL010000194.1:0-8029 GCA_046734535.1 bacterium | reverse complement strand
GCGTGACCTTGCGCACCCGATCGACCGGATGGTGCTGTCCGACGTCACGCGGCCGTACCGGCGTTGATGCTGGCGATGCGGCGGATGCCTGGAGGGACGGTAGCCTCGTGCGGGTGCCCGTGAAGGATCTCGCCCGCGCTGGGGCCAAGCAGGCCCAGGACTGGCTCCGCACCCGCCGCCGCCTCGAGCGGATGCTTCGTCGGGGCCGGCTGAGCGGACCGCAAACCCTGTACTCGCACGAGCTGGTGATCCCGCTCAACTCGACCTACGCCCCGTGGCACGACGACCTCGAGTTCCGCGAGGTCTACGACGCGGTCGAGGGGTCGACGCTGGTCGATCAGTACCGCTGCTACGAACTGTGGGAGCAGCTCGGTCAGCTTTCGCACCTGGACGGTGACGTGCTCGAGGTCGGAGTCTGGCGCGGCGGCACGGGCGTGCTGATGGCGCGCCGAGTGCAGCAGCTCGACGCGAAGGCCCGGCTGTTCCTCTGCGACACGTTCCAGGGCGTGGCGAAGGCCGGCGAGCACGACCCCTGGTATAAGGGTGGTGAGCACGCCGACACCAGCCCCGAGCACGTACGCGCGCTGGCCAGTCGCATCGGGGTGGAGGTCGAGCTCCTGGTCGGGATGTTCCCCGAGGAGACGGGTGGGCAGGTCGAGGACATCAGCTTCCGGCTGGTGCACATCGACGTCGACGTCTACGACTCTGCCCGCGACACGCTCGAGTGGGCGTGGCCGAGGCTGGTCGTCGGTGGCGTCGTGGTGTGGGACGACTACAGCTCCTTCTCGACCGAGGGTGTGGCCACCCTCGGGCGCCAGCTGTTCGCCGCGCAGCTCGGTGAGACCGGCCGCCTGGTGCACAACCTGAACGGTCACCTGCTGCTGTTCAAGACGGCTGATGCACCGCTCCCGGCCCTGGGCGAGCCCGCCTAGCCCTGACGCCGGCCCAGCACCTGCTCGGCCTCGGCGAGTCCGGCGAGCGAGCCGATCTCGTAGAACCGTTCCGCGACGAGGTAGCCGGCCAGCAGGCCCTCGGCTGCGAGCGTGGTGCACAGCGGCGCCAGGTCGGCGACCGCACCCGGTGCCACCCGGTCGGCGAGCAGGTCACGGGTGAACACTGACAGGCCGTAGTCGATCCAGCGCATGGACCCAGGAGTGTCCGCGCCGAGCCCCTTCTCGTAGCGGGTCACCCTCCCGTCGGCGTACTCGACGTTGCTCGCATCGAGGAGCCCGTCGTTGCGAAACACCGTCATCAGTGCAGGCAGGCCGGAGCCGCGCGCGGCGGCGAACACGTGGGCCGGGTCGACCTGGAGCCACGAGTCGCCGTACAGGACCAGGAAGCTCTGGTCCAGTTCGCCCTGGTCGAGCGCGAGGCGCAGGGCGCCGGCGGTGCCGCGGAGCTGGTCACCCTCGTCGACGTAGGACACCGAGAGCCCGTGGGCGGCCCCGCCGCCGACGTGGTCGCGCACCTGCTCACCGAGGTAGCCGATGCAGTAGACCACCGAGGTCACGCCAGCAGAGGCGAGCCACTCGAGCTGCCAGTCGGCGAAGGGCCTCCCGGCGACGGGAAGCAGCGTCTTGGGCACCGTCCTGGCGACCGGCCACATCCGGGTCCCCAGTCCACCGGCCAGGATCACGCACTGCATCGCAGGACGGCTACTCGCGCACCAGCATCGTGCTACCTGCTGGGTCGATGCCGAACCGCAGCTCGGTCAGCCCCTCCTCGCGCATTGCTCCGCGGACCCGGCGGGTGTCCTCGGCGTAGAACATCAGGAAGCCGCCGGCTCCGGCGCCGACGAGCTTTCCGCCCCGTGCACCGGCGTTCCGGCCCACGTCGTAGAGGTTGTCGATGCGCTGGTTCGACATCGAGCTGGAGCGCTTCTTCTTGTTCACCCAGTGCTCGTGCATGAGGTCGGCGAACCCGTGCACGTCGTCGCGCTCGAGAGCCTGCAGCTGGCGGAGCCCGAGGTCCTTGACGAAGTGCAGGTTGTCGATCATCGAGCGGTCGCCGTTCTGCGACTTGGTGACCTGCTCGACCAGGACCTGGTCGGCGGCGCGCGAGTAGCCGGTGAAGAACATCAGCAGGTGCTGCTCGAGGTCGTGCATCGTGTCGGTGGACAGACGCGCAGGCGCGACGTCCACGGAGCCGTCGGGGTTGAAGTCGAACCGCGTGATGCCGCCGAACGCCGCGATGTACTGGTCCTGCTTGCCCACCGTGCGCCCGAGCCGGTCGATCTCGATCTCACACGCCTCCCGGCCCAGGTCTGCGGCCGACACGTGGTTGCGCTGCATGGCATGGACTGCCTTGAGCAGTCCGACGGTGAACGAACCGGACGACCCCAGGCCGGTGCCGGACGGGATGTCGGCGGTGGAGACGATCTCGACGCTCGGACCGACGTCGTGGGCCTTGAGCACCTCGCGCACGATCGGGTGCTCGATCTGGTCGGGCTTGTCGACCCGCTCGAGCTGGCTGTACTTGAGGAAGTAGTCGTCGGTGAACGTGCGGTTGATCGAGATGTAGATGTGCTGGCTGATGGCCGCAGAGACGACCATGCCGCCGTGCTCCTGGTAGTACGACGGGAGGTCGGTCCCGCCGCCACCGAGGGTGATGCGCAGGGGAGTCCGGGTGATCAGCACCGGGCTACTTCTCCTCGGCCGGCGGCACGTGCGCGAGGGCGGCGATCTGCCAGCCGAAGCGAGCGTCGTCGCGGTTCATCTTGAAACCTTGGCGGAAGACCGCGCTGACCGCCGCCTCGAGCCGGGACGGCTCCGAGTAGGCGGATCGCTCCTGCACCTCGCGAACCAGCCTCTCCCCGCGGGCCATCACGGCCAGCTTGTACAGGTTGAAGAACGGGAAGCCGGTACGGAACACCATGTCCACGTCGAGTCCCGAGTCCGAGAGGACCTGGTGGAGTGCTGGGCCGGTGAAGTGCCTGAAGTGGCCGATGTGCTTGTCGAAGGCCGTACGCGGTCCGCCCGGCACCGTGACCACGACCTTGGCGCCCGGGGCCAGAAGCGCCTGGGACTCGCGCATCAGTGTCGTTGGCTCCTCGACGTGCTCGAGGACCTCCGAACACACCGCGTGAGTCGCGAGAGGCTGACCGTCGGGGAGCTCCACGGGTTCGAGGAGGTTGCGCTCGATGAAGCGGGCGCCGAGCCCCTCTCGCTGGGCGATCTCGTTGGCCCGGCGGACGCCTCCGCTGCTGTACTCCACGCCGTACACCTGCACGTCTGGGCGGCTGCGCGCGAAGTCGAGCGCGAACTGGCCCTGGCCACTTCCGATGTCGATGAGAACGCTGCCGGGCCGGACGTCGCCGAGGAGCTGCAGCACCATCTTGTGGCGGTAGGCGTTCGCCGGATTGCGCAGGGAGACCTCCCCAATGGTCTCCCAGTGGTCGTCCCAGTTGTCCTGGTCGGTGCCGTCGGCGTTGAGGCGGGTCACGTTGGTGGAGCTCACAGCCGGTAACCCGCCGCCGACGCGTCGTCGTGGAACATCTGCACGGTCTCGAGCGAGAACTGGTCGAGGTCCTTGTCGAAGCTCTTCATCTTGGCCAGCAGGTCAGGGGTGACGGTGATGATGTGGACGCCGACCTCTTCGGCCTGCCGGATGTTGAGCACCTCGCGCGGGGACGCCCAGAGGAGCTCGAGCTCGGGCTGGGGAGCGAGAACCGCGAGGGCCTCGGCCATCAGAGGCATCGGGTCGCGGCCGGTGTCGGCGATCCGGCCCGCGAAGACCGAGACCACGTGGCCGGGGCCGCCCTCGGAGGCCTTGGCCACCGACTCGACCTGGGCCGTGGTCATCAGCGCGGTGACGTTCAGGTGGACGCCACTGGCGGAGAGCTCACGGATCACGTCGTCGCTGGGCCGGCCCTGGGTGTTGGTGACCGGGACCTTCACGTAGACGTTGTCGCCCCAGGAGGAGATCAGCCGGGCCTGGCGGACCATCTCGGCAGGCTCGTCGGCGAAGACCTCGAAGGAGATCGGGTGGGTGGTGATGGTCTCGAGGACCTTGTGCGCGAACGCCTCGTAGTCGTCCACTCCGGCCTTGCGCATCAGCGTGGGGTTGGTCGTGAACCCAGAGATCCGTGGGTCCTCTGCGAGAGCGATGATGCTCTCGAGATCGGCGCCGTCGGCATAGATCTTCACGGGTACGTCTCCAGTCCTGTTGCGTCACGTATCGTGCGGTCACCCGCGGCCGGCGGCACCGCACACGTCCAGAACATGATCCCGTGCTTGCGCGAGAGAGCCAAAACGTGCGCCCGGCGAGTCCCGCAACGGCTCGTCGAGCCCCCAGTCGATCCAGACGGAGGCCACTCCCGCTCGATGGGCCGCGTCGATGTCGCGCCAGCGGTCGCCCACGGCCACGCTGTGATCCAGGTCGAGGTCCAGCCTGCGGGCCGCGTCGAGGATCATCCCGGGCCGCGGCTTGCGGCACCAGCAGCCCTCGTGGCCGTCGTGCGGACAGACGACGATGTCGTCGAGGGGAAGCTCCCCGCGCAGCCGCTCGTGCATCGCGTCCAGCTGGCGTGGGTCCAACGCCCCCCTCGCCAGGTCGGGCTGGTTGGTGACCACCACCAGAGCCAGCCCGGCGTCCGCGAACGCCCGGCACGTCTCTGCCACGCCGGGGAGCAGCTCGAAGCGGTCCAGGGTGCGTGGCGGCACGGGTATGCCGTCCTCGACGTACGCGCGGCTGAGCACGCCGTCCCGGTCGAGGAAGACGGCGCGCCGGCTCACGGGAGCGTCACGAGGTCAGCAGCCCGGCCCGGGCCTCACCGGCCATCGCGGCCATCGAGTCCCGCAGGGCCTGCGGCCCGGTGCGCTGGTTGGCCCAGCCCAGCGACCGGATCTTGCCGGTCGCGATGCGCACCACCGGGACGTCGCCCTTCCAGCCGCGGTCGCCACCGGTGTACTCGAAGGCGGTCGAGCCGGGCGCGAGGCCGAGCACCTCCATGGCCAGCTCGGCGATCTCGGTGACGGTCACGTAGTCGCCGGTGGCCACGTTGAACGCGTCGAACGGGGTGTCCGCCAGCGAGCCGGCCAGCAGGACGGCGTCGATCACGTCGGTCACGTAGATGTAGGACTTGCTCTGCTTGCCGTCGCCGAGGATGCGCAGCCGGGTCGGGTCCTCCAGCAGCCGGCGCACGAAGTCGAAGCCGACGCCGTGGGTCTGGCTGGGGCCGACCACGTTGCCGAAGCGGAACGCCCGGACGGTGAAGTCGAACATGGCCGCGTACGCGGCCAGGATCGCCTCGCCGGCCAGCTTGCTGGCGCCGTACGTCGACGTGGGGACCATCGGGCCGTGGTCCTCCGCGGCCTCGTGCTCGCCGAGGTCGCCGTACACCCCGGAGCCGCTGGCATAGAGCACCAAGGCGATCTCAGCCACTCGCGCCGCCTCGGCGACGTGGTGGGTGAGCAGGGTGCCCTGGTCGAAGTCGATGGCGGGGTTCGCGACCGCCGCGGCGATGTCGGGGTTGGAGGCGAGGTGGATGACCGCGGTGTGGCCGCGGAAGGTCTCGGCAAGGGTGGCCAGATCGCCGACGTCGGCGCGGACCACCGCCAGCCGGGGGTCGTCCTTGACGGGTTCGAGGTGCCATTCGCGGCCGGAGGAGAAGTTGTCGTAGACGGTGACCTGCTCGGTGGCCGGGTCGGAGAGCAGCCGGGCGACGAAGTGGCTCCCGATGAAGCCGGCGCCGCCGACCACGCAGGTGCGCCGGAGACGCTCGGCGCCGGCGGCTGCCCCGTCGTGAGACTGGGTCATACGACCGATTCCCACTTGGTCGCCCCCCGGGCCAGGGCCGGGTGGCTGACCAGCAGGTGCCAGATCACGCAGCACAGCCCCTCGGTGTGCGGGGTGATGTGGTCTGGAAAGGTTGGGGGGACGATCGCGCACGCGTCGGCCAGCTTGGCGGTGTGGCCACCGTCGCGGCCCACGATGCCGAAGATGCTCGCGCCCCGCTCCTTGGCCAGCTCGAGCGCGGCCACGATGTTCGTCGAGACCTGCTTCTCGGCGTTGCCGCCACCCACCGAGAAGACGAGGACGGCGTCCTCGTCGTCAAGCCGCGAACCGGCCAGCCACGCCGAGAAGGTGGTGTCCCAGCCCTCGTCGTTGGCCCGGGCGGTGAGCTCGGAGACGTTGTCGATGGGCGAGTAGCTCTCGACCTCGCAGATCTTCCGGAAGTCATTGACCGCGTGGCTTGCCGAGCCGGCCGAGCCGCCGACGCCGAGGATGAACAGCCGGCCACCGCGCTCGCGGACGTCGGCGATGCCGGTGGCCATCTTCTCGATCTCGCCCTCGTCGAGGTTCTGCACGAGTTCGACGGTCTCGAGCAGGAAGCTCTGGGTGAAGGACATGCGTGGTTCTCCTAGGTGGTCTCGCTGACGTGCCCGCGCGTTCAGACGCGGTCAGACGGGCGCTCTGACCCGTAGCTGACGCTCGTTGCGTGGAGCAGCAGGGTGAAACAGAACGTCGAGAATCCCACGATCATCAGCATCAGACCCAGGACACCGAGGTGCGGCATGGTGGCCGACGGATCGGGAAGTGTGAAGTCCCGGTGTATGAACGTGATCAGCAGGATCAGGTCCAGCACGAATCCGACCGCGAAGAGGGTGCCGCTGATCACCATCATCTTGGTGTAGGTGAAGACCCGGCGCCAACGTTCGCGCAGCCGTCCGCCGTAGTCGAGGAAGACGTGGGCCAGGCAGCCGAAGTAGATGCTCTGCAAACCGATCACGGTCAGGGCGACGCCGACCAGCATCGTCAGGAGGCTGAAGGTGATCTGGCCGACGGTGATGTCGCCGAAGGCCAACGGAATCGTCAGCAGCAGCCCCAGCAGGGTCAGGACGATGCCGGGCTTGAACAGGAAGAACTCCGCGCCATGGATGAACATCGCGCGGAGGTTGATCCAGGCCGCGGCGAACGGCGAGAACCATCCGGACCGCTTGTGGTGGGAGAGCCGGCCCTCGCGGTCCTTGAGGAAGGTGACCGGCACCTCGGTGGTCACCAGTTCCATGCGGACGGACTTGAGCACCATCTCGGAGGCGTACTCCCACGACTGGGAGACGATGCCCATCCGGAGCAACGCGTCGCGGGTGATCCCGCGCATCCCGCAGTGGATGTCGCTGAAGTGGCTGCCGTAGAGCCGATTCAGGATCCAGGTGGTGAACGGCGTGCCGAAGTACTGATGCAGGGCAGGCATGGCGCCCTTTTCGATCGAGCCCTTCCAGCGCGATCCCATGGCGTACTCGGCCCCGTCGCGCATCGCCTCGACGAACGGCGCGAGCTTCCGGAAGTCGTACGTGCAGTCGGCGTCGCCCATGATCACGTACTGGCCGCGAACGTAGGGCGTGGCGTCGATGTAGGCGCGTCCCAGGCCGCGACGGGGCGTGTGCAGGACGCGAGCGCCGTTCTTGACGGCGAGCTCGGGGGTTGCATCGTCCGAGCTGTCCACGATCAGGATCTCGCCCTTGGCGCCTGCCGCACGCAAGCCCTCGTGGCACCAGGCGACGAAGTCCTCGACGGTGATCTGCTCGTTGACCGCGGGGACCAGGATGGTGACCTCGGGTTCCGGCTCGTCGTCCGCCGGAACCAGCAAGGTGACTTCGGGGTCGGTCAGGGACGAAAAGGCGCGGACACCGGGCAACGCACACGCGGACTCGAGTCCAGTGGGTACTTCGGTGCCTACGGGCGTCAGGGAGTCGAGCACGTCCGGCACGCGCCTCACCCTAACAACGAGCCGCCATGGAAACCGATTTGCGGAGCGGGCCGCGCCGAGCCTAGGAGTGCGGCCGCCGTCTCTTGAGGCGGCTGACCCACGAGCGTCCGAGCCGGGTCGCGCGCACCGGGAAGGACTGGCGCAGCTGTTCGAGCTCGGCGCGCTGGCGGGTGATGGTCCGGCGCTGCCGGGCGACCTGAGCCCGGAGCTTCGCCGCCCGTCCATGGCGCCTGGCGAGCTGGTCCTGCAACTTCGCCACCTTGCGCTCCAGCCCCTCGATCCGCCGCGTGCGGCCCGGATCGTCGAGCCAGTCGGGTG
>JBKPRL010000193.1:0-8610 GCA_046734535.1 bacterium | reverse complement strand
AGTACGAGCTCTGCGACAACCGGTGCAGCAGCGTGGACGCCGTCGCGCAGAGGTCCCGCAGGACCTGGTCCAGCACCCACTTCTCGAAGCGGTTCGCGTGCAGCTCCTGCTTGAGCGCCGTGGCCACCTGAGCCTGGCGCGCCAGGTCGGCCTCGAGCTCGGTCAGCCGGGCCCGCTCCTCCACCGCGGCCTCGAGCACGCCGAGCGCCTGCTCGGACCGGGCCCGAGCCTCCACGACGACGTCCCGGTGGGGCCGCCCCCGCTCCGGGGTCAGACCGACCTCCACCAGCGACCGGTCGAGGGCCGCGACGAGCCGCGAGCGGTCCGCTTCGACCGCGACGCGCGCGGCATCGACGTCAGCCGCCTCCGTCTCGACCGCCGCCGCCCGCTGCTCCGCCCACTCGGCGAGCCCGTCCCATGCGCCGGCCAACGACCGGCGGTCGGTGGCGGGAGGCCGGAGCGTCGCCACCGTGTCGCGAGCCCTGTCGAAGCCCGCCCAGGCGTCTTGCTCGGCCTCGGCCAGCTGCGCGAGCTGGCGGGCGGCGCGCTGGCGCTCCGCGCCCGCGGCCTCCCGGGCCGCGACCGCCGCGGCGTTCCGCCCGTCCGCGCCATCGATGTCAGCGAGCCGCTCGGCCACCACGTCGGCCGCGGGCGCCTGCTCGAGGGCGGCGACCAACGCGGCAGCCGCCGCTTCCGCCTGGGCGACCCGCTCCTGCGCTCGCGCGGTGGCCAACCCCGCGGCCCGCGCCTCGTCGTCCGCAGCCGCGTGCGCGGCCGCAGCACGATCCCGCTCGGCGCGGGCGACACCGATCTCCGGCGGGTCCTCGTGGTGCGGCACGGCCGTGACCGGCTGCTCGCAGACGGGGCAGCGATCCCCCGGCACGAGCACGGCCCGCAGGGCGGCAGCCCGGTTCCTCGCCACGGCCGCCTCGTAGGCCTCCATGGCCCGCCGACCCGACGCTGCGGCCTCGTCCGCGATGCGATCCAGCCGCGCCTGCTGCTCGCTCGCCGTCCCGGCCTCTCTTCGCGTCCTTCGCAGCTGCGCATCGACCTCGCGGCGCTCGGCGTAGGCCCGTTCCCACGCTTCGAGCGGCGCCCGGTCACCGAGGGCTTCACGCCGCGCGCGCTCGGCGCCGACGGCACCCGCCGCGACGCCCTCGGCCGCTTCAGCCGCGGATACCCGCTGCCGACTCTCGGCGACCCGCCCGGCCAGCTCGTCGACGCCGGGTGGCACGCGTACGGCGGCCAGCAGGCCGGCCCGCTCCCGCAGCTCGCACCGGGTCTGAAGCAGGTCGTCCCGGCGACGTTCGGTGGTGTCGAGCGCGGGACGGAGCGCCTCGACGTCAGCCTGAGCGGACGTCAGCCGGCAGCACCGCTCGCGCTCGGCGACGATGGCCTCCGGGGTGGCGACGGCCAGCGCGGCGAGGTGGGCGCCGATGCCCGCCCGCTCACCCTCCAGCCGCCCGGCCCGCTGCCCTGCCGCCTCCCGCACCGCGTCGTACAGCCCGAGCTCGAGGAGGCGAACGAGCAACGTCTGGCGCTCGGCCGGCCGCGCCTGGAGGAACCGGGCGAACTGTCCCTGCGGCAGCACGACACAGGTCATGAACTGGTGCGCGTCGAGACCGAGGAGCGCGGCGACCTCGGCATCGAGCTCCGTGGCGGTGCCAGCCACCACCTCTCCTGCCCGCTCCAGCCTGGCCTCCCGGGTCGACGCTCGCCCGTCGCGCTGGCGAACGACTCGCACCGCGGTACACCGCTCGTCGCCCACGTCGAAGTCGAGGCGGACGCGGCACTCGGTTCGCCCCTGCGACACCACCGCGCCGACCATCCGGTCGTCGCCGAAGCGGGGAACGGTCCCGTAGAGGGCGAAGATCATGGCGTCGATCACACTGGACTTGCCGGCTCCCGTGGGTCCGGTGAGCGCGAACAGGTCGACGCCCTCGAAGTCGACCACGGTCCGCTCGCGGAACGCGGTGAAGCCCTCCAGCTCCAACCGCACCGGCCTCACGGCGCGCACTCCTCGAGCAGCTCGGCGAAGAGGTCGGCCAGCGCCTCGTCGACCTCGCCTCGCGTCTCGGCGAGGTACTGCCGGAACAGCGCCGAGGGGTCGCCGCGGTGGCCGTCGCCCGCGCCGGCGGCGCTCGTGGGCCCGGTCGGGGTGGATCGGAGCACCTGGACGTCGACGCAGTCGGGGAAGGCTTCCCGTACCGCCTCGGCGAGGCCCACGCGGGGCGCCTCCCGGAGGCGGACGCGCAGGTAGTCCTCCCCGGTGGAGCCGGCCTGGCTCAGCACCTCGTCCAGCGAGCCCTCGAGCGTGCGGAGGCGGCGGCCGGCCGTGAGCGGGTGCTCCCGGAGCTCGACCGGCCGGCCTGGGTGGGCCTCGGCCACGAGCACCGACTTGCGGTCGGCGGTCTCCCCGAAGTCCAGCTGCAGCGGCGAGCCGGCGTAGCGGATGGGACAGGGCCCGGCGATCACCTGACTGCGGTGGAGGTGGCCCAGGGCGACGTACTGGGCGGTGGCCGGGAAGGCGGTGGCCGACACCGCGTAGTCCAGGATCGTCTGCGCCTCCCGCTCGCCCCCGCCCAGCAACCCGCCCATGGCGAACAGGTGGGCGACGACGAGGTTCACCGTGTCGGCCTCGAACCCTCCGGTGAGCGCCTGGATGAGGAGGCGCATGCGCTCGCCGTAGGCCTGGGCCTGCTGGTCCGCGGCGGTCGTCATGAGCTCGTCCGCCCGGACGACCCACCGCTGCGAGAGGAAGGGCAGCAACGCCACCCGCGCCATCTCCGTCCGGTCGCGAGCGGGGATCTCGATCACCCCGCCCTCGTCGGGCCGCCGGAACGACGCAGCGACGGTCACCCGACCCAGCTCCAGGAGCGGAGCGACCGCCTGCAGCCGGCGCTCGTTGTCGTGGTTGCCGGACACCACGACGACGTGGGCGTCGGTGCGGGCGAGGGCCAGGAGCGCCTCGTAGACGATCTGCTCGCTCTCCGCCGACGGCGCGGCGGTGTCGAACAGGTCGCCGGCGACCAGCACCGCGTCGACCTCCTCCGCCTCGGCCACCGCCGCCACCTCGGCCAGCACCGAGCGGTGCTCGTCGGCTCGACTGCGCCCGCGCAGCGCCTTGCCGACGTGCCAGTCGCCGGTGTGGAGGAACCTCATGGGAGGCCCGCGAACGGGTCGGCCGGTGGGCCGGCTGTCGTCCCGTCCGCGACGACGGCAGCCACGCCGGCCTCGCTGGCCCGGGTGGCCCACGCCGGGAAGGGGAACTCGACGACCAGAGGGATGGGCAGCTCGGGCTGCGCCACCAGCATCGTGCCCGGCTTCAGGATCTTGGCGCGGTCCCGCTGTGCGCCGGGCAGGAAGCCGTACTCACCCCGGCCGGCCTCGGCGGCATCGAGCCGGCCGACCACCCTGATCGCCGAGTTGGCCACGATGCGGCGCTCCACCTCGCTCGCCGTCTGCTGCGCGCCGAGGAGGATCATCCCGAGGGAGCGACCCCGCTCGGCCACGTCGAGCAGGATCTCCTTGATCGGGCTGGAGCCGTCACGCGGCGCGTACTTGTTGAGCTCGTCGAGCACGACCAGCTGCAGGGGTCGAGCCTGCCCGGTCCGCTCCTTGTCGGTGAACGTCTTGCGCAGGACGACGCCCACGACGAAGCGCTTCGCCCGGTCGTTGAGGTTGTGCAGATCGACGACGGTGACCTGGCGCTCGAGGACGACACGATGGCGATCGGGATCGGGCACGTCGGCCCGGAGCAGGTGCTGGACGTGGGGCACGGCACCGTAGAGACGCCGGATGAACGCGTTGACGGTGCCCGCGCCGATCGCCGGTCCGGCCCAGCGGGGGTCCGGCCGGCCGTCCTCGTCGATGAGGCGGGTCTGCACCAGGTCCACCAGGTCCCGGAACGACCGGACGACCTCCCCCTCGACGCTCACCGCGCCATCGCCCGCCGAGCCGGCCTCGCGGAGGCGGGCGGTGACGTTGTGCACGACCATCGTGTACTGCTGGCGGTCGTCCTCGGCGTCGGCGAACAGGAACGGCAGCAGCTCGTCCCGGCAGAACGCCTCCAGCGTCCAGAAGAACGACGTGACGCCGGTGTCGCGGCTCGCCACGTCCGGCACCGGCGTCGGTGCGCCGCGGCGGGGAGGGGCGAAGAAGGCCACGCTCGGGAACGCGCTCACAGGGAGGCCCACGCGGCCGTAGCGGGCGGCCTGCCGGTCGTCGAGCCGGATGTTGGGCCGATCCAGCCAGAGCAGGTCCTCGCCCTTGACGTTGAAGACGAGCGCCTTCGTGTTGACGGCCTCCGGCCCGAGCACGCCCGATTCGAAGAGGGAGTAGAGAAGGAACGTCGCGTAGCTCGTCTTCGTGGCGACGCCCGAGATCCCGCTGATGTTGACGTGCGCGCCCCGGGTGCCGTCGAGGAAGTCGAGGTTGAGGTAGAGCGGCTCGTCGTCCCGCGAGAGGCCGGCCGGGAGGCGCCGCTCCATGCCGTCGAAGAACAGCGCCTCGGACCGCTCGACCCCGGCCGCCCGCCGCACCGGCGTCCCGGGTAGCGGTGGCACGAACACCTCCGGCTCGAAGCGAGTCGCGAGGACCTGCGCGGACTCGCTCACCTCCGCGGGCAGGACTCCCTCCTCGATCAGGAACACGTCGCTGTCGAAGTGCGCCCCCTCGTGCCGGGCCCGAACCTGCGCGACCACCCCGTAGATGCGCAGGACCTCTCCCTCCGGCAGGGCCCGCTCCAGCGCCACGACGTCGTCGAGCTGGAGCACCGAGCCCTCGGCGACGGCGACCCAGAACTCGAGCGGCGTCGCGTCTTCGGTCCCGAGCACGCGAGCGCACGGGCCGGCGGCCGGGGCGTCGGGCTCGTCGATGTGGACCACGGGCCGAACCTACTCAGGGGGTGCGCGGTGACGGCGCGACCACTGCGCGGCGGGCGGCGGCGCCGCGGATGGCTCAGCGGGGGGCGGCTGGCTCCGAACGGCTCAGCGAGGGCGCTCGAACACGAAGAGGTTGTTGAGGCGGGCCTGGAAGGTCGAGCGCACCACGAGCCGGAACCCCGCCCCGGCGGCGACCGGTTCGAGGTCGCCCGGCTCGAAGCCGTAGTGCTGATCGGCCTCCATGCCGTGCAGGAGACGCAGCTTGATGAGCACGTCGAGGATCGTGTCGACCGCCGGTGAGGGGACAGTGAGGATGAAACGGCCGCCGGGCCGCAGGAGGTCGAAGACCCGCTCGACCACCTTCGGCTGGTCGCCCGGCGGGACGTGCTCCATGACCGCCAGCATCGTCACGGCGTCGAACGTCCCCGGCTCGTCGGGGGCGTCGGCCGGGAACGTGCCGGGCAGGAGGCGGTAGCGGTCACCCTCGATGGGCTGGTCGAGGGCTGGGTCGAGCCCGACGCCCTCCCGCAGCCCCGGACCGAGGGCCCGGAAGAGCGCACCGTCGTCGCAACCCACGTCGAGCAACCGGGGTTCGGGTGGCAGGAAGCGGACGGCCTGGCGGATCCGCCAGTCCTGGATCCGGCGATCCAGCGCGTTCATGCCACGTCGCTACGTCGCTCTTCGTGCGCCGGCTCGACCGAGGGTCGGGCCGACGGCAGACCCAGGATGCTGAGCAGCAGGCTGCAGAGCGCGGTCTGCAGGCCGAGGACGAGGATGGTCACCGCGGGAAGCGTCGTCCGCATGGTGGCGGTGGGGTCGAGGGGCTTGAAGTCCCAGCCGGCCGCGGCGCGGACCAGGAGGACCACGCCGACCACGACCGCGATGGCCGACAGGCTCAGTCCCACTTCGAGCGGGAAGCGCCGGCGAAAGGCGTCGACCCGGCGATCACCCGGCAGCAGGCCCTCCCGGCTGGCAAAGCACTTGGACAGGAGCGCGAACCACACCGACTGGTAGCCGATCAGCACCAGGCCTGCGCAGACCGCCAGCGTCCCGATGCTGAACGTGGCGCTGCCGATCGTGACGTCGGTGAACGTCAGCACGGCGCCCACACCACCGGCCACGAAGAGGAGGACCAGCCCTGGGTAGAAGAACAGCCAGCGCGGGCTGTAGAGGAGCAGGAAGCGGAGGTGACGCCACCCGTCCCGCCAGGTGTGCAGGTGGGAAGGCCGGCTGCGGCCGTCGCGGTACAGGTGGGTCGGCACCTGCGTCACGGTCAGGCCGCTCAGCGTGGCCTTGACCACCATCTCGCTGGCGAACTCCATGCCTGGGGAGTGCAGGTCGAGCGCGAGGATGGCGTCGCGGCGGAAGGCGCGCAGCCCGCAGTGGAAGTCCTGGATGTGCGATCGGAAGAACAGCCGGCCGAGGAAGGAAAGGGCCGGGTTGCCGACGTAGCGGTGCAGCGCCGGCATGGCGCCCTCGTCGATGCCGCCCGCGAACCGGTCCCCCATCACCAGGTCGGCGCCGCCCCGCAGCGCGGTGACGAACGGCTCGAGGGCCGAGAAGTCGTAGCTGTCGTCAGCGTCGCCCATCACGACGAAGGTGCCCCGGGCGGCCAGGATCCCGCCGAGGAGGGCCGAGCCGTAGCCCGGGTCGGCCACCTCGACCACCCGGACGCCGAGCCTTCTGGCCAGGGCACCCGACCCGTCCGTCGAGCCGTTGTCGACGACGACGATCTCGCCGTCCACGCTCGCCGTGTCGAGGTACCGGCGCGCCTTCGCGACACAGCGCTCCAGCGTCTCGGCCTCATCCCGGCACGGCATCACGATCGACAGCTCCACGCGCACCTCGGCACGGCATCCTTCCCGACCACCAGGACGTTCGGGCCGGGCGCACGCTAACGCCTCGGGTGGCCCTCCGGCAGGGCATCGGTACCATCGGCCCATGGCTGCGAGGACGCGCCCGGCAGGGACCCTCCAGGTCACCGGCAACCCCGCCGCCAACGAGCTCTTGAACAGCGACCCGCTGGCCCTCCTCATCGGCATGCTGCTGGACCAGCAGGTGCCCCTCGAGTGGGCGTTCATGGGCCCGGCCCACCTCAAGGCCCGCCTGGGCCACCTCGACGCGCCCAGCATCGCGGCGATGGATCCTGAGGAGCTGGTTGCGGTGTTCTGCGCCAAGCCGGCCCTGCACCGGTACCCGGCGGTGATGGCCCGCCGGACCCATGCGCTGTGCACCTTCGTGACCGACCACTACGGCGGCGACGCCCGCCGCATCTGGACGGGCGTCGACTCGGGGGCCGAGCTCCTCGCCCGCCTCCAGGAGCTGCCCGGCTACGGCGAGGAGAAGTCCCGCATCTTCGTCGCCCTCCTCGCCAAGCGCATGGGCGTCGCGCCCCCCGGCTGGGAGGCCGCGGCCGGCAAGTTCGCCGACCCCAACCCCCGCTCCGTGGCCGACATCGACTCACCCGAATCCCTGGCCGAGGTCCGCCAGTGGAAGAAGGCCCAGAAGGCGGCGCACAAGGACAAGCAAGACCGCCCCCTCCGCCCCTGAGGCTGCGATTCGGGCCTTCCGGACGGGTCGACCTGGCGCACGACCTGGAGGCATGGATGCTGACCGGGTACTGCTCGCCGTAGCCGCGCGGCAGCACGGCTGCGCCACCGTCGACCAGGCGGTCGCCGCCGGCCTCACCGTGCGCCAGATCCGTCACCGGGTGACGACCGGGCGGTTCCGTCGCCTCGGACGACGAGTGATCGCGGTCGCCGGTTCGCCCGAGACGTGGGAGCAGGCGCTGATGGCCGGCCTCCTGGACCTCGGGTCGGACGCGCTGGTCTCCCGGCGCGCGGCGGCCGAGCTCCACGGGTTCGACGGGTTCGCGAAGCACAGGTTGGAGTTCACGGTGCCGCGACGAGCACGAGGACAGGGACGGGGAACGGCCTGGCGGGTGCACACCGCCCACGACCTCCAGCTGGTCGATCGAGCGAGCGTCGCCGGCTTCGCCTGCACCTCTGCCAGCCGCACGATCCTCGACCTGGCTCGGGACATGCCCGCACCCGCGCTCCGGCGAGCCATCGACAGCGCGATCAGGGACGGATCGTCCTCACCGGCGTACCTGGCCCGAAGGCTGCGCGACCTCCGAGGACCGGGCTGCCACGGCGTCCGGCTCGTCGACAGCCTCATCGTCGACGCCGGCGGGCACACCGAGCTCGAGCGGGCGTTCCTTCGCCTCGTCCGTGAGGCCGGCTTGCCACGACCGATGTGTCAGCGAGTGTTCCGCCACGACGGACGGACGATCGCCCGCGTCGACTTCAGCTTCGAGCCGCACCCCGTCCTCGTGGAGGTCTCGGGTCGACGCGGGCACAGCACCGACGACGAGCGCGCCAAGGACGCGCGCCGCCGCAACGAGCTGCAGGCGCTCGGCTTCGTCGTGCTGGAGTTCACCTTCGACGACGTGTTCGGCCGCCCCGCCGAGGTGGTCGCGACGCTCCGATCTGCCGGCCTCTGACCGCTTGCGTCGCGACAGACGACAGCATGTGTCGGCTTCCGCGACCCAGGCGGGAGGAGAGGGGCGGGCGGGCGGCAGGCGGGAGGGGTCAGCGGGCGAGCGCGGCTGCCGCGGCGGCTTCCACCGCGAGGCGGTCGACGAGGTCGTTCATGGGGTCACCGCTGTGGCCCTTGACCCAGCGGAACGCCAGCTCGTCTTCCCGCGACCGCACGAGCGTCACCAGGG
>JBKPRL010000192.1:0-21630 GCA_046734535.1 bacterium | reverse complement strand
CTTACTGCGCGCCTCCGCAGCCTTGTCGGCGACCGATGATGTCGATGCGTTGGGGTCCGCCGGCGGCCCTGGGGCGACGGTTCCTTGGTCGAGGTCGTGGTACGTCATCCGTCCTCCGATGGGGTGGTCGTCACCCTGCGGTGAGCGGCGCACCGATCCCCCTTCGGGCGCGGGTCCATACCCGAACGGCCAGGGATCACCCGAAGGATCCGCGTCGGCACCCCAGCTCGACGCGCGCCGCCCGGCGGAGCTGGCTCAGGGGCCGCCGCGCCAGTGGTCGATGCGGTGGTGGTCGGGCGTGAAGCCGTGCGCGACCCCCCACAGGACCGCTTGGGTCCTGCTCTGGACTCCGATCTTGCGGTAGGCGCTGCGGATGTAGGACTTGACCGAGTTCGGGCTGAGGAACGTCGTCGCCGCCACCTCGGCGTTGCTCTTGCCTTGGGTGATCAGCGCGAGGATCTCGGACTCGCGATCGGTCAGGCCCTCCGAACGGCCCGGCCAGTCCAGGCCGGGTGCCGGCCGAGCCTTGCCGGGCGGCGCGCTGACCACGATCTCCCCGCCGTGGACCGCTTCGATGGCGGCGACCAGCGGCCCGGCCGGGAGCGTCTTCGACAGGTAGCCGCTCGCCCCCTTCTTCATGGCGCTGTCGACGAGGTCCGGATGGAAGTTCCACGTGTAGACCACGACCTTGCGGGCGTGGGGGTTCTCGATGAGCACGCGGATCGCATCGTGGTCGGACTCGGGCTGGGCGAAGGAGTCGTAGAGGACCACATCGACGTCGTCCGTCACGGGCTGGTTCGTGTCGATCTCGGCCACGGTGATCCGGTCGGCGTAGCGGTCGAACAGGTGGGCCAGCCCCACCAGCACCACGTCGTAGTCGTCGACGAGCGCGACCAGGATCGGACGCCGCCCGGGTTCGTTCGCCATGCGGAACCACGCTAAGTACCCCTAGGGGTGTGGTCAACCCTCCATAGGGGTGGTTGAGTTCATCTGTGGAGTCGAGCCGGAGCCGCACGGCACACGGTCAGGTCGCAAGACCCGCCAAAGGCACACCACCGCCAGGAGAGCAAGGGCTCGTCGTCGCGCAGCAGGGCCCCGTCCTGGCGGTGGCCGGGGAGCTCGACCTCGTGACCGCGCCGATCCTCGAAGGCAGCCTGGCCCAGGACACGGGCGACGTCCGACTCGATCTCACGGCGGTGACGTTCATCGACTCATCGGGTGTCGCGGGACTCGTCCGGCTCTACCGGCGTTGCGAGTCGGACGGCTGCACCCTTCGGATCGCGGCGTGCTCGCCCCAGGTGGAGCGGGTGCTGCGGATCGTCGGGCTCTACGACACCCTGACGCAGGACGACCCGGCGTGAGGAGCGCAGCGCCCGCACCCGCGGCCCCACGCGCCCTCTCGTTCGGGTGACCGGACGCATGCTTCGTATGCGGGGGAGCCTCGAGGGGTAGCCACGGCGTCCGTGCGCCGAGCCGGCGCGGTGGCCGAGAGCGAGGTCGACATGAAGGCTGTGGTGTGGCATGGCAACCGGGACGTCCGGGTGGAGTCCGTCCCCGATCCGTCCATCCAAGAGCCGACCGATGCGGTCGTGCGGATCACGACGACCGGGCTGTGCGGCTCCGACCTCCATCTCTACGAGGTGCTGTCTCCGTTCATGACGCCAGGAGACGTGCTGGGGCACGAACCCATGGGCATCGTGGAAGCGGTCGGGGCGGACGTGCGATCGATCCGGCCCGGCGACCGGGTCGTCGTGCCCTTCAACATCGCCTGCGGTCAGTGCTTCATGTGCGAGCACGGCCTGCAGTCGCAGTGCGAGACCACCCAGGTCCGCTCCGAGGGCAAGGGCGCCGCCCTGTTCGGGTACACCAAGCTCTACGGGCAGGTGCCGGGTGGCCAGGCGGAGCTGTTGCGGGTCCCGCAGGCGGAGTACGGACCCATCAAGGTGCCGGAGGGACCGCCGGACGACCGGTTCGTCTACCTCTCAGACGTCCTTCCCACCGCCTGGCAGGCCGTGCAGTACTCGGGCGTCGGGCCGAGCGACAGCCTCGTCGTGCTCGGCCTGGGACCCATCGGGGCCATGAGCTGTCGCATCGCCCGCCACCTCGGCGTCGAGACCCTCATCGGCATCGATCTGGTACCCGAGCGGCTGGAGCGGGCCCGTCGTGATGGTGCGGACGTGCTCGACCTCAACCAGTTCCAGAAGGCCGACGGGGAGCTGATCGAGGCCGTGCGCGACCGCACCGGAGGGCGGGGACCGGACGCGGTGATCGACGCCGTCGGCATGGAGGCCCACGGCTCGCCCTTGGCCAAGCTCGCCCACCGGGCCACCGGATTGCTCCCGGACAAGGTCGCGGAGAAGCTGATGGAGCGCGCCGGTGTCGACCGCCTCGCGGCCCTGCAGCTCGCGATCGAGCTCGTCCGGCGCGGCGGCACGTTGTCCATCGCCGGCGTCTACGGCGGCCTCACCGACCCCCTGCCGATGATGACGCTCTTCGACAAGCAGATCCAGGTCCGCATGGGCCAGGCCAACGTGCGCCGCTGGATGGACGACTGCCTTCCCTTGGCGCTCGACGAGCGGGATCCGTTGGGGCTCTCAGACTTCGCCACTCATCGGCTTCCTCTGGACGATGCACCCAAGGCCTACGAGATGTTCCAGAAGAAGGAGGACGGGGCGATCAAGGTCCTGTTCCAGCCGTGACCGGGCGGGTCGGCCAGGTGCCGTGTGAGGCCCGGCCGACTTGGGTAGGGCTGCGCGCATGACCGCCGCCGGCACGGAGGCCGCTCGCGTCGTCGTGACGGGCGCGACCGGCAACCTCGGTTCGAGCCTGGTCGAGCTGTTGGTGGCGGGCGGCGCCGACGTCGTCGGCCTGGCCAGACATCGGCCGTCGACGGGCTCTCCCGACGTGCGTTGGGTCGAGGCCGACGTCGCGGAGTCGGATCTGGTGCCGATCTTCCGCGGGGCCGACGTAGTCGTGCACCTGGCGTGGCGCATCCAACCGTCTCACCGTCCCGACGAGCTGTGGCGCGCCAACGTGCTCGGGAGCACGCGCGTGCTCGAGGCAGCGGAGCGGGCCGGCGTCGGCGCTCTTGTGCACGCCAGCTCGGTCGGCGCCTACTCGCCGGGTCGAGCCGGCCAGCGCGTCGACGAGTCATGGCCGACCGGCGGCAACCCGGCTCTCGGCTACGCCTGGCAGAAGGCCTACGTGGAGCGTCTACTCGACGCGCTCGAGGAGCGACGGCCGGACCTGCGGGTCGTCCGCATGCGTCCGGCGCTGATCTTCAAGCGGCAGGCGGCGCGCCGTGTCCACTCGCTGTTCATCGGACCGCTCGTGCCTCCACCCGTCCTGGCCCCAGTGCTGCGGCCGCTCGTCGAGCACTCGCCGCTGCCGCTGCAGGTCGTCCACACCTTCGACGTCGCCCACGCCTTCCAGCTCGCGGTGGAGCACGAGGCGCGCGGCGCGTTCAACGTGGCCACCGAACCCCCGCTGGGCCCCTCCAGGCCGGCCGCGGCCGCGGTGGTCTCCGCGGCACGGGTGCTCGCGGCAGGGCTCTGGCACACCCGGGTCCTCCGGGCGGAACCGGGCTGGGTCGCGACCGCCGCCGCCGTCCCACTCCTGGACACCAGCCGGATCCGCCGCGAGCTCGGTTGGGAGCCGGTCTACGACGCGCGGGCGACGGTGGAGGAGCTTCGAGACGGCATGCGCCGCGCGCGGGACAGCGAGGAGGCTCGTGATTCGCCCGTGGACGCCGCCGAAGAGGTCGTGGGCGGATGAGACGAACCGGGAGGGGGCGCCCCACAACGGTGACGTGGTCGCGCTGGGCAGCGGTCCGCAGCCAGGGTGTCACTCGAAGCCTGGTTACCGCGTGCCAGCCCGGGGTAGGCGGCGGGAAACGATCAAAGGAGGACGCGATGACGACACTCGTACGCGATGTGATGACACAGGATCCGGTGACCTGTCCAGGTGACACCTCCGTGACCGACGCGGCCAAGCTGATGAGGGACCGGGACATCGGGACCGTCCTCGTGACCGACGGGCAGGCGCTCAAGGGCATCGTGACGGACCGCGACATCGTGGTTCGCTGCGTCGCGGCAGGGAAGATCGCCGATGCCACGCTGGCCGACGCGTGCTCTCCGGCCATGACGACGATCCCGCCTGACATGAGCGCGGAGGAAGCGGCTCGGGTGATGGCCGAGCAGGCGGTGCGTCGCCTGCCGGTGGTCGACAAGGGTCGTCCCGTTGGCGTGGTCAGCCTCGGTGACCTGGCGGTCGAGCGTGATCCGGGCTCTGTGCTCGGAGGTATCAGCGCCGCGCCACCGAACAGCTGACTTCCGTTGCCGTCACCTCGCCGGGTCCCCGCCCGGCGAGGTATGAGCCGGCCCGCTGGAGGGCATCGGACGTACAGGATGGTCGACCGCATCGCGGACATCTGGGGCCAGCGGACCCCCCACGGGCGCGATGAGCCCTGGCCGGTCCGGATCGATGAGCACTTCGCCGACGGCCAGTCGGCCGACGGTGTCACCTGGGCACAGTCGGCGTGCGTCCTCTGCTCGAACGGCTGCGGCCTCGACATCGCCGTGCACGACGGTCGCATCGTGGGGGTGCGCGGGCGTCCGGACGATCGCGTCAACCACGGGCGGCTGGGCCCGAAGGGGCTCCACGGCTGGGAGGCGAACGCGGCCAGCGACCGGTTGACCGATCCCCTGATCCGCGACCGGGGGGAGCTCCGTCCTGCGACCTGGGACGAGGCCATGCAGCTGGTCGTCGAGCGATCGCGACAGGTGCTGACAGCGCACGGACCGCTCGGGCTCGGTTTCTACACCTCCGGACAGCTCTTCCTCGAGGACTACTACACGCTCGCGGTCATCGCTCGTGGCGGCATCGGCACTCCACACCTCGACGGGAACACGAGGCTGTGCACGGCCACGTCGGACGCTGCGCTCAAGGAGAGCTTCGGCAGCGACGGGGCACCCGGCTCCCTGACCGACTTCGACTGCTGCGACACCATCTTCGCGGTTGGCCACAACATCGCCGAGACCCACACCGTCCTCTGGGCACGGATCCTGGACCGGCTGTACGGCCCGGACCGCCCTCGGCTGATCGTCGTCGACCCCCGCCCGACGCCCGTCGCCCGGGAGGCGGACGTCCATCTGGCGATCCTGCCGGGGACGAACGTGGCGTTGCTGAACGCCATCCAGCACGAGCTGTTCGCCAACGGCTGGGTGGACGAGGCCTTCGTGGAGGCCAGCACGGTCGGGTACGACGAGCTGGCCCGCGTGGTGCGGGCGTACCCACCCGACCGTGCCGCCGCGATCTGCGGCATCGACGCCTCCGAGATCCGCGCCGCCGCCCGGCTCGTCGGCACGAGCGAGCGCCTGGTCTCGACGTGCCTCCAGGGCGTCTACCAGTCGCACCAGGCGACCGCGGCCGCGTGCCAGGTCAACAACATCACCCTGCTCCGGGGCATGATCGGCCGGCCCGGGTGCACCGTGTTCCAGATGAACGGCCAGCCGACCGCCCAGAACACCCGGGAGACGGGCGCCGACGGCGACCTGACCGGCATGCGCAACTGGCACAACCCGGCCCACGTGGCCGATCTGGCCCGCCTGTGGAACGTCGATCCGCTGCAGATCCCCAGCTGGTCGCCGCCGACCCACGCCATGCAGATCTTCCGCTACGCCGAGCAGGGCTCGATCCGGTTCCTGTGGGTGACGGGGACCAACCCGGCGGTCTCGCTCCCGGATCTCGGCCGGATCCGCTCCATCCTCCAGCAGGAGCGCCTGTTCCTCGTGGTGTCCGACGCGTTCCTCTCCGAGACCGCCGCCCTGGCCGACGTGGTGCTTCCCGCCGCCGTCTGGGGCGAGAAGCTGGGCACCTTCACCAACCACGATCGCACCGTCCACCTCTCGGAGCAGGCAGTGGAACCGCCTGGCCGAGCCCGCCGGGACATGGACGTCTTCCTCGACTTCGCGGCCCGCCTCGGCCTCACGGACCAGGATGGCCGGCCGCTGCCCCCGTGGACGACGCCGGAGGAGTGCTTCGACGCCTTCCGGGAGGCCACCCGCGGCCGCCCCTGCGACTACAGCGGCCTGAGCTACGACTCGTTGCGCGGGAGCGGCGGGATCCAGTGGCCGTGCAACGACGAGCACCCCGGCGGGACGGAGCGCCTCTATGCGGACCACCGGTTCCCGACGGCGACCGACGTCTGCGAGGACTACGGACATGACCTGCTCACCGGGGCCGACCTCGAGCGGGAGGAGCATGCCGCCCTCGGCGCCGACGGGCGGGCCGTGCTCAAGCCGGCCGACTACACACCGCCGAACGAGCCGACCAGTGAGGACTTCCCGTTCGTCCTGACGACTGGCCGGACGGTGTACCACTTCCACACCCGGACGAAGACCGGGAGGGTGCCGGAGCTGGAGGCCGCCGCCCCGGAGGCGTGGGTGGAGCTCCATCCCGCGGACGCCGAGCGGATGGAGATCGGAGAAGGCGACCTCGTCCGCGTCGAGTCGGCGCGCGGCCGGCTGGTCGCGCGGGCGAGGGTGACCGGGATCCGCGCCGGGGTCGTCTTCACGCCGTTCCACTACGGCTACTGGGATGAACGGGGTGACGGTGGCGACGGCGCGGGCCCAGACGGCCGTCCCACCGCGGCCAACGAGCTGACGCTCACCGCGTGGGATCCCGTGTCGAAGCAACCGACCCTCAAGGTGGCGGCGGTCCGCGTCGCGAAGGAGGCCGAGGGCAACGGCCAGCCATCAGCCGCTCCGATGATGACCGCGTCCGCGCCGGTCTCGGCGGCCTCGGAACGGGAGCGCTGATGCAGCTCGGTCGGCTCGTGCTGGGTGTGGCCGACGGCGAGCGCCGGCTGGGGGAGGAACTGCAGGAGCTGGCCGTCCGGCACGCGGAGGAGGCGGACATCCACCACATGGGCCGCACGCTGGCCGGGGGCTGCACCGAGCACCTGGCCGCACTCCAGTCCGCCGCGTCGCGGTACGGCGAGATGGCAGCCGATCCGTCGCCGAGCGTGATCGACTCGGCCGGCCGGTCCGTCGCCTCCGTGGTCGTCGACCCGGAGGTGTCAGGGCTGGCGCTGCTGGCCGACCTCCGCCGGACCTATCTGGCCGCGCACGAAGCCGAGATCTTGTGGGCGACGCTGCTCCAAGGGGCCAAGGCGGCCCGGGACCGGGACCTGATCGAGGTCATCGAGCCGGCGCAGGAGCACGCCGGGCGGTGTGCAAAGTGGCTGCGGACCCGCATCAAGGCCGCCGCGGCGCAGGCACTGGTCGCCGGTTAGCCCCTCCGCCGGCTCGCCCGTTGACAAGGCGAGCCACTCGTGCCGCCGGCGCGGTTCGAAATCGACCTCCGCCGGGTACACCACGTCGCAATGCCGCCTGCCGTCAGCACGGTCGAGGAGCTGCTCGAGGAGCAACAGGACCTCGAGGAGCAGGTGCGCCATCGGCGTCGGCTCCGGCTGGGCCGGCGGGTCATGCTGGCGCTGCTGGCGCTGATCGTCGTGGCCGCCGCGGCCGGTGTCTTCGGCCAGCGGACCCGCACCGCGTCGGCCGCCGGGGGTGGGTACCGGCTCCACGTCCAGTACCCCTACGTCGTGCGGGATGGCCCGCCGGCCAGCTTCACGGTGACGGTGCGGCGCCCGTCCGGCTTCGACGGGCCGGTCGAGATCGTGTTGGATGCGTCCTACCTCTCGGCGTGGGAACAGCCGGAGGTGTCGCCACAGCCGGACTCCGAGCAGTCAGAGGGCGACGATGTCGTCTGGACGTTCTCGCCGCCGGACGGCCGCACCCTCGTCGTCCGCGTCGACGGCCAGCTCTCCTCCGAGGCCCGCTTCGCCCACCACGGCCGGGTTGCCGTACGAGACCAAGGGAAGACCGTGGCCGGCGTCGCCCTCACGACGTGGGTGTGGCCATGAGGAGGTTGCTGTGGAGCTCGTGATCCGTGTCAGCATCGTCTTCATCTTCCTGTGGGCCATGATGCGGGCCCTCGGGAAGCGGGAGCTGGCGGAGATGACCGCGTTCGAACTCGTCCTGCTGGTCATCGTCGGTGATCTCGTCCAGCAGGGGATCACCCAACAGGACACCTCGGTCACCGGCACGATCATCATCCTGAGCACGATCGCCATCTGGGTGCTGGGGCTGTCCTACGCGGGCTTCCGGTCCCAGCGCGCGAACGCCGTCGTCGAGGGCGTCCCGGTCGTGGTGGTCCGCGACGGCGCGATCCTCGACGCGGTCCTGAGCACCGAGCGGGTGAGCCGCGACGAGCTCATCGGGAGCGCCCGACAGCAGGGGATCGCGGACCTCGCGACCGTGCGGTGCGGGATCCTCGAACCGGACGGACGCTTCTCCTTCATCGTGAACGAACCGGTCGCCCGGGTCCAACGCGCCGCCACGACGGATCAGCGACGAGCCGGGTGAGGCACGCCTCCCTGCCTCAACGGCGTTGTCCTTCCGGAGGCTGCCGCGACGCGGCCGTGACAAGACCTGGGGGGCGGGTCGGGCACGTGTGGACCACCCGTTGGTGTGAGCGGAACGTCAACGGACCGCCGTCGGGAACGACGACCGCGGCGTCGCCGGCCAGGACCTCGAGCTCCTCTCGGCTGTCGTAGCGGAATCGCTCATGACAGCTGGGACACACCGTCATCGCCATGGCCGCGTCCTACCCTGCCGATGTGGGCGTTAGACGCGCCGGAGCGCCGTCGTCCGACGTGGTTGGCCGGTGGCGCCACCGGGTAGGGCGAGCGAGCACGAGGGGCCCGCAGTCGGGAGGACAGATGCCGTCGAAGTCAGCGAACGTGAAGAACCCGGAGCAGTACGAGGCGCTCAAGGACAAGGGGATGTCGAAGGAGCGTGCGGCGAAGATCGCGAACTCGCCAGGTGCATCGAAGCGCGGGGGCCAGAAGTCGGGCAGCGGCGGCAGCTCGAAGCAGGGCGGCACGACTGCCCAGCACAAGGCCGCGGGCCGGAAGGGCGGGCGGGCGACGGCGAAGAAGAAGTGACGTCGGGAGGAATCATGACGGAACCAGCCGGCGGCGCGGCCGCCACGCCGTTGGCGTCCAGCCGCGGTCAACTTCGTCACCAGGAGCTGGCGAACTACCTCAACGACCACCTGGCCGGCGCGGAGGGCGGCCGCCGTCTGGCCGGGCGCCTGGTCCGCACGCTGCAGGAACCCGAGCTGGCCGGCATCGACGGCGAGATCGACCGCGACTATGTGACGCTGCAACGTGTGATGGACGACCTCGGGATCACCCGGTCGCGCGTCAAGCAGGCGGCCGGCGTGGCCGCCGAGATGGTCAGCCGCGTCAAGCTCCGGCTCGGCTCGGCCGGCACGCACGACATCGAGCAGCTCCTGGGCCTGGAGACGATGGCGGTCGGCGTGGCTGGCAAGCTGCGGCTCTGGCACAGCCTCGAGGCGATCGCCCCTTCCGACGGGCGGCTGGACGCCGATGAGCTCCGTGCCCTCGCGGCGCGGGCCGAAGCGCAGCTGGAGACCATCGAGCGGGTCCGCCTACGGGTGGCCCGACGCTGCCTCTCGGTCGGGTGAGCGCAACTGAGAGTGAGGGCCCGCCGGGGAGCGGGCCCGGTTGCCGCTGAGCTCTCTGCCACCCGGTGCGGTGACGGGCGCGCCCACGAGTCGCTCCAGCAGGCTCGTCCATTGCGAGGCGAACCGTCGGATGTCGAACCGGGCGCGCGCCGTCGCCCGGGCCGCCGCTCCGACGTGCAGCGCCAGCTGGCGATCGACGAGGAGACGGCGCATGTCGCCCACCAGCCGGTCGACATCGGTGTCGATGAAGCCGTCGCGGCCATCATCGATGACGGTGACCAGCTCCGTGGTGGCCAGGCCGACCACGGGGACGCCGGCGGCCATCGCCTCGCAGACGGCGAGACCCAGGCTGGTGAAGCGCGCCGGGTGGAACATGAACCGGTAGCGGCTGAGGAAGCTAGAGAGCTCCGGCGGAGGCACTTCGCCGAGGCCTCCGACCTCCGTCGAACCCATGCCGACGACGTCCAGCGGGACACGCTGGCGGACGGACTCGACGAGGTCAGCACCGAGCCGGCGGCCGCGGCGGCGGAGCTCGTTCACGACCACGACGCCGCGGGGCAGGTCCAGGGAGCCCGCGCTCGACGGCACCGGAACGCCGTGCTCGATGACGACCGTGGGCGCGGTGCCGTTGTCCCACATCAGCCGGTTGAAGCTCGTGACGTGGACGACGATCGCGCCGTCGGCGGCGGAGTGGACCGGATGGACCGTGTCCGTCGGTGATCCGAGCGGCGGATCGTGCTCCAGGTAGACGGTAGGTAGGCGACGCTGCGCATCGGACAGGTAGCGGAAGCGGTCGTCCTCCCAGGTCGACCGGTGTTGGTGCACGACCACGTCGAGTGGCAGGTCGGCGATGTCCGCGGCCGGCACCTCGACGACGTTGTCGGGAAAGGGGAACGTGCTCCCGCGCCCGCCGTAGCCCGGCGGCCGGTCGGGAAGGGTGGGCAGGACCCACGTCACGTCAGCGTTCGACAGGTACCAGAGGTAGTTGCCGTGGACGTGCCAGGTGAGAACGTTGAGCCGATCGGGTCTCGCCATGAGCACCCTCTACCCAGAGCCACCTTCAATTGATCCCTGTCTCGATGCCGGCGCGCTACGCCGAGAAGCGCCTGTCTGCCGAAGCGCCGCTCGGGGTAGAGGCGCCGCATGCCAGTGCGTGCGCTGCTCTGCGACCGCGACGGGACCCTGATCGTTGATGTTCCCTACAACTCCGATCCCGATCTCATGGAGCCCATGCCGGGGGTCGTCCGCGAGCTGGCGAGAGCCCGTGCGCACGGCCTGAAGGTCGGTGTTGTCACGAACCAGAGCGGTCTGGCCATGGGCTTGTTCGACCACCGGCAGCTGTCCCGGATGCACGAGCGTCTGGAGGCGCTGGTCGGTCCGCTCGACGTGATCCGTGCCTGCCCCCACGACGCCGCGGCGTCGTGCGCCTGCCGCAAGCCTCGCCCAGGGCTGGTCCTCGCGGCGGCGGAGGACCTGGGTCTCGCGCCATCTGAGTGCGCGGTGGTCGGGGACACGTGGGCGGACGTCGAAGCCGCTCGGCGGGCCGGCGCGTTCGGCATCCTCGTACCCAACGCCCGTACCCGGGCCGAGGAGGTCGGAGCGGCGCACGCAGTGGCCTGGTCGTTCGCGGACGCCGTCGAGCGGGTCCTCTCGTGAGCGCTCGCGTCCTGGCCGTCCGCCTCGACAGCATGGGTGACGTCGTGCTGACCGGCCCCGCGGTCCGGGCGCTCGCCTCGTCGGCCGAGGTCGTGTACCTCTGCAGCCCACGGGGGGTCGCGGCAGCGGCGATGCTGCCCGGCGTCTCGAAGGTCGAGGTGTTCTCGGCGCCCTGGGTCCTGGCCGATCCCGGTCCGGTCGAGCTGCGCGCTGTCCGACTGCTCGTCCAGCGGCTACACCGGCTACGGCTGGGTCAGGCCGCCATCTTCACCTCGTCGCACCAGAGCCCACTGCCGTTCGCACTGCTCGCCCGGCTGGCCGGCATCCCCCACATCGCCGGCATCTCGGTCGACCACGCCGGCAGTCTCCTCGACGTCCGCATCCCCGGTGATCCCGACGTCCACGAGGTCGAGCGCAACCTCCTGGTGGCCCGCGCCTGCGGCGCCCGGCTGCCCGCCGGCGACGACGGCCGGCTTCGGCTCCGGCAGCCGGACGACGGGGCCCATCCCCGTGCGGCGGTCGACTACGTCGTCGTACACCCCGGCGCCGACGCCGAGGCCCGCACGTGGAGTGCCGACCGCTGGCGCCAGCTGATCGCCCTCTTGGACCACCTGGGCTGGTCGGTCGTCGTCACCGGCTCGGCCGCCGAGTCCGACCTCTGCGCCTCCGCATGCGGTGACGCCCAACGGGCACACTCGATCGCGGGTTCGACCGATCTGCCGACACTCGTCCGGATCGTCGCCGGCGCCCGGGCTGTGTTGTGCGGGAACACCGGTCCCGCTCACCTCGCCGCGGCCGTCGGCACCCCGGTCGTCTGCCTCTTTGCACCCACCGTGCCGCTGGCCCGGTGGCGACCGTGGCGGGTGCCCCATGCGGTCCTCGGTCGACAGGACGTGGCCTGTGCCGGCTGCCGGAGCCGTCGGTGCCCGCAGCCGACCCAGCTGTGCCTCAGCGAGATCACGCCGCAGGAGGTCGTCGAGGCACTCGGCTCGCTGGTCAGCAGGCGGGCGAGGGCGGGCGCGGGAGTCAGCGCGTGAAGACCGGCTTCCGCGTTGCGCTGGTCTCCGAGCACGCCAGCCCGCTGGCCGCGCTGGGCGGCCCGGACGCCGGCGGGCAGAACGTCTACGTGCAGGCGCTGGCCCGCGAGCTGGCCGTGTTGGGGTGCTCCGTCGACGTCTACACGCGTCGGGACGCCCCGGACCGACCGCCCGTCATCGAGATGGCGGACGGGGTCGCCGTGCACGAGATCCCCGTCGGACCCGCCGCACCGGTCTCCAAGGACGAGCTCTTCCCGCTGATGGAGGCGTTCTCCTCACACTTGCGCCAGTCCTGGCGGCGGTGGCCCCCGGACGTGGTCCACGCGCATTTCTGGATGTCTGGCTGGGCCGCGCTCCTGGCGGCCGTCCCGTGCGGCGTCCCGGTGGTGCAGACCTTCCACGCCCTGGGTTCGGTCAAGCGCCGGCACCAAGGGGCTGCCGACACCAGTCCGGCCGCGCGCGACATCGTCGAGCGGGTCCTCCTGCGGGATGTCGACACCGTGATCGCCACCTGCGCGGACGAGGTCCGCGAGCTCCAGGCGCTGAGCGCGACACCGGCGCCGATCGAGGTGATCCCGTGTGGGGTCGACGACGACTTCCGCGCCCACGGGCCTCGGGACGCGCGGGCCCGCCGGCGCCGGCATCGTGTGGTCACCGTCAGCCGGCTCGTGCGCCGGAAGGGCATCGGCGACACGATCACCGCACTGGCGGACATCGCTGACGCGGAGCTGATCGTGGCCGGCGGCCCGCCGGCAGACCAGCTCGATTCTGACCCCGAGGTGTCTCGCTTGCGCGAGCTGGCCCGGGCCAACGGAGTGACCGATCGGGTGGAGCTGCGGGGCGGCGTGGACCGCGCCGCGGTCGCCGCGCTCCTGCGCTCGGCCGATGTCGCGGTCTGCTGCCCGTGGTACGAGCCGTTCGGCATCGTCCCCGTCGAGGCCATGGCCTGCGGCGTGCCGGTCGTCGGCAGCGCGGTCGGCGGACTGCTGGACACCGTGGACGACGGCAGGACGGGCCTGCTCGTGCCGCCGCACCGCCCCGACCGGGTTGCTGCAGCGGTGCGCTGGCTGCTCGAGCACCCGATGCGCCGGCGCGTGATGGGGGCGGCCGCGGCGCGGCGGGCCGACCGCCTCTACCGCTGGCCGATGGTCGCCGAACGTACCCTCGACGTGTACCACCGAGTGATCGCCGGGGCGATGGCGCCGGTGGCCGAGATCCGCGGTCCGGCATGACCGGGCGCGCCCTCGCTCCCGTGCACGACCACCTCGCCGCGTCGCGGGCGGCCCTGGCGGCGCTCGAGCCCGCGGTCGGCACCCTCGCGAGCTGGGCGGAGCTGGCCCACCACGTGCTGGTCGACGGCGGGCAGCTGCTCGCGGCCGGCAATGGCGGCAGTGCCGCCCACGCACAGCACCTGACCAGCGAGCTGGTCGGTCGGTTCGGCCGTGACCGGCGGGCCTTTCGAGCGGTGTGTCTGAGCGCCGACACGTCGGCGCTCACTGCGATCGGCAACGACTACGGCTTCGAGCACGTCTTCCGTCGCGTTGTCGAGGCCCTCGGCAGGCCGGGCGACCTCCTCGTGCTGCTCAGCACCTCGGGCCGCAGCCCGAACCTGCTGGCCGCGGCCGCTCACGCGCGGGAGGCCGGCCTCACCGTGCTGTCCTTCACCGGCCCGGGCCCGAACCCGTTGGCCGATGCCAGCGACGGGGCGGTCACGGTCGAAGCCGCGACCACGGCGGCGGTCCAGGACGCCCACCAGGCGGCGATCCACGCGTTCTGCGCCGCGTTCGACCACCTTCACTTCAACCACGAAGGAGCGTTGTGCGACCTGTCATCGTCGTAGGCGACAGCCTGCTGGACCGGACCGTCACCGGGCACATGGAGCGGCTCACGCCAGAGGGCTGCCCGCTGGTCGAGGAGGGCATGGCGACGGAGCGGCCCGGCGGCGCCGCGCTCGCCGCGGCCGCGGTCGCCGCGGACGGCTCGGCCACGGTCCTCGTCACCGCCGTCGGACGCGACACCGCCGGCCAGCGCCTTCGCGAGCTGCTGTGGCAGGCCGGCGTGCGGGTCGTCGACCTCGGGCTCGACGGTCCTACGCCCGAGAAGTGGCGCATCCGCGCCGGCGAACGGACCGTCGTGCGGCTGGACCGGAACTGCACCCCGGTTCCGGAACTCGGCGACTGGTCGCCGGAGGCGGAGGATGCCGTTGCTCGCGCCGGGGCGATCCTCGTGTCGGACTACGGCCGGGGCATCACCGCCGTCGCAGGCGCACGACGCGCGATCGGCGACCGCGCGGCGGAGGTGCCAGTCGTGTGGGATCCTCATCGTCGCGGAGGGCCCGTGGTCGACGGCGTCGACGTCCTCACGCCCAACCTCGACGAGGCCCGGTACCTGCTCGGTCGCCCCACGCCGATCACGTCACTGGATGAGGTGATCGACGCGGGGCGCCGCCTGACGGCCGCTCTCGGGTCAGCCGTTGCGGTGACGATGGCCGAGCGGGGAGTGGTCCTGGCCGAAGGTGACGGGTCGCCGATGGTGGTGCCGGCCCGAGCACGCCTCGGCGACACCTGCGGCGCCGGCGACCGCTTCGCCGCCCGTCTCGTGCACGAGCGGGCGCGGGGAGCGGACCGGGCGGTCGCGGTGACCGCGGCGGTCGCCGCGGCCGGCCACTTCGTGGCGAGCGGTCGCCTCGAGCTGGGCGAGGACGGCGACCGGGACGCGATCGCGCTCGCCGCCGAATTGCGGCGGACCGGTCGTCGCCTGGTCGTGGCGGGCGGTTGCTTCGACCTCCTGCACACCGGGCACGTGTCGTTCCTGGAGGCGGCCCGGGCGTTGGGCGACGCCTTGATCGTCTGCTTGAACAGCGACCGCTCGGTCAGAGCGCTGAAGGGACCGGGTCGGCCGCTCGTCGGGCAAGCCGACCGCCGGCGGGTGCTCGAGGCTCTCGCCTGCGTGGACGCCGTCCACGTGTTCGACGAGGTCACGCCGTGCGAAGCCCTGCGGACGCTGCGTCCTCATTTGTTCTGCAAGGGCGCCGACTACCGGCAGGCCGAGCTGCCGGAGGAGCCGGTCCTGGCGGGATGGGGTGGGCAGGTCGTGCTCCTGCCGTACGTGGCCGGGCACTCCTCGACCGAGCTCATCGAGCTGGCTCGGGTCTCGTGACGTGGCCGCGGTCCTCGGCATCAACGCGGTGTTCCACGACCCGGCAGCAGCGCTCGTGGTCGACGGCCAGATCATCGCCGCCGCCGAGGAGGAGCGCTTCAGCCGGCGCAAGCACGGGAAGGACCCGGTGCCCTTCTCGACGTGGGAGCTGCCGACCCAGTCCGCGCGGTGGTGCCTCCGCGAGGCCGGCCTGAGCCCGGCCGAGGTCGACGTCGTCACCTACTCGTACGACCCCGCGCTCGTACCGCCGCCCGGAAGCCCCGGCCTGGACCGTCCCTGGGAGCCGATCCGCACCCTGTATGCGGAGAAGGCCGCCGGCTTCCTGTCGGCCGCCGTCCCGGGGCTCGATCCCGGAGGGTTCGAGTTCGTCCCCCACCACGTGGCCCACGCCGCGTCCGCTCACCTGGCCGCACCCTTCCAGGACAGCGCCGTCCTCGTCCTCGACGGCCGAGGGGAGGGTGCGTCGCACCTCAGCGCTCGCAGTCGAGGGGGCGAGCTCGAGGTCCTCGCGGCCCAGCCGCTCCCCGACTCGCTCGGCCTGCTCTACGAGGAGGTCACCGCCCATCTCGGGTTCCGGCGCTCTAGCGACGAGTACAAGGTGATGGCGCTGGCCTCCTACGGTGATCCGAAGCGGTTCTCCGAGGTGTTCCACCGCTACGTGCACCCGACGGAGGACGGCGGCTTCCGCACCCACGGTCTCGACCCCGCGGCGGTCACGCCGCCACGGGCTCCGGGTGGCGAGGTGCTGCCCGAGCACGCCGACCTGGCCGCCGCGCTCCAGCAGCGGGTCGAGGAGGTGATCCTCGACCTGGCCCGATGGCTGCACGATCGGACGGGGGAGCGGGCCATCACCATGGCCGGAGGTGTGGCGTTGAACTGCGTCGCCAACGCCCGCCTGGCCCGGGAAGGCCCCTTCGAACACGTCTGGGTCCAGCCGGCGGCAGGTGATGCCGGCACCGCGCTCGGTGGGGCCCTCTTCGCCGCCCACCGTGCCGGAGACACCTGCGCGCCGATGGCCACCGCGGCCCTCGGCCGCCAGTGGGACGACGAGGTGGTCGAGGACACGCTGCGGGACGCGGCGCTGCCCTACGAGCGGCCGGCCGATCTGGCGGGCACCGTGGCCGAGGTGCTGGCCGGAAACGGGGTCGTCGGATGGTTCCAGGGCCGGAGCGAGTTCGGGCCGCGGGCCCTCGGCCACCGGAGCCTGCTCGTCGACCCCTCCCGGGCGGACAACCTCCAGCGCATGAACGCGATCAAGGGCCGCGAGGAGTTCAGGCCCGTGGCCCCCACCGTCTCGTTGGAACGGGCCGGTGAGATCTTCGAGGGCGTACTGCCGAGCCCGTACATGCTGTTCGTGCACCGGGTGCGTGACGCCTGGCGTGACCGGATCCCCGCCGCCGTCCATGTCGACGGCACGGCTCGGGCACAGACCGTGGACCGGCAGGACGAACCGCTCCTCGCGGCACTGTTGGACGCGTTCGCCGCCCGCACCGGCACGCCCGTGCTCGTGAACACCAGCTTCAACACCGCGGGCCGGCCGATCGTCGACAGCCCCAAGGACGCGCTCGAGTGCTTCGGCTCGGGGCCGATCGACGCGCTCGTCCTCGGCCCGTTCGTCGTCCGGCGGTCAGGGCTGGCCCGCGGGCGTGGACGACCGGGATCGTGACCGCTCCGGCCTTCGACGTGGTGGTGCCGACCGTCGGGCGAGAGAGCCTCGCCCGCCTCCTCGGCACGCTCGCGGCGTGCGGACCGCCGTGGCCCGAGACGCTCGTGGTCGTCGACGACAGCGGCCAAGGCAAGGCCGTCCCGACGCCGCCGGTGCTGGCCGGCCGCACCCGCATCCTGCGAACCCGAGGCCGCCAGGGCCCGGCCGCGGCTCGCAACCTGGGGTGGCGGGCAACGTCGGCGCCGTTCGTCGCCTTCCTCGACGACGACGTCCTCGTGTCGCCGGAGTGGACCAGGCGGCTCGTCGCCGACCTCGAGAGCCTCGATCGTCGCACGGCGGCCGTCCAGGGCCGGCTCTCCGTGCCCCGGGCGTCGCGACCGTCGGACCGGGCCCGGACGACGGCTCGGCTCGAAGGAGCGCGGTGGATCACCGCGGATCTCGCCGTCCGGCGCGACGCGCTCGACGACGTCGGCGGGTTCGACGAGCGGTTCCCGCGCGCCTACCGCGAGGACACCGACCTCGCGCTGCGACTGCAGGACAGGGGCTGGCGTCTGACCATGGGTGGACGTCGATCCGAGCACCCAGTGCGGCCCGCGCCGTGGTGGGTGAGCGTGCCACAGCAGCGGGGCAACGCCGACGACGTGCTGCTCGCGGCGATCCACGGCCCGTACTGGCGCCGTCGTGTGGGCGAGGCGCCGGGCCTGTTCCGGTGCCACGTGATGACGACAGCCGCGCTCGTCGTCGCGGCAGGTGCCGCCGTGACCGGCCGGCGCCGGCTCGCGGCGGGCGGCGCCGCGACATGGCTGCTGCTGACCGCGGCGCTGATCTGGCGGCGGGTCGCCCCCGGGCCGCGCACCGCAGGGGAGGTCCTGGCCATGGCGGCCACGAGCGCGGCCATCCCGCCGGTGGCCGTCGCCCACCGGGTCGCCGGACACCTCCGGCACCGTCGGGCCCCGGCGTGGACGCCTCCGTCCGAAGGGCTGCGCGGTGCGGGGGTGTACGCGCCGACGGGCCTGGGTTCTTGGCCCTGAGCGTTCGCGGGCCGCCGCCCCGATCGCCCACCTTGCGCGGTCAGGAGGTCGGTTCGCCGGGCAGGGGGGTCGGCGGCGGTGCGAGGTCCACAAGGAGATCGGTGAGCGCTTGGCGGACCGCCGACGTGACCACGAGCTGCGCGTCACCCTCGAAGCAATGGGTGCGCGTTTGGAGCTTCCCATCGACGGAGGTGGCGACGAAGATCGTCCCTGGCGCCACCCCGTCCGACGGTTCGTCGCCGACCAGGCCGGTCGTGGCCACCGCGACATCGGCCGACAGCAGGTGGGCCACCCCGGCCGCCATCTCCGCCGCAGCTGCCTCCGAGAGGACAGCGGACGAGGCCACCGAGAGCAAGCCGTGCTTCACGTCGGGCTGGTACGCGACCACGCCACCCCGGAACCACCGCTCGGCGTCGCCGACCGCAGCAAACGCCTGGCTGAGGCGACCCGCGGTGCAGGACTCAGCCGTGGCCACGCTGCGCCCTCGCAGCTGCGCCACGACCGCGGCCGCGACGTCCTCGTCCTGCATCCCCGGGCCGTCGGTCGTCACGTGAGGTCCAGCAGCTCGCTCCGGTGACGGACGTGGCGGCGGGCCATGGCGTCGCCTGTGCGAGAGGCCAGGATCGGCGCCCTGTGGCTGGGCGCGGCCAGAAAACGTCTCCACGACATGGCGGCGTTCCGCCTACCCATCCCCTTCCGGCGTCATACGTGGAGTCCCGCGGTTGGACCATGCGCCCCGCGGGCAGGCCTCATCCGTGACGGTGCTCGATGGCTCACGCAACGTCGCGGTGCTACGCGCGCTCCCGGGTCTGGGGGACCTGCTCTGCGCGGTGCCCGCGCTGCGCAGCCTTCGGGCCGCACTTCCTCGCGCCTCGGTCACGCTGCTCGGGCTGCCCCAGGCCGAGTGGTTCGTCCAGCGCTATCCCGGGTTGGTCGACGACCTGATGGTGGTGCCGTCCTGGCCGGGCATCCCGGAGGCCGTCGGTCCCGAGGCGGCGCTGCCCGGATTCCTCACTGCGGCGAGGGCTCGCGGCTTCGACCTGGCCGTGCAGCTGCACGGCACGGGCACGGCGACCAACGAGCTGGTGGCGGCGGTCGGCGCGACCCGAATGGCCGGCCACCACAGCCCGTTCGTCGAGCCGCCAGACCCGAACAGCTTCCGTCCCTGGCCGGCCCGCGGCCACGAGCTCGATCGTCTCTTGGACCTCATGCGATGGCTGGGCGGCGGGGTGGTCCCCGCGGTGCTCGACTTCCCCGAGCGGCCGGATGATCTCGACGGCTGGGCCGCGGTCCGGGACGCGATCGGGGGCCGGCCTTACGCGTGCATCCACCCGGGGGCGTCCCGGGTCGACCGCCGCTGGCCCGCCGAGGGCTTCGCCTACGTCGCCCGAGCGCTGCACGCCTGCGGCCTCGAGGTGGTCGTCACCGGCTCACAGGGCGAGGCCGACCTGGGCCGTGCCGTGGGCCAGACCGCCGGCGTCCCGAGCGTCCAGACCGCAGGCCGGACCTCGATCGGCGCCCTCGCAGCGATCCTGCGTCGTGCCGAGGTCGTCGTCGCCAACGACACCGGCGTCGCACACCTCGCGGTCGCGGTGGGCACGCCGGCCGTCGTCGTGATCACGACCTCGGACGCGGAGCGGTGGGCGCCCAAGGACCGGGAGCGCAACCGCGTGGTCGGGCGTGGCCCCGGCCGACTCGGGCCGCCGGATGCCGAATCGGTCGTCCGCGCGGCCCTCGAGCTCGCCCGACCCGGCCGGGACCACCGGGACGGCGAGCGGTGCGTCAGCGGCTGAGGAGGCGGTTGAAGAACGACCGGTAGCGCTGTAGGCCGCGGCGGAGATCCTCGGTCGACACGTCGTCCCCGGAGCTCCACTGCGCCTCGAGGCCCTGCCGCTCGCGCGCGAACGCCTCGGAGAGCGAGCGGATCACGTCGTCGACGAGCGTGTCGGCCTCCTCGATCGAGCGCCGCGGCTCGTCGACGAAGCCGGATTGGATGGTCTCCCAGCGGCGCCGGAAGCCGTCCGCGTCGTCGATCAGCGGCGTCGCCTGCTCGTCGGCGGTCGCGACCTGTTGGGCACCCTCGCCGCTCGTGGTCTCCCTCTCGTCCCTCTCGTCCCTCTCGTCCATTTCGTCGTCCTCCTTCGCCGTCAGGCCGCGAGCAGCTCGTTGAAGAGCGACCGGTAGTACACGAACGAGCTGCGGAGCTCCTCGGTGTCGGCGTCGCTGTCGAGGCTCCGCTCGTACACACGGTGCGCCTCGCGGTAGTTGTTGACGAGATCGGGGTGATCGACCGAGATGAGCTCGGCTTGGTTCTCGAACTCGTCCGCGACGGGATAGCCGCGGTCGCGCATGACCTGGTTGACCAGCGTCTCGGCGTTGGCCACGCTCTTGTCGGGGACGTCGACGAACGTCCGCTGGATCTCCTGCCAGGCCGCGAGGTAGCGCTGCTGCTGGTCTGCGCTCAGCGGCCGGATCTCGAGGTGCGACCGGCGGAGCTCCCGACGGCGCAGCTCCTCCTCTCCCTCTCGGCTCGGACGGCCATCGTCGCCGGCCGCGACGCGGTCGTACTCCGGGCCGAACGTGTCGCGGAGGTGCGTCGTGCGGACGCGCCGCCGTCGCTGCGCCACGAGCGCGGCGATCACCAGCACGATGATCACTGCCGCGGCGATGATGGCAACCCACACCCAGGCATCCATGGCTCTTTGCTCCTTCTTCGGGTCCGCATGCCCCGCTGCCGAAGCCGGTTACCCCCGGGCCGGAGCGCGCAAACGGAAACCCAGGTGTGTGCCTCTACGTACGCGGGTACATGCTCACGCCATCCGAGCGAACAGAGGAGGAAGCGATGGATCTCTGGAGCTACCCGAAGGAAGCCGAGCAGGACGTGTCGCTCGTCGGCTACGACGTCGTGGCGATCGACGGCTCCATCGGCAAGGTGGACGAGGCGACCTATGACGCGGGCGAGAGCTGCGTCGTCGTCGACACGGGCTTCTGGATCTTCGGCAAGAAGCGGGTGCTCCCGGCCGGCGTGATCGACCGGATCGACCCAAAGGACGAGAAGGTGTACGTGAACCGCACCAAGGCCCAGGTCAAGGACGCGCCGGACTGGGACGAAGGCCGCTGGCGCACGGACGACTACCGCAACCAGCTCGGGGACTACTACAACGCCTCGTGAGCACTGGGGGCGCCCTGGACGAGCGGACCCGGGGCGCCCTCCGACGCCTGGCGACGACGCTGCTCAGCGGTCAGCGAAGAGCGGTCGGGTCGTTCTCATCGGTCAGCGAGACATCGGGCCGATTCCGTCCACGTAGCGCGGCGACGAGAGCGACGACGAGGGCGATCGCGCCGACCAGGAGCATGAAGCGCAACGCAGGCACGGTGAGCCCCAGCACGATCGCCAGGAAGGCGACGGCACCGAAGATGGCGGCGATAGGACCAACGCGTGGCATCGCCCAGGAGTTCCCCGACGGGCCGTCGCCCAACCCTGCCAACCGACGCTACAGCTGAGCCCGCCCCCACTCAGTTCAAC
>JBKPRL010000191.1:0-6043 GCA_046734535.1 bacterium | reverse complement strand
GGTGGGCAACCTGCTCGTCAACGCCCTGCGCCTGGCCCCGTCGGGCTCGATCGTGCGGCTCGCCACCGGGATCTGGGACGCGTGGGCATGGATCGCCGTGCGCGACGAGGGGCCGGGCCTGCCCGACGTCGATCACGAGCGCGCGTTCCGGCGCTACTGGCGCGGGCGCTACGACCTCGACCGGGAGACCGGCGGCGCCGGCGAGTCCGGAGCGCACGGGCTGGGCCTCACCATCTGCCGCCAGGTCACCGAAGCCCAGGGCGGCCACGTGACGGTCCGCTCGGCCGTCGGCATCGGGTCGACCTTCGTGGTCTGGCTGCCGCGCTCGGCCGACGCCCGCACCGACGCGGTGGTCGCCGCCGACGGCATCCACCACCGCGTCGACCCCCTGCCGGGCCGCCCCGCCTCCCTCTCGCCCGCGACGCCCGCAACGCCGTTCTGGTCGGAAAATGGCCGCTCAGAGCGGCAACTCCGCGACCAGAACGATGTCGAGGAGGCGGTCGAGGTCGCTGCGCCGGCCCACGGCGCACGAGTCGGCATCTCCGACCTGCGGCCTTGACGCCGGCTTTACGTCCCGCTCCGTACCTTCGCCCCGATGACCGCCCGTGCTCCGCGTCGGGCCCGTCCACCCGAGGAGACCAGCCGTGCCGGTGAGCGCGCCCACTGATCCGACCCCGACCCCGGTGCTGCCCTCACGGCGCACCTGGCGGGATCTGCCGGCCACCCCGCCGGTGGCCGACTTCCTGCCGCCGCCCGACCCTGACCACTTGGTCCCCGAGGCGGGTGCCGGCGGCGAGGAGCCGCCGACCGACGAGCCCGCGGCGGTTCCCGGCCCAGGCCAGCCCCGTTCGCGCAAGCGGACGTGGCTGGCTGTGGGCCTCGTCGCGGCGCTGGTCGGAGCGATCGGAGGGGTCGTCTGGACGCAGCAGGGCGAGTCGGCGGGCTCCAACTCGACGACACCGACCGTTGCCCCGCCCAAGGATCCCGGCTCCCAGTCGAGCGTCGAGCAGGTGGCGAAGGCGCTCGGCCCGGCGGTCGTGCAGATCGAGGTCGGCCAGGGGCTGGGCTCCGGTGTCATCTACGACGCCAAGGGCCTGATCTTGACCGCCCACCACGTGGTCGAGGGCTCCGACGAGGTCACGGTGCGCACGGCGGACAAGCAGGAGCTGAAGGGCCGCGTCGTCGCTCGGGCCCCGGAGAAGGACCTCGCCATCGTCGCTGTCAAGCCGACGACGGACCTGACCGCGGCACCGCTGGCCGAAGCGGGCAGCGTCGAGGTGGGCGAGACGGCCATCGCGCTCGGCAGCCCCTTCGGCTACCAGCAGACGGTCACCGCCGGCATCGTGAGCGGGCTCGACCGTGAGATCGATTCGCCGGTCGGCAAGCTGACCGGCCTCATCCAGACGGACGCTCCGATCAACCCGGGCAACTCCGGTGGTCCGCTGGCCGACGCCAGCGCCAAGGTCATCGGCATCAACACCGCCATCGCCTCGGCCTCGGGTGGCAGCGACGGTGTGGGCTTCGCCATCCCCGTCGAGGTGGCCAAGGACCTCATGGACCAGGTGAAGCAGGCCGGCGGGATCGACGCGCCCACGGTCTCCGACCCGGGCGGCTCGAGCTCCAACGGGTTGGGCAACATCCCGGGCCTCGGGAACATCCCCGGCCTGGACCAGATCCCCGGCCTCGACCAGATCCCGGGCCTCGACCAGCTGCTGCCGCAGCTGCAGGACCTCCTCCCGGGGCTGGGCTCCGGCTCGGGCTCCCTGGACCAGGCGCTCCGCGACATGCTCGACCAGCTCTTCCCCGGCCTCGGCGACATGCTCGGCGGCGGGCAGAGCAGCCCGGACCAGGGCAACGGGCAGGGCAACGGCGGTCAGTCGACGCCCGCGCCCCCACCCGACCAGGGGTCGGGCAGCCAGGCCTCGCCGAGCTCGCTCTCGCTGATCGAGGTGCCGTCGCCCCCGACGGGCTACACGCAGGCCCGCTCCACCGCCCGCACCGAGGAGAAGGGCGGCCAGCTCGAGGGCACGCAGCTGATCGTGCTCGAGGGCGACTCGGGCCAGATCACCGTCGCGGCCGAGCGCAGCGACACGACGAGCGACAGCTTCGCCGCCCTGGAGGGCAAGGCGACCCAGATCAACGGCCAGAAGGCCGTGGCCATGGACCACGGCTTCGCCTTCCTGACCGACGACGGCCTCCTGGTCATCGTGAGGGGCGGGGCCCAGGTGTCCGACAGCGACGTCAAGGCCGTCGCCGAAGCCGTGGAGGTGCAGTGATGGAGACGACCGAGCTGATGGACGTGCCCACCACCGAGCTCCCGCCGTCCGCCAACGGGGAAGGAAGCGGTGACGGGCTCATGTCCGTGAGCCAGGCCGGCGCGGCGTTGGAGCAGGTCCTGTTCGAGATGCGTCGGGTCATCGTGGGGCAGGACCGGGTGCTCGAGCGGGTGCTCGTCGCCCTCCTCGCCAACGGCCACTGCCTGCTCGAGGGGGTCCCCGGCCTCGGCAAGACCCTGACCGTGTCGACGCTGGCCAAGACGCTGAGCGGGACCTTCACCCGGATCCAGTTCACCCCCGACCTCATCCCGTCCGATCTGGTCGGCACCCGCATCTACCGTCCCTCGACGGAGCGGTTCGACGTCGAGCTCGGCCCGGTGTTCGCCAACTTCGTGCTGGCCGACGAGATCAACCGCGCGCCGGCGAAGGTGCAGTCCGCGCTGCTCGAGGTGATGGCCGAGCGCCAGGTGTCACTGGGAGGGCGGACGTACCAGGTGCCGTCGCCGTTCCTCGTCCTCGCCACCCAGAACCCGATCGAGTCCGAGGGCGTGTACCCCCTGCCGGAGGCGCAGCGGGACCGGTTCCTGATGCGCATCCCGGTCGACTACCCGACGCCGTCGGAGGAGCACGAGATCGTCGAGCGGTCCTCGCGTCCGATCGCCGAGCCGGCCCGCCTGCTCAGCCCCACCGATGTCGCTCGGCTGCAGCGGTCCGCGGGCGCGGTCACCGTGGACCCGGCGGTCGGTGACTACGCCGTGCGCATCGTCCTGGCGACCCGTCGGCCGACCGAGCACGGCCTGGCCAGCATCGACGGGCTGCTGGCCTACGGCGCCAGCCCCCGGGCCAGCATCGGCCTCGTCCACGCCGCCCGCGCCCTCGCGCTCATCCGGGGTCGAGGGGATGTCGTGCCGCAAGACGTCTATGACGTCGCCTTCGACGTGCTGAACCACCGCCTCGTCCCGTCGTTCGACGCCGTCGCCGATGGGGTGACGGTCGACGACATCGTGGTCGAGGTGCTGACGACGGTGAAGGCGCCGCGGCGTCTGACGTCCGGGGTGGCCGGCGCCCGGTCATGACCGCACTGACCGCCGCGCAGCGCGCCGCGGCCGCGGGGCTGGAGCTGACCGTCCTGCGTCGTCTGGACGGCCTCCTCCAGGGCGACCACGGCGGCCTACTTCCGGGCCACGGGAGCGAGACCGGTGAGGCCCGGCTGTACGCCGCGGGGGACGACACCCGCCGCATCGACTGGTCGTTGACGGCCCGCACCACCCAGCCGTACGTCCGCGACACCATCGCCGACCACGAGCTGGAGCTGTGGCTCCTCGTCGACGACTCGGCCAGCCTGGCGTTCGGCACGGCGCGCTGCGAGAAGCACGACGTCGCCTGGGCGGCCGCCGGCGCGTTCGCGCTGCTGGCCTCGCGCGGCGGGAACCGGGTCGGCGCGCTCACGACGAGCGGCGGCCAGGCCTCCTTCCCCGCCCGCAGCGGCCGGCAGCACGTCGGGGCCATCCTCGCCGCGCTGCGCCGGCCGCCCGAGGACGGCGCCAGCGCCGACCTCGCCCACACCTTGACCACGTTGCGCCGCCACGCCCGGCGACGCGGCCTCGTCGTCGTGGTGTCGGACTTCTTGGTCCCCGACGGCTGGGACAGCCCGCTGCGCGCCCTCGCCACCCGCCATGACGTCGTGGCGGTCGAGGTGCTCGACCCGCGCGAGCTGACCCTGCCCGACGTCGGCTCGCTCACCGTGGCCGACCCCGAGACCGGGCGCCGACGGATCGTCGACACCGGTGACGCCACCCTGCGCGTCCGCTACGCCGCGGCGGCGGAGGCTCGCCGGGCGGACGTGGCCCACCGGATCGCCGCCGCCGGCGCCCACCACCTCGTCCTTCGCACCGATCGCGACTGGGTGGTCGACCTGGTCCGCTTCGTCGGTGCCCGCCGGCGCCAGCGCGTCGGCGCCACCCGCGCTCCTGGGAGTCGTCGCTGATGCTCGCCCTGTCGTTCCTCGCCCCCTCCCGGCTCTGGCTGCTCCTGCTGCCCGTCCTGCTGCTCGCCGCCTACGTCATCTCGCAGCTGCGGCGGCGGGGCTACGTCGTGCGCTTCACGACGATGGACCTGCTCGACTCCGTCGCCCCCAAGCGGCCCCGCTGGCGCCGGCACCTCCCGGCCATCGGTCTGCTGCTCGGGCTCGTCGCCCTGTCACTCTCGCTGGCCAAGCCGGCGGTGGCGCAGCAGACTGCCGACAAGCGCGGCGTCGTGGTGCTCGCCATGGACACCTCCCTCTCCATGGAGGCCAAGGACGTCGCTCCGACCCGCCTGGCCGCCGCGCAGGACGCCGCCCGCACCTTCTTGAAGAACGTGCCGAACGGCGTCCGGGTCGGCCTCGTGAGCTTCGACAACGGCGCCCGCCTGATCGTGCCGCCGACCGACAAGACGGCCGTCGTGGAGCGGGGCATCAGCCGCTTGCAGCTCGGCGAGGGCACCGCGATCGGAGAGGCCGTCTTCACGTCGCTCGACGCCATCGACGAGGCGCTGAACCAGACGCCCACGTCGGGCGACCAGACCACGAACGGGTCGGGTTCGGAGTCCGCGAAGCCCGGTGAGAAGCCGGCTGCGGTCGTCCTGCTCTCCGACGGCGAGAACACCGTGGGCCGCTCCAACGACGAAGCCGCGACCGCGGCCAGCGCCGAGGGCCGGCCGGTGTACACCGTGGCGGTGGGCACCGACGGCGGGACGGTGCAGCTGCCCGACGGGACCAGCCAGTCCGTGCCGGTCAACCGCGCCGCCCTGGCCGACCTGGCCAGCAAGACCGGCGCCCGGTCGTTCACCGCCTACAGCTCGGACGAGCTCCGCTCCGTGTACAAGGACCTCGGCCGGACGCTGACCAAGGAGCCGGTGCAGAAGGACGTGAGCGGCTGGTTCGTCGGCGGTGCCATGACCTTCCTGGCCCTCGCCGCCCTGGGCTCCCTGCTCTGGTTCGCACGTCTCCCGTAGCTCTTCTCGCTCGGCGGCCTTCGGCCGCCTCGCTCGAGTTGTTTGACGGCCTGCGGCCGACCCAGTCGTTGGCCGATCGACCGGCGGAGCCGGATCGACCGGCGGCGGGGGCTCCGGCGGGAGCCTCTGCCCCCGCACCCCCGTCGGAGCGCTCGAGTCGGCCTCCTCGGCGTTCGTGGCCGATCTCGCCGCAAGAAGTGCGGTGGGGACGGCCATGAACGCTCTTGGGCGCGTCGGTAGGCTCGGCGGCATGGCCGACCACACGACGGACACGAACGCCGAGACCGACCTGATCGACCGCGACCTCGTCGAGCAGGTGCTCGGCGCGGGACTGCGGACCGGCGCCGACTTCTCCGAGGTCTACGTCGAGGACAAGCGCTCGTCCTCGGCCAACCTCGACGACGGCAAGGTCGAACAGGTCACGTCCGGTCGCGATCGGGGCGCCGGCATCCGGGTCGTGAAGGGCGACACAACCGGCTACGCGCACACTGCCGACCTCAGCGAGGCCGGCCTGCTCGCGGCGGCCGAGGCCGCGGCCGCGGCCGCCAGCCAGGGCGGCGGCGGAGCCCGCATCGTGGCCCTCACACGGCAGCCCGGACACCGGGTCAGCGACGTCGGCGTCCCGCCGGACACGGTCGGCAAGGCGGCCAAGGTCGCGCTGCTCATGCGGGCCGACGAAGCGGCGCGGCAAACCAGCAGCGATGCGGCACAGGCGGCCGGGCACGAGATCGTCCAGGTGTCCGCCGGCTACGGCGACAGCCGCAAGCGGATCC
>JBKPRL010000190.1:0-9982 GCA_046734535.1 bacterium | reverse complement strand
CCCGGACCTTGCGCCGCGCGCGCGACGCCACCTGCCGGCAGGCATCGCTGGAGCGCCCGAGGATGGCCGAGATCTCGGCGTAGGGCTGGTCGAACACGTCGGCCAGCAGCAGGACGAGGCGCTCGGTCGGGCTCAGCTCCTCGAGCAGCACCAGGAAGGCGGTGGTCAACGAATCGCTCAGCTCGGCGTGGTGGGCCGGGTCGGCGGCGTCCATCGGGACGATGATCGGCTCGGGGAGCCACGGCCCCACGTAGTCGGCGCGGTCCCGCTGGCGGGCCCGCAGCCGGTCGAGGCCGATGCGGCTGGTGACGGTCGTCAGCCACGCAGCCGGCTCCACGACGGCCTCGCGCTCAGTCTGTTGCCAACGCAACCACGCCTCCTGCACGACGTCCTCCGCGTCGGCCAGCGAGCCGAGCAAGCGATAGGCCAGCCCGACCAGGCGCGGTCGTTCGCGCTCGAAGCGCTCGACGTCGGCCGCGGAGATCGCGCCGGCCGAACGCGCGCGCGCCGTCATCTCACCGCGCCGGCTTCGACGCGGCGCGCCACTCCGACCGCGGCACGAGCCGCAGCCAGCGCGCTGGCGGCCGACGCGTCGCCGAGCATCCCGCTCGGCCCGACCCAGTCACCGGCCAGGAACACGTTGGGCCGCTCCGGGACCTCGACCGCGGGCCGTCCGGCCAGACCGCCGCGGCGGGCGAGGGGCAGGGCGTGGGCGACGGTCATCCGGCGGAGGAAGCGCTCGTCGAGGATGTCGTCGTCGTCCAGCCCCACCAGCCGGCACAGAGCGTCGAGCTCGGCCCGATCGGACTCGGCGTCGGTGTCGCGCCCCGGCGCCCGGTACTGCATGACCTCCACCATGGCACCACCGGGCGGCGCGAGGCGGGCCAGCGGAGCGTGCGCCGAGAGGTAGAGCGGTTGGTCGACACCGAGGACGATGGGTGACGCCGGCGGCCGGTGCAGAGCCAGCTGAAGGCACACGGCCTCGACGGGGGGCCCGAGATCGCCGAGCCACGCGGGAGCCCCACCGAGCAGGCGGGTCGCCTCCACCGGCGCCAGCCCGCCGAGCACGACGGCTGCGCTCTCGATCGGGCCGTGGATGGTGTGGGTGCGGGCCGTCGCGCCGTCGGAGTCCACCGCGCCGACGGCCACCCGCTCGTGCAGCGTGCCGCCGGCCGTGGCCAGTGCCCGGCGAAGCCCGTCGACGATGCGCTGCCAGCCACCATCCAGGTAGCGCACGCCCCGCAGACCGGCCTGCAGCTGGGAGATCGCCGCGCCGGCGTCCATCAGCTCGGGCGCGTTCGCGTACGACGTGACCCGAACGAGGGTCATGAAGAGGGCACGGACATCGGCCGGGAGGCCCTGGTCGTCGAACCACTCGGACAGGCTCCGCCCGACGAGGTGATCGGACGGGGAGCGGGGCAGCCCGCGCATCAGCCGCCCGAACCGAACCCGGCTCGAGGGACGCAGCAGCGGGCTGCGGGCCAGCTCACGCGGCCCGGTCGGGAACGGGTGGAGCGCGCCGTCGAGCAGCGCGTGGACGCTCGACGACGGTCGGCCACCATCGGGTTCCTGACCCCACCGGCGCAGGAGGGCCATGAGCGGTCCCGTCTCGTACAGCGCGTGCGGGCCTTCGTTGAACAGGTAGCCGGCCCGGTCCGTCGTGCGGGCCCGGCCGCCCGCCGGATGGGCGTCGAGCACCACCGTGCGGGCGCCCGATCGCGCCGCCTCCACCCCGGCCACGAGCCCGGCCAGGCCGGCACCCACGACCACCACGTCGAACCGCTCGTCCGTCATCACCATCGTCTCCCTCACCGTCGTGCTGCTCCCACCCTTCTGACGATGGCGAGAACCGCGATGTGACATCGCGACGGCGGATCCCCGGGATCTGTGCGCTCGACGCGCCATTGCTGGCGCGTTCGTGACGCACTTCCGGGGCACGCCGCCGGGGCGCCCTATCCTCCGGCGGTGCCCGAGTCCCCCGTCACCATCGACGACGTCCGGGCGGCGGCCGGCCGCCTGGCCGGGGTGGCGCACCGGACGCCGGTGCTCCGCTCCCGCACGCTGGACGAGCGGACGGGCGCGCAGCTCCACCTGAAGGCGGAGAACCTGCAGCGGATCGGGGCCTTCAAGCTCCGCGGCGCCTTCAACCACCTGGCCGCGCTCGATCCCGAGGTGCGGGCCGCCGGCGTGCTCACGACCTCCTCAGGGAACCACAGCCAGGCGGTAGCGCTGTCGGCCCGGCTGCACGACACCAAGGCCGTCGTCCTGATGCCCGAGGACGCGCCGGTCAGCAAGGTCGCCGCCACCGAGGGGTACGGCGCCGAGGTGCTGCGGTTCAACCGGTACACGCAGGACCGGGAGGAGATCACGGCCGCGACGGCCGACCGGCTCGGGCTCCACGTCGTCCACGCCTACGACGATCCGTTCGTGATCGCCGGCCAGGGCACGGTGGCGCTGGAGCTGATCGAGGACGCGGGCCCGCTCGACGTGCTCGTCGTCTGCCTGGGGGGCGGAGGACTGCTGGCCGGGTGCACGGTCGCCACCCGAGCGCTGGCACCGGGGTGCCGGATCGTCGGGGTGGAGCCCATGGAGCGGACCGCGGGCCGCGAGGCCCTGGCCGCCGGCCATCCGGTCACCGTGCCGGTCCCACCGACGATCGCCGACGGTCAGCAGACGGCGCAGATCGGCCGGCGCAACTGCGCCATCATCGAAGGCGGCGTCGACGAGATCGTCGGCGTGACCGACGAGGAGATCGTGGCCGCCGTGCGACTCCTGTTCGAGCGGCTGAAGGTCGTCGTCGAACCGAGCGGGGCGTCCGCGCTGGCCGCGATCCTGGCCGGCCGGATCGACGTGGCCGGTCAGCGGGTCGGGGTCACCCTGTCGGGCGGCAACGTCGACGCCGCGCAGTTCGTCGAGCTCATGGGAGGCAAGGCGGGGTCCTAGCGGCGGGCGGTCGCCCCGTGCCGCTTGCGAGGCGGCATCACGCGCGGTCGAGGACGATGTCGAAGGTGGCTTCCCCGCCCTCCATGTCCACCACCAGCGAGCGCCGCACGCCGAACACGGCATCGGAGTCGAGGTACTTGCTCGCCGCGTCGAAGGCGTGGGTCGTGACCGGCTTGTAGCCCGGTGCCGAGGCCACGACGTGGACGTGGGCCGGGCGCCAGGGATGACGACCGGTGGCCCGCAGCATCTTCCCGACGGGACCGTCGTCAGGGATCGTGTAGTCGACCGGGCGGATCGTCGTCAGCTGGTAGCGACCGTGCTCGTCGGTCGTGAACACGCCCCGCAGGTCCATGCCCTCCTGCCCGTCGTCCTGGACGTCGTAGAGCCCGTTCGAGCCGACCTCCCAGACATCGAGGGTGGCACCCGCGATGGCCTCACCGTCCAGGTTCGTCACCGTCCCCTTGAGCACCATGACCTCGCCGTCATCGTCAACGATGATCGAGTCGCCGAACTGCTTGGGCGGCGAGCCGTCCACGTGGAACGGCCCGAACACCGTCGGCTCGGTGGTGCCGTCCGCGGCGGCGTGGTTGATCATCTCGACCAGCATCGACGCGCCGAGGGTGTCCGACAGGAGGATGAACTCCTGGCGGTTCTCGTCGCACTTCTGTCCCACGCTGGTGAGGAACTGGATGCCCGCGAACCACTCGTCGCGGGTCAGTCCCACCTCCTCGATGAACGCGTGGAGGTGCTTGACAGCGGCTCTCATGATCTCGACGGTCCGCGGGTCGGCGGTGCCGTCGAAGGTGGCCTGGACCTGGGCCAGGTGCTCGGACGGGGAGATGTTCTCGCTCACGGACGGCCTCCTTGGACGTTCTCGACGATGACTGCGATGCCCTGGCCGACACCGATGCACATGGCCGCCATGCCGTAGCGGCCGCCCGTGCGGCGCAGGTGGTGGACGAGGGTGGTGAGGATGCGTGCGCCCGAGCAGCCGAGCGGATGGCCGATGGCGATGGCGCCCCCCTGGGGGTTGACGATCGAGCGGTCGAGGTCGGGCCACTCGGCCAGGCAGGCCAGGCTCTGTGCGGCGAAGGCCTCGTTCAGCTCGACCGCGGCCAGGTCGGCCCACGCCAGGCCGGCTCGGGAGAGCGCGGCGCGCGCCGCGGCGACCGGCCCGATGCCGTAGAGGTGCGGCTCGACGCCGCTCGTCGCTCGGGCGACGACGCGGGCCAGCGGCGGAGCGCCGGCGCGCGCGGCACCGTCCTCGGAGGCCAGCACCAACGCGGCCGCACCATCGTTCATGGGCGACGCGTTCCCGGCGGTGACCGTGCCGCCGGACCGGAAGACCGGCCTCAGCACCGCGAGCTTGTCCGCGGTCGTGTCCGGCCGGATGCACTCGTCCCGGCTGAGCTCCCCCTCGCGCACCGCGACGACCTCGGCGTCGAACCAGCCCGCGTCCCACGCCGCCGCGGCCCGCTGGTGAGAGCCGAGCGCGAACGCGTCCTGCTCCTCACGACTGATCGAGTACTTGTCGGCCAGGATCTCGGCGCCCTCCCCGAGCGCGATGGTCCACTCGCTCGGCATCCGTGGGTTCGTCATCCGCCATCCGAGGGTCGTGCTCCACAGCTGCTCGTGACCGGTCGGGTAGGCCTTGCCCGGCTTGGGCAGCACCCACGGCGCCCGGCTCATCGACTCCACCCCGCCCGCGAGGACGACGTCGGCGTCGCCGACCGCGACCGCCCGGCTGGCATCGATCACGGCCTCCAGGCCAGACCCGCAGAGCCGGTTCACCGTGGCGCCGGGGATGGTCACGGGCAGGCCGGCCAGCAGCACCGCCATCCGGGCGACGTTGCGGTTGTCCTCGCCGGCCTGGTTGGCATCGCCGAGGTAGATCTCCTCGATGGCGCCGGGATCGAGGTCGGGAAGCCGCTCGACGACGGCCTTCACGGCGGCCGAGGCGAGGTCGTCGGGCCGTACACCGGCCAGCGCGCCGCCGAGGCGCCCGACGGGCGTGCGGACGGCGTCGAGGATGAAGACGTCACGGCTCATTGAGCGGTTCCTCCTTGCGCAGCCGGCGCCCTACCGGGAACAGCTCGAAGGGGTGGATGTGCTGGAGCAGTCCGTCCACCCCGCTGCGGGCGACGGCCGCCATGACGACGGCCACCGTCCCGAGGATGATGAACCGCCAGGTGTCCGAGTCCTCGAAGCGCTTGGTGATGATCCAGTAGATCACGACGCCGATGATGGGCCCAGTCTGGCTCCCCACCCCGCCAAGGACCACGATGAAGACCACGAGCGCGGTCCACGACAGGACGCTGAAGGCGTCCTGGTTGGTCACCGTGGAGCTGTTGAGGTGGATGAGGGCACCGGTGGCCCCGGTCCACAGTGCGGCGATGGCCCACATCAGCAGGCGGGTGTTGCGGACGTTGACCCCCAGGCACTGCGCGCCGACCGTGCTGTCGCGCGCCGCCTGCATCGCCAGCCCGCGCCGGGAGCGGAGGATGAGCACGACGATGAGCGTCGCCCCGACCGCAAGCCCGAGCGCGACCCAGTAGATGAGGTGCCGGCGGGCATCCAGCGAGTAGCCCGAGAACGTGTTCTTCACCGTGAACGACTGGACGTTGCCCGCGCCGAGCGACTCGATGCGGAGGGTGGCCAAGCGGAAGACCTCGGCGATCACCCAGGTCCCGATGGCGAAGTAGCCGCCCTGCAGCCGGAAGGCGAACAGGGCGACCGGGATCGAGAGCCCGGCCACCAGGAGTCCGGCGAGGCCGATGGCGAGGAACGGATCGACGTCATGCTTCTCACTGAGCACGAACAGCGTGTAGGCGGCGACACCGACGAAGCCCTGCTGGCCCACGGTCACCAGCCCCGCGTAGCCCGCCAGGAGGTTCCACATCTGGGCGAGGGACAGGTAGTAGAAGATCGGGACCAGGGTCAGCTGCGTGCTCGTGCTCCCCCACAGCGGGAAGAGGGCGAAGAACACCGTCGCCGCGATGGCCAGCGACACCCCCACCGTCGAGGCCCGCGTGATCCTCACGACGCGATAGGTCACGTTCGTGCCCCTCCGACCAGGCCGCGAGGGCGCACCAGCAGCACGAACAGGAAGACCAGGTGGCCGGACAGCAGGTCCCACCCGATCGAGGCCTGATTGCCGAGGCTCTGCGCCAGCCCGAGCACGATCCCACCGACCAGCGTGCCCCAGAGCGAGCCCAGTCCGCCGATCACGACGGCCTCGAAGGCGAAGAGCAGGATCCCGGCGCCGGCGGTGGGCGAGAACGAGGTGCGAGCACCGCGGAAGAACCCGGCCAGCGCGATCGCGGCGAAGGCGATGGCCATCGCCACGCCGTACAACCGGCGGTCGTTGATGCCCATCAGCTGCGCGGTCTGCGGGTCGTCCGCCGTGGCGCGGAAGGCCCGGCCGATCGACGTGCGGGAGAACAGCAGCTGTAGCGCCAGCAGGACCACGACGGCGACCATCAGGGTGAGGAGCGGGAACCAGCCGATCGAGATGTCGTCATTGACGGTGATCGACTTGGTGAGGATGGGTCCGAGGTCGATCGAGCGGTCGGTGGCGGTGTAGTGCTGCTGCAGCGCGTTCTGGATGACGATGCCCACGCCGAAGCTGACGAGGATGCCGGGCAGCGGGTCCTCGCCGAGCGTGAAGTTGAACAGCCCCCGCTGGCCGACGTATCCCACGATCGCCATGATCACGATCACGAGCCCGAGCGAGGCCCAGTAGCCGATGCCGAAGACCGCCGACACCGACAGCACCAGGTAGGCCGCCAGGATGGCGAGGTCGCCGTGGGCGAGGTTGACGAAGCGCATCACGCCGAAGGCCAGCGAGAGGCCGGTGGCGAACAGCGCGTACAGCCCGCCGACGAGGATCCCCTGGATGGCCGCGTTGACCCACTGCACCGTCAGACCCCGAAGTACGCGGTGGTGATGGCGTCCCGGGTCAGGTCGGCGGGCGGGCCGGCGAGCGAGACCCGTCCCTCGAGCAGGCAGTAGACGCGATCGGCCACGTCGAGGGCGAGTGTGATGTCCTGCTCGACCACGACCACCGTCGTGCCTCCCTCGGCGATGCGGGGCAGCGCGTCGTACAGGGCACGGACGACGACGGGCGCGAGGCCCAGGGAGACCTCGTCCAGGAGCACGAGCTCGGGGTTGGACATGAGCGTGCGCCCGATGGCCACGGCCTGCTGCTCCCCACCGGAGAGCGTCGACGACGCCCGCTTGAGGAGCGGCCGGAGCAGCGGGAACACGCCGAGGACCTCGGAGATCGTCCACCGCCCGGGACGCGCCTTGTAGCCGCCGATCATCAGGTTCTCCTCGACCGACAGGCTCGGGAACAGCCGGCGGCCCTCCGGGACGAGCCCCATCCCCCGCCCCACCCGCTCGTGGGTCGGTACGCCGGCCAGGTCCTGCCCGGCGTGGCGGATGGTCCCGCTGCGCACCTTGACCTGCCCCATGACCGCTCGCAGCAGGGTCGTCTTCCCGGCGCCGTTGGCTCCGATGATGGCCACCGTCTCGCCGGCGTCGACGTGGAGGGAGAGGTGGTAGAGGGCCTGGAAGTCGCCGTAGCCGGCATCGACCTCCTCGACGTCCAGGCGACCCACCGTCAGGCCTCCCCGACGCCGAGGTAGACCTCGCGGACCGCCGCGCTCGACATCACCTCGCGGGGCTCACCCTCGGCGATCTTGCGGCCGAAGCTCATCGCCATGATGCGCCCCACCACGGCCAGCAGCGCGTGGACGATGTGCTCGATCCACACGATCGTGACGCCGCCGGCATGGATCTCCCTGATCTTGGCGATCAGCTCGTGGACCTCCGCCTCCGTCAGGCCGCCGGCGATCTCGTCGAGCAAGAGGACCTTGGGCTGCGTGGCCAGCGCGCGGGCCAGCTCGAGGCGCTTGCGATCCAGCAACGGCAGCGAGCCGGCGGGCACGTTGGCCTTGCCGAGCATGTCCGCCAGCTCCAACGCGGCCACGGCCCGGTCGGTGGCCGCGCGGCGCGCGGCCCGGGTGCCGAAGGTGGCGCCTACGAGCACGTTCTCGAACACGGTGAGGCCCTCGAACGGTCGCGGGATCTGCGCCGTCCGGGCGATGCCGGCCTTGGCTCGGACGTCCGGCCGGGCCCGGGTGATGTCGCGGCTTTCGTAGAGGATGTGGCCCCGGTCAGGAGAGAGCTCCCCTGCGATCAGGTTGAGCAGCGTCGTCTTGCCCGCGCCGTTCGGCCCGACGATGCCGACGGCCTCGCCCTCGTCCACGACGAACGAGAGGTTGTCGATGACCGGGACGCCGAAGGACTTCTGGAGGCCCTCGACCGCGATCAGGGGCACGAGCCCACCGTCACGACGGAGGTGCCGGGTCTGTGGTGCCCACGTGAGCCTCAGGCGTTCATCGGCTGGAGCGTGCCGTCCGTCGGGATCTCCGGGAACTCGGTGTTGGTGACGATCTTGAACTCCACGTCCCACTTCGCGCTGTCGACCCACTGCCCGCCGACGAGCGGCGTCTTGGTGATGTGGGGCACGACGGGCTTGGTGAAGTCCACGGTGCCCGCGATGGTCTTGAGGTTCGTCTCACCCATGGCGTCGAGCAGCGCCTGCTTGTCCTCGACCCCGCCGGCCCGGACGATGGAGTCGGTCAGGACCTCGAACAGCGAGTGGACGTAGCCGATGGGCTGGGTCCACTGCTTGTTCTCCTTCTCCTCGTACGCGCGCGCCAGGTCGGCCGAGGTCTGCCCGGTGAGGCTGGACGTGGTCGGGTGCTTGTCCGACCACCAGATCTCCGACGAGAGGCCCACCGGGTTCTGCAACGAGGCGACCGCGCCCGGGAAGAGCAGCGCCTTGCCGATGGTGACGGCCGTCGGCTTGAGGCCCTGCTGCTGCGCCTGCGCCCAGAAGTTCCCGAAGTCCGGTGGCGGCAGCACACCGGTGATGATCTGGACACCACCCTTCTTGAACGCGTTGATCTGCGCCGAGTAGTCGCTGCCGCCGAGCGGGAACCGGCCCGGGTCGACGAGGGTGAAGCCGGCCTTCTGGAGCGCGGGCGGGAAGCCCACGTTGGGGTCGCTCCACGCGTTGCCGTCGGGGTCGTCCGGCCACAGGGCCCCGACCACGCCGCCCGGCTTCACGTCGTTCCACATGTCCGTGAAGACCTGGATGACGTCCTCGAGCCCCCAGAAGAAGTGGTAGTTCCACTCGGAGGCCACGGCCGGGGTGATGCCGGGCCCGAGCTTGCCCCCGATGCCGAGGTAGTGCGGCTGCCACGGCGCGTTGTTGGAGAGCACCGGCATCTCGTTGTTCGTGCACTGCTGGACGACCGGGACCGTGGTGTCCGGCGTCTGCGCCACGAGCATCACGTTGACGCCGTCCTTGGTGATGAGCTCCTGCGCGGCCGTCGACGCGGTGTTCGAGTTCGACTCCGAGTCGCGGTCGATGATCTCCACCTTGTAGCTCTTGCCCTGGACCATCAGCCCGTCCTTGAAGAGGTCCTTGAGGCCACCGAGCACGAAGGCGTCGGACTCGCCGAACGCGGCGAGCGGGCCGGTCTGGGGCGTGACATAGCCGATCTTGATCGTGCCGTCGCCACCGCCGCCCCCGGTGAGGCCGGCCTTGGCGCCGCCGGTTCCGGCCGTCGTGGCTCCCGCGGCGGTGCCGGCGGTCGACCCGCTCGCCGTGGTTTCCGCGCCGCCGCCGGTCGTCGCCGTCGAGCCCTCCGACGAGGAGCCCTTGTCGCTGCCGCAGCCGGCCAGGAACGCGGCCCCGCCCACCCCGAAGGCGGCCGCTGTCCCGATGAACTGCCGGCGAGAGAGGCGCCGTGGATCCAACCTGCCCGTCATGAGCTCCCCCATCTCTCCTGCCCCGCGCCGCGAAGCAGCTTCCCCGGCTGATGACCCTAGTAGTTGCGCGGGCGACGCCCGGCTGACCGAGCCCGGCGACTGCCGTCCCGGTCCACCCGACGCCCCCACTCCACGACGCAGGCAACCGGCGGTTGCTGTTCCGCGGAGCAAGACAGTGTGACCCGTAGTATGGACA
>JBKPRL010000189.1:0-17865 GCA_046734535.1 bacterium | reverse complement strand
CCGGGGGCGCGTCGCCCCTGGCGGCGCGCCGTCAGCCGTCCGCCGAGTGACCGGGGGCGCGTCGCCCCTGGCGGCGCGCCGTCAGCCGTGCGCCGACGCTCAGCAGGCCAGCCGCCTGGGGATCGCCACGCCGTCGGTCACGAGGTGGGTCGGGACGGGCCACGCTCGAACTCGCCCAACAGCTCGATCAGGCCGAGATCGTCGATCGTCGCCACCGTCCGCTTGAGCATCTCCGCCATCCAGCGGTGGCCGCGCTCGTTGGTGCGATCGAGCGTCCCGGCGACGACGACAGCGATGATCCAGACGTAGAGGACCCCGCGCCGGTAGTTCTCCCACGCGTCCTCCGGTGAGAACCCGGTCACCCCGTTCTCCACGAGGTGGTGGTGCCAGAGGCCGATCAGCTCACGCTCGTGGGCGCGGCGCACCTCGATGGGGATGCTGCCGCTCATGAAGTAGCCGATGTCCTGAGCCGCCCGGCCGCGCAGGCAGCCTTGCCAGTCGACGGCGATCAGCGGCTCCTGGCCGGTCCCGTTCCCGAAGAACAGGTTGTCCATGCGGAAGTCGCCGTGCACGATCGTGAGCGGCGACGAGGCCATCCACTCGAACAGCTGCGGGGCCGCGGCGAGGTAGCGCTCCTTCAGGGACCGGATGTGATCGGGCAGGACGTCGTCGAACGCCTCGACCATGAGGTCCCAGCCGTAGGCACATCCCTGCAGGAGGCCCTCCGAGCTGTACGACGGCCAGATGTCGGGCATGAAGTCGAGGCTGGCGTCACCGACGTCGTCCCAGAACGAGGCGTGGTGCTTGCCGAGCCACTCCATGCCCAACCGGGAGTCCTCGAGTGAGCAGCCTTCGACCTGGTCGCCGAGCCGGTAGTCCGACAGGTCCTCGAGCAGCAGGACGAAGTCGCTGCCGTCGAGGTCGGCGTAATAGACGTCTGGCGTCCTCGCCGCGCTGCGCGGGGCGATGTCGCGGTAGAAGAGCACCTCTCGTTCGTAGAGGTGGAAGGCGTCGGCCACGGCCCGGTTGGCCTCGTTCCTCGCCGGCATCTTCAACACCATGACGGGTGGGCCACTCCCGGTCGCGTAGTCGATCTCGAGCCGTTCGAGGCCCGACATCATGCCGACGCCCTCACCGACACCAGAGCGACGGAACGACTGCACGATCACGTCGAGCCCGCGCGAGCGGAGCGCGTCCGTCAGCCACTCCGGTGTCACCTCACCGGGGTGCCTCGGCAGCGGCACGTGACCCACGGTTCCTTCGTTCCCCTGTGGCATCCGGGTCACCCTAGGCGGGGCCGGCACCGGCCAGCCGCCTTCCGCCCGGGACCGGGCCGGCCTGACGGATCAGTGGCTCGTGGCGTCCTCGGGCGGAGCTCCGGAGCTCGCCATGATCCGGCGCCTCCTCGCGATGACCGCCAGCGCCGCCGGCACCGCGGCCGCCAATGCGATGTTGCGCATCCACGAACGGTTCAACCGGTGCCCGAGCAGATGGTCGAGTGACAGCGCGCCGGGCCCCGTGAGGGCGAGCGCGGCGGCGCTCCACGCGAGGACAGCCGGATACTCGAATCCGCCCTCGGTGTTGAAGAAGCCGCTGTCGACGTGCATCGACGAGGCCACGAGCATCGTCCCGGCCACGGCCGCGGCGGCGCCCGGCGTCCCCAGACCGGCCACGAGCAGCGCGCCGCCGCCCGCTTCGTTCAGGCCCGCCGCGACCGCGTGGGGTCGGCCCGGGCGGAAGCCGATCTGTTCGAACATGGCGCCGGTCTGATCCGGGCCGCCTCCGCCGAACCAACCGAACAGCTTCTGTGTGCCGTGGGCGACGAGGGTGCCGCCGACGCCCACGCGAAGGGCGAGGAGGCCGAGGTCGCGGGCGCTCAACGTGCGCTCCCGGGATCGATGTCAGACCGGGCGAAGCAGGGACTCATGAGCCAACGGATACCACATGCGCTCGCCCCTCCGGGCACGGGCCGCCGGGCGGTCCGGGTCAGGCGACGTCTTCGAGCCCTGGCGGGTTGCTGCCGGTCTTCGCCTTCCACGCTGCTGCTGCCCCACGCTGCGCGACCAAGCGGGTGACGGCCAACGCCACACCAGACGCCGCGGCCCAGCTGAGCGCGTCCGGCCAGGACGTGCGCCGCGCCGCAGGATTGGTGGGCGGGTCGTCGCCCTTCACGCCGCGCCACATGCCGCGGAGCGCGCGCCGAGTGACCGCTGCCGCAGCCGCGCCGGCGGCCATCGCGGTCACCTTCCAGGCCAGATCCATCCTTCGCACCATGACACCTCTGCGATCGCTCGAAGCCGGCGGCCGTCCTGTACCCGGCCACATCGGTGGCCAACCCGGTGCTGCGCAGGTTGCCCACCGGGACCGTTGCCGGCACGCGGTCACTGGTTCGAACGCACCCGATCCTGGGTAGGCCGACGGGAACCATGAGGAGGTTGCCATGGGCGCAGCGCATGATGACCAGGAGCCGGCCGAGAGGAAGCCGTCGACCGACGTGTCGGAGGCCGAGGCGGAGGCGGTCACCCGCAACACCTCGGCTGAGCAGATCGAGGACGTGCCGTTGGTGGCGCCGACGGACGACGACGCCGCCTCGTCCTCGGACGCCGCCGGGGAACCGGGCGACGGGAGCCGAGCGCGTGACGACGACCCAGCCGAGCCGGGCGAGGACCGCCGGCAGCTGCAGCAGGGGTCGGGCCAGCCGTCTCCCTCCTTCGGCGAGCAACAGCAGCGCGTTCCACCGGCGTCCTGAGCCCGCGCCGCCCGCGCGAGCTCGGCTCGACCGTGACGACGGACGCTGATGCCTGAGCTACCCGACGTCGAGGGGGCCCGCCGCCTGGTCGAGCGCGCCGCGCTCGGGGCGCGCATCGAGACCGTCGTCTGCTCCGACCGGTCCGTGCTGCGCAACGTCACCCCCGCCCGGTTCCGTGCCGCGGTCGCGGGAGCGACGGTCGGCAGCGCGACACGGTGGGGCAAGTGGCTGACGATCGGCACGGACAGCCCCTCGGTCGTCATCCACCTCGGTATGACCGGATCCCTCCGCTGGCACGCGGCCGACGACGCGATCGAGGGCGTCGAGACGAAGGAGGGGGGGCCAGAGGATGAGCGGTTCTGTCGACTGGCCCTCGTCACCGAGCGCGGCGCGCTGCGCTTCCTCGATCGCCGCAAGCTGGGCGGGGTCTGGCTCGCCACTGACGACGACGAGCTCCATCACCTGCTCGACGACCTCGGGCCGGATGCGCTCGGTCTCCCCTGCGAGGACCTCCTGGCCATCCTCGGCCGATCGAGGAAACAGCTCAAGGCCGCACTCATGGACCAGTCACTGCTGGCCGGTCTGGGCAACATGCTCAGTGACGAGATCCTCTGGCGGGCGCACCTGCACCCGGGTCGCATCGCGTCGACGCTCGACCGCGCCGAGGGGGAGCGCCTGTGCGCCGCGACCCGCTCCGCCCTGGCGGGCTCGGTGCGCGTCGGACACATCCCTCGTTCGCGGGCATGGCTGTCCGGTCAGCGCGCGGTCGCCGATCCGACGTGCCCGCGGTGTGGGAACGAGCTGCAGTGGTCGGCCGTCAACGGTCGATCGGCCCTGTGGTGCCCTCACTGCCAGCCGTCACCCCGACGGCGTCGAGCCGCATCGCGCGCCGGGACTCGGCGGTCGGGGTCGAGCTGATCTCGGATCGCCCTTGCGCTCGTGCCGCTCGTGGACGAGCGTGCACGGCAGGCCCCACGGGGCTGCTGGTGGGTGACGGCCCTCAGGAGGTGGACGATGGTCGAGGGTCAGCACCCGGCGGGCGCCGAGGGTCGACATCCGCACGTGTTCCAGCCGATCCAGGTCGGCACCTTGAGCCTCGACCATCGCCTGGTCGTGCCGCCTCATGGTGGCGGCAACGGCAGCCTCCTCGGTTCCGAAGCCGAGTTCGAGCAGCACGCCGCGCTGTGGCTGGCCAAGCTGGCCGGAGGCATGCGCTGGCTCGGTGGCGGCCCGAACTTCGTGCGCAACCCGCTGCCCCCCGGGTTCGAGCCCACCGGCGTGGGCGCGCACGGCCCGGGGTTCTTCCGCGATCCGCGCTATCCGGGCCGCATCGGCGAGCTCGCGGCCCGGGTGCATGCTGGTGGTGGCCTGCTCTCGGTGCAGATGGTCCTGCAGGGCGGGATGCCGATCGCGCCCTCGGCGACGCTGTCGAGCTACGCCGACCATCGCATCCCCCATGCGCTGGACATCGACGAGGTGCGCTGGTTGGTGCGCGAGTACGGCGAGTCGGCCGCCGTCGCCGTCGATGCGGGCGTCGACGCAATCGAGATCCACGCCAACCACGACGACGTGGTGCAGTGGTTCCTCTCACCGCTGACCAACCGGCGCGACGACGAGTACGGCGGCGCGGCGGAGGGCCGCCGCCGGTTCCTGCGGGAGGTCGTCGAAGCGATCCGGTCGCACGCCACGCGCCCGATCACGCTCGGGCTCCGGCTGTGCCTCGACGAGATGATCGAGGGCGGCTTCGGTGTCGAGGAGTGTGCGGCGACCGTGGCCGCGTTCACCACCGAGGGCACCGTCGACTACTTCAGCCTCGACGTGGGCAACAACTGGGGCGACCCGAGCTACATCCCCAGCGGCTGGTACGAGGACCACCAGTGGGCGCCGCTCTGCGGCAGGGTCAGGGCGGCGACGGACCGCCCGGTCATCTACGCCGGGCGCGTCCTCGACGTCGCGCAGGCCGAGGTCGTGCTGGCCGCCGGCCACGCCGACCTCGTGGCCATGGCGCGAGCGACCATGGCCGATCCCGACATCGTCGCCAAGACCCGTGCCGGTGCGGAGGAACAGGTGCGGCCGTGCATCGGGCTGAACGAGTGCATCCACCGCCGGCTGGTGGAGGGGCTCGTGTACGCCTGCGGTGTCAGCCCTCGTTTTGCCCGCGAGGCTGAGCCACCACCGCCGGCGCCCGCCGCGAGCCGCTCGGTGCTGGTGATCGGTGGTGGTCCGGCCGGAACCGAGCTCGCCGCACTGTGCGCGGAACGGGGCCATCACGTCGAGCTGTGGGAACGGGAACCGCACCTGGGCGGGGCGCTCGCCGTCGCTGCCCTCGCCAGGGCCAACCACCGCTACCAGCACTGGATCGACTACCAGGCCCGTCGCCTGGACGCCTCCGGCGTGCGCGTCGTCCTCGACAGAGAGGCGACGCCTGACGACGTGCTGACCGCCGCGGCGGACGTCGTGACCGTCGCCACCGGCGCGTCACCACGCCGGCCCGATGTGCCGGGGTGCGGGCTGCCCCACGTCGTGACGATCCCGGAGGCGCTGCACGGCGCGGTCGCGCTCGGGTCGAGCGTCGTGATCGTCTCCGAGGACGACGGCCCGGCTCCGCTGTCCGTCGCCGATCACCTCGCCAGTCGTGGCCACCATGTGACACTCGTGTACCAGACGTCGGCTCTCGCCCCCCTCGTCGGCAAGTACTCGGACGGAGCGATGTACGCCCGCCTGGTGGACGGCGGTGTGACGCTCGTGCCGATGGCCCGCCTCGTCGGGGTGGAGGAGCATTCGGTGCGGCTGGCGTCGACGTACGGCCAGCGTCGATGGTCGATCGAGGGCGTGGACCACGTGGTGCTGGCCTGCGGCTCCGTCCCCGCGGACGGGCTCTTCCTGGCCCTGAAGCATCGCCACCCCGAGGTCCACCTTCTCGGCGACGCCTACGCGCCGCGACGGGTGGTGTTCGCGACCCGTCAGGCGTGGGCGCTCGCCGGGGTCATCGACAGGGGCTCGCGGTGACGGCACACCCACATGTCGCGGTCCTGTTCGCCGGTGGGCCCGAAGCGACGCTGGGCACGGTGCGACGGAGCGGCCCGGGCGCCCTTACTCAGGAGTCGCCCGCGTAGGTGCGGGTGGCAGCTCACGACCCCCCAGCACCCGGGCCACTCCGTCTCTATGGGGCCGCGCCTCTCTGACCGACCGCGCGACCACTCGGCCTCGGCGGCGCGGAGGGCAGCGACCGATGCCCGTCCGTGACCGTCGATGTTGTGTTCACGACACCGTACGACCGGACGTTCGATCTGGCGATGAGTGCATTTCCCACCGAAGGCGAGCAGGACGCCGAGCGCCCCCGCGGCGGGGGTACCCCGCTCCACCCCGGTCGAGCGCCGACTCGTTACCATTCGGGTTCGGCGCCGGGACGACGGCGCCGTCATCGGATGCTCGGCCGCCACCTCGATGGCACGACGAAAGGGTGTGCGTGGAGAACGAGGGCTCTTCAGGTCCTCACGTTAGGGGTGGGCCATTCGGCGCGAGTGAGGCCCCGGCGGCGGACAGCACGTCGCGGAGGGTGCTGACCATCCTGCGGTACCTCGCCGGTCACCGGCCGGCGACGACGAGCGCCATCGTCCGCGACTGCCACGTCCCCCGTTCCAGTGCTTATCGGCTCTTGCACATCATGGAGGACGAGCAATTCGTGCTCTTCGATTCCGCCGTAGGTCGGTGGGGGCTGGGGCCGTCCGCGTACGAGCTGGCGTCGAGCTACCCGCTGCCCGATTCGCTCGCGCGACAGAGCGAGACCGTGGTGGCCCGGCTGGCGGCCCAGACCGGCGCGCTCATGGCAGCAGTCGCCGTGCTGGACGGAACCGACGTGATGGTGCTGTCGGCGCGGCGGCCGGCCGACGATGGCGCTGCCACCCTCGACGCAGAGGCCTCCGTGCGCTACCCCGCCCACCTGACGGCGACCGGCAAGGCATTGCTCGCCCATCGATCACGGGGTGAGCTCATCGCCCTCTACGGGAAGGGTCCGCTGGCCCGGCCGACGGGGAGGGGACCGGGAACGATCGACGAGCTGATGGAGGCGTTGCGGGACGTGGAGCAGCGCGGCTTCGCGGAGTCCGCGGGGGAGCTGGCCGATGGGATCTGGGCCTTCGCGGCGCCGGTGCGCTCCACCGCCGACCGTGTCGTCGGCGCCTTGGGGGTGGCGTTCCTGTGCCGTCCTCCTGGCGAGGCCGCCCTGCGCGAGGCTGCCTCGGCGTTGACCAGCGCCGCCGCGGAGGTGTCGTCCCGGCTGGGCTATCGCCCCGACGGCACGCCCACCGCGGCACCGCATGGTGCCGCGGTCTGAAGTCGAGCCGGAGGGAGCGCGCCACGATGGCCACGAGCTCGGCGGGGAAGGAGACCAAGAAGGACCTGGAACGCGAGCTGCGGCGCCTGCAGATCGAGCTCGTCAAGCTGCAGGAGCACGTTCGCGCCAAGGGCTTGAAGGTCGTGGTGATCTTCGAGGGTCGGGACGCCGCCGGCAAGGGCGGAGCCATCAAGCGCATCACGGAGACCCTCAACCCCCGCTACTGCCGTGTGGTCGCGCTCGGCACGCCGACCGAGCGGGAGAAGTCGCAGTGGTACTTCCAGCGCTACGTACCCCACCTGCCGGCGGCCGGGGAGATCGTCCTGTTCGATCGCAGCTGGTACAACCGGGCCGGTGTCGAGCGGGTCATGGGGTTCTGCACCGACGACGAGCTGCAGGAGTTCCTGCGCTCCTGTCCCGAGTTCGAGCGGATGCTCGTGCGCTCGGGCATCCTGCTCGTCAAATACTGGTTCTCGGTGAGCGACGACGAGCAGGAGCGCCGGTTCCAGGCCCGGATCGCGAACCCGACCAAGCGGTGGAAGCTCAGTCCGATGGATCTCGAGTCCCGGGCCCGCTGGGTCGACTACTCACGGGCCAAGGACGAGATGTTCCGCCATACGGACATCAAGCAGGCGCCGTGGTGGGTCGTCCAAGGAGACGACAAGGCGCGCGCCCGGCTGAACTGCATCCACCACCTGCTCCAGCTGATCCCGTACGCGGAGCCGTCCTCACCCGAGATCCAGCTCCCCGCTCGGCAGGACGACTCCGGCTACGTCCGCCCGCCGCTCGACGAGCAGACGTTCGTGCCCACGATCTACTGACGGCCCCGCGGAGGGCAGGCCGAGCCGTTCGGCCCCGGGTCCGACAGACCACTCCGCGTGGGAGAGCATGGCGGGATGCTCGTGGGCATCACCTCCATGCTGACCGACCGCACGATGTCCCCGAGCGAGCTCGCGGTCGCGGTCGAGGAGCGCGGCTTCGACTCGTTGTGGCTGCCGGAGCACAGCCACATCCCCACCTCACGGGAGTCGCCCTGGCCGGGCTCCAAGCCGGGAGCCGACGAGCCGCTGCCCGAGCAGTACTCGCGCTACCTCGATCTGTTCGTGGCGTTGTCGATGGCGGCGGCCGTGACCTCGCGCGTTGGCCTGGGATCGAGCGTCTGCCTGGTCGCCCAGCACGATCCGATCCAGCTGGCCAAGCAGGTCGGCACGCTCGATCGGCTGTCGGGGGGTCGGGTGATCCTCGGGATCGGCTACGGCTGGAACCGTGAGGAGGCGGCGAACCACGGCATGCTCGAGTGGGACGCCCGGCGCGCGGTCGTCCGCGAGAAGGTGGCCGCGATGCGCGCCTTGTGGAGCGACGAGGTCGCGAGCTTCGACGGTGCCCACGTCCACGTCGCTCCCAGCTGGATGTGGCCGAAACCGGCTCAGCCGGGCGGCCCGAAGGTGATCCTCGGCGGGGGGTGGGGTCCGAAGCTGTGCGAGGCGGTCGCGGAGTGGGCCGACGGGTGGATGCCGATCACCGCCCGTGCCTCCCTGGTGGGCAGGGTCGAAGGTCTGTGGGACGCGTGCGCTCGCGCCGGGCGCGATCCGGCGACGGTCGAGATCGACGCGATCGGTGCGACGCCCGACGCGGCGACCCTGGCGAGCCTGCGGTCCGAGGGCGTCCACCGGGCCATCCTCACCGTCTGGGACGAAGATCGGGACAGCGCGCTGAGGTCCCTGGACCGGTTCGCTTCGGTGCGGGACGAGCTCGACCGGCGGTGACGGGGGACGATCAACGGATGGGCATCGCCCTCGACGGAAGGTCCCGGTAGGCCGCCCGCAACTCCTGCTTGAGCACCTTGCCCGACATGTTCCGCGGGAGCGGGTCGGTGCGGACCACCAGGTAGCGCGGCATCTTGAAGTCGGCGAGCACGCCACGGCACGCATCGAGCACCCGGGCCGGGGTCACCGCGTCGCCGCCTACCGCGATGACCGCCGGCGTCTCCCCCCACTCGCGATCCGGCACGCCGATCACGGCCAGCTCAGTGACGCCCGGGAGTGCGGTGAGCACCTTCTCGATCTCCGCCGGGTAGACGTTGAGGCCGCCCGAGATCAGCATGTCCTTGGCCCGGTCGACGACGAACAGGTACCCCTCCTCGTCGAGGTAGCCGAGGTCGCCCGTGCGCAGCCAGCCATCGACGAGCGCGGCGGCCGTGGCCTCGGGGTTGTTCCAGTAGCCGAGCATGACCTCCGGTCCGCGGATGGCGATCTCTCCGACCTCGCCGACGGCGCAGGGCTCCCCGCCCTCGCCGACGACACGCAGCTCGCTGTGCATTGCCGACACGCCTGCCGACCCGAGCTTGCGGAGCCCGTCATGCGACGGCAGCGTCGTCCCGCCGGCGGTGGCTTCGGTCAGCGCGTAGGTCTGCACCACAGTCACGTCGCGATCGAGGTAGGTCTGCAGCAGCGCGGGCGGCACCGCGGCGCCACCGGTCGAGGCGATCCGCAGCGACGACAGATCCGCCACTGCGAACCGCGCGAGGTCGGCCATCTGCTGGTAGATCAGCGGCACCGCCATGAAGACGGAGATCCGCTGCTGCTCGATCAGATCGAGGGCGCGGCTGGCGTCGAAGGCCGGCTCCAGCACGAGCGTCGCCCCGCACCACATCGTCGTCATCGCCACGGCCAGGCCGCCGGTGAATGCAAGCGGGAAGGGGAGCAGCACCCGGTCCGCACCCGACATCTGGCTCTGCAGCGCGCGGGCTCGTGACGCGTAGTCCCAGCTGTGGTGGGTGAGCACCGCGGCCTTGGGGTTGCCGGTGGTGCCGGACGTGTAGCAGAGGTAGAGCGGATCGTCGTCGCCGCCGGTGACCGGGAACGGGTGCCCGGTCGGCCGGCGGACCGAGTCGAAGTCCTCGGCGAGCACGACGGGCAGGCCCGGCCGGTCGGTGAGCGCCACCGCCGTCGTCGGCGACAGCGTCGCGTCGGTCACGACGATCGCGCAGCCGGCGTCCGCGACGAGGAAGGCGATCTCTGTCGGTGTGAAGCGAACGTTCATCGGCACCGCGATCGCCCCGAGCTTCATCGTGGCGACGCAGGTCTCAAGGAACTCGGGTCGGTTGAGCATCAACAGGCCGATGCGGTCGCCCCGACCTACGCCTAGGTGCGCGAACCCTGCGGCCAGGCCGTCGCTGCGCTGGTCGAGCCCCTGCCAGCTGATCTCGTCCTCACCGAACCGGATGGCGACCTGGTCGGGTTGCCAACGGGCCCAGAAGCGGCAGATGCCGGCGTAGTTCATGCGCTCCATCCTCGTCGTCCACGTCTGCGGGCACGCTGGTCCGCCGGTGCACGCTAGAAGGGACGCGAAGACCGCGGGCTACGGTGCGGCGGCGGAGAGGAGTGCACGGTGCCGATCGACAGCTACGAGGACGTGACCGGCTACGGCATGGATCCCGAGGTCGAGCGGGAGCTGATCGCCAGGCAGAACGAGTGCACGTTCAACTGGGCTACCAAGGACGGATGGCCGATGGGCGTGATCATGAGCTACCTCGAGTGGGACGGCCACTTCTGGCTGACGTCCAGCGGGCAACGCAAGCGGATTCCCGCGGTCCGACGTGACGGCCGGGTGTCCATCGTCATCAGCAGCTCCGGAACGGACCTCCGCCCCGGCAAGGCCGTGACCTACAAGGGCAGATGCACGGTGCACGAGGACCCGGAGACGAAGGCGTGGTTCTATCCCGCCATGGCTCACCGGCTGCGGGCCCGGTGGGGCCCGGAGAGCGAAGCGGAGTTCGCCATGTTCCTCGACTCGCCGCGCCGCGTGATCCTGGAGGTCGCCCCGGTGCTGCGCATCGGCTTCGACGGGGACAAGATGCGCGACGCGACGATCGACGCGCGCCGCGCCGCCCGCCCCGCTGACTGACGGGACGGGCGGCGGCGCCGGGGTTCGGCTCTCGGCGCTCAGCCCTTGACGGCGACGACCTCGAGGTACTCACTGGGGATTCGGAGTGTGCCCGTGATCGAGGTGTTGTGGCTGTTGGCGTGGGCCAGCAGCTCGGCGGCGAAGGCCGCCTGGCCGTCCTCGTCGAGGGCTCCGAAGGCCTTGTGGGTCGGGCCGTAGTAGTCGCGGAACGCGGCGAGCCAGTGCTCGGCCGAGCGGTAGCGGAACACGAACTCGCGTCGCTGCACCTCGACCCGGGCGTCGGATCCGAAGAGCTCGGCCAGCCGCGCTTCCTTGCCCCACTCGAGCGGAGAGCGGACGCCCGCAGGAGGCGGGGCGTACCGACCGACGATCTTGAACATCTGACCGATGAAGCCCTCCGGCGTCCAGTTGGTGAGGCCGATCCGGCCACCTGGGCGGCAGACCCGGAGGAGCTCGGCGGCCGAGCGCTCCTGGTTCGGGGTGAACATCACGCCGAACGTCGACACGATGACGTCGAAGCTCTCGTCGGCGAAGGGAAGCGCCTCGGCGTCGGCCTCGCGCACGTCGATCGTGAGACCTTCGGCGGCCGCCCGGGCGCGCGTCCCGTCGAGCAGCGAAGGCACGTAGTCGGTCGCGGTGACCTCGCAGCCACGGCGGGCGGCGGCCAGCGCGACGTTGCCGTTGCCGGCAGCGACGTCGAGCACCCGCTCGCCCGCGGCGACGTCGAGCGCCTCGCACAGCGACTCGCCCGTCAGCTGCAGGGTGGTGCCGATCACGGCGTAGTCACCTGAGGACCACGTGCCCTGCTGGCGCTGCTTGATCGCTTCGAAGTCAACGGTGGTGGTCTCGGTCATGGACATGGACATGGCGGACTCCTGGGTTCGGGTAGGGATGGTGCGGACGGAGGGGCGCAGCGCGACCGAGGCCGCCTCACCGTCCCTGCCGTGCTCGATGAGCAGCTCGACGCTGCGGTCGGTGTCGGTCATGGCGTGATCGTCGCTCGGCCGGTGGGATCGCCGCATCGGCCGACCGTGCCAACCTCGCGCCGGCGGGCATGGGTAGTTTGCGCCACGTGCCAGTACCGTCTGACCCGGTGATCAGCGCAGGGCACGAGCAGGAACGGGGCGCGGACGGCGCGCTCGACGCCGCTCGGGACGCGCTCGCTCGCCACGACTGGCAGCAGGCCTACGAGGCCGCGTCCCTCGACGGGCGAGCTGACGGCGATCGCTGCACGGAGGCTGCACGCCTCGATCTCCTCGCCGACGCGGCGTGGTGGCTCGGTCGCATGGACGAGTGCATCGATCACCGCGAGGCGGCCTTCGCAGCCTTCGACGAGTGCGGCGAGCACCGGCTGGCCGCGCAATGCGCCGTATGGCTCTACGAGCACTACTGCTTCCGAGCGCAGCCGAGCATCGGCGGCGCGTGGTTGCGGCGCGCCCGTCAGCGACTCGAGGACGACACCGAGTGCGCCGAGTACGGCAACCTCGTGCTGCGGGAGGCGGAGGTCGCCCACGGGCACGGCGACCTCGACCTCGCGGCGGAAAAGGCGGGTCAGATCATCGAGCTCGGACGCCGTTTGCGCAGTCCTGATCTCGAGGCCGGAGCGCTGCAGACGTTGGGCCGCGTGCTGGTCGACCAGGGCCAGCCCGAGGAGGGGCTGTGCTACCTCGACGAGGCCATGCTCTCCGCGGTCGAGGGGCGGCTCACCCCGTACACGACCGGCAAGGCTTACTGCAGCCTGATCAGCGCCTGCGAGGAGCTGGGCGACCTCCGCCGAGCAGGCGAGTGGACCGACGCCACGGCGCGGTGGTCCGAACGCCACCCCTTCGCCCTGTTCCCCGGCGTGTGCCGGGTCCACCGGGCGTGGGCGTTGCAGTGTCGCGGCCAGTGGACCCGGGCTGAGGAGGAGTCCGTCCGGGCCTGCGCCGAGCTCGCCGGGATCAGCCGGGTGCACGCCGCGGCGAGCTATGTGGAGCTCGGCGAGGTCCGCCGTCGCGTTGGTGATCTCGACGGAGCCGAGGAGGCCTTCCGCGAGGCCGAGGCGCTGTGCGGGCGGCCCCAGGCCGGGCTGGCGCTCCTGCGACTGGCGCAGGGCCGGGTCGATGCGGCCAACGCCATCATCGAGCGTGCGCTCGAGGAGGAGTCCTGGAAGCGGTTGGCGCGCGCCAAGCTGCTGCCGGCGCGGGTGCAGATCGCCGTGGCCTGCCGCGATCTGACGTCAGCTCGCGTGGCCGCGACCGAGCTGGACGCGATCGCCGCCGAGTTCGGCCGGCCCGCGCTCCTGGCGGCGGCCGCCTCGGCGCGTGGCCGCCTGAGCCTCGCTGAGGGCGACGCCAACGCGGCGTGCGTCACCTTGCGGCGAGCGCTCGAGCTGTGGCAGGACCTCGACGTCCCCTACGAGGTCGCGACCGCACGGCTGCTGCTCGGTCAGGCCCGGCGGGGCGTGGGTGACGAGGAGGGCGCGATCGCGTCGTTCCTCGCGGCCGCGGCGATCTTCGAGCAGCTCGGCGCCGAGCTCGACATCCGGGCCACGCGTGACCTCCAGCGGCCGGCGGCGGCCCCGTCCGGTCTCACCGAGCGGGAGGCGCAGGTCCTCCGCCTCGTGGCCGCCGGGCGCTCGAACAAGGACATCGCAGCAGCGCTGTTCCTGAGCGAGCGGACCGTGGCCCGGCACCTCTCCAACATCTTCGCCAAGACCGGCGTCTCCTCCCGCTCGGCGGCCACGGCCTACGCCTTCGAGCACGGCCTCGTGGGAACGTCGAGCTAGACCAGGTGGGCGGTGTCCCGCTCAGTCGTCGTGTGAGTGGCCGAGGACGGCGCCGTTGCGGAGGACGGAGACCGGCCCGTCCTCGCTCACGGCGATGACCGTGGCGCGTGGGTCGTCTCGGCTGTAGCGACGTCCCGACGTGTGGCGGGTGCCGCGGAGTGCCTCGACCGTGGCTTCGGCGGCCGTGCTGGGCACGAGCCGGACCCCGAGGAGGCGCAGCACGCCGCCGGCGTCGAAGATGGCCGCGCCGTCGATCTGGGAGAGGGCATGGCGGAGGGGCGCGAGGTGGGGCGGCCGGCGGATGTCCAGCGCCAGCGGCACCGGCAGCCGCTCCTCGACCCATGGTCCCGGTTGGCCGTCAGGCCGGTAGACGAGGAGCGAGCCGATGCCCTGCGCCCCGAGGTCGTGCACCGCGAACTCGAGCAGCGCCTCGAGCACCTCGGGATCGCCGTAGGACGAGCACACCGTGACAGCGTCGATCCAGCTGCTCACCGGTGGCTCGTGGTGCCAGCGGTAGCCCTCCCAGCGCATCACGCCGAACTCGCCGACGATCCGCACCGCGCCCGCTGGATGGCGCTGCACGATCGTGGCGCCGAACGCCTCCGCCAGCACCACCAGGTCGCGCTCCGAGCCTGCAGGCCGATCGAAGACCAGCCAGTCGTCGCGATCGTCAGCTCGGCGTAGGAGCCAGCTCGACAACCCGTCGGCGAAGCGGCGGGCGGCCTCCAACGGATGATCCAGCGGGACCTGCGTGATGTCGAGGCCCGTGCCGGCTGCCCACATCGCCGCGTCGGACGCGGGCTGGATGATCACCCCGCTGCTGGCGACGCGCCGTTCGTGCACGGGTGGGCGGAGGGCTTGGTCGACCTCGTCCAGCAGCATCCGCGAGACGGCGTCGGTCAGCTCGAGGGGCAGCCCGTTCTCCTGGAGGTCTTCGGCGAGCCGTCGCGCTCGCCCGGACACGGGGTCGGGCACCGGGCGGACGCTACCGCCGTCCGGCGCGATGACCGCCTCCCAGCCTCCGCTCGGGCGCTCACCGCGTCCCGCGCGTCGAACTGTGACACCAACGCGCCACGGATGGCGCGTGTGGTGCGCACTTCGGCGTCCGCAGCCGGCGCGAGCTGGTGGCCACCCTGATGCGCCGACCGCCGGCCGACGGTGGGAAGGGTGGCGTCCTACGCCGCGCCCGCGGCCTGCTCGTCCCGCACGATCGACGCGCCTTCGACGAGGGACACCATCTTCCCGAACGCGACCTCGCGCGGGAGGTACTTCAGCCCGCAGTCGGGCGCAGCCACGATCCGATCGGCCGGCACGTGCTCGAGCGCGCGCCGGATGCGTTGCGCGACGGCCTCCGGGGCGTCGACCGAGACGTCGCTGAGGTCGAGCACGCCCAGGATGATCGTCTTCCCCGGCAGTGACGCCAGCACGGAGGTGTCGAGGTTGGACTGGGCGGTCTCGATCGAGATCTGGTCCAGTGCGGTATCGGCCAGCTCGGGCAGGAAGGAGTACCCCTCGGGCCGCTCGTGGATGATGGCGGCGTAGCCGAAGCAGATGTGCAGGGCGGTCGTGCCCTCCACACCGTCCAACGCGCGGGCGACAGCCTGCAGTCCGTGGCGCCGTGCCGCCTCGGCGCGAGCCTGCATGTACGGCTCGTCGATCTGCACGACGTCGGCGCCCGCCGCGAAGAGGTCCTTGATCTCCTCGTTGACCGCTGCCGCGTAGGCGAGCGCCAGCTCCTCGTCGGACTCGTAGAAGTCGTTCTGCGCCTGCTGGGACATCGTGAACGGGCCCGGGATGGTCATCTTGACCGCACGGTCGGTGTTGGCCTTGAGGAACTCGAGATCGCGCAGCTCGACCGGGTGCTTCCGGCGGATGGGCCCGACCACCCGCGGCACCGGGTTGGGGTGCCCGCTCCGGTCCAGCGCGGTGCCGGGGTTGTCGATGTCGACTCCTTCGAGCGCGGTGGCGAAGCGGTTCGAGTAGCTCTCGCGGCGCATCTCGCCGTCGGTGATGATGTCGAGGCCGGCCCGCTCCTGGTCGCGGATGGCGAGGATGGTGGCGTCGTCCTGCGCCTCCTGGAGCCATTCCGACCCGACCCGCCACAGCTCGTTGGCCCGCACTCGCGGCGGGAAGCGCGCCGCCAGCCTTGCTCGATCGATGAGCCAGTCGGGCTGCGCGTAGGAGCCGACGAGGGAGGTCGGGAAGAGCTTGGACATGGGACGAGCCTGTCCGTGTCCCGGCGGCCGCACAAGGCCGGCCGGGACACGAACCGTCAGGTGGGACTACGCCGTCGCCTCGTAGCCGTCGTGGTTCTTGACCATGTAGAGGGTTCCGAGGAAGAACCCGTAGATCAGGTGCCACAGCAGCACCGCGGCCGGCAGCTTCCACCCGTCAGGCCCGTAGAAGCTGAAGAACCCGTAACCCTGGTGCGGCACGTACGCGTAGGGCACCAGGACGCCGATGCTGATCACCGTCATGATGAGCGTGTAGATGATGGCGGAGATCAGGTTGCCCCCGCGGGTGTTCCGGAACGGCATGAGGGGGAGGAACAGCACCGCGTAGAGGATCGCGAAGACGATCCCGTTCACGTAGTGGAGCGTCTGGCCCACGAAGAACGAACCGGGTGTGTTGAACTCCTTGCCCAGGAGTCCGAGTGCGCCGTTGTAGAGCGGCCACGGCACCGTCGGGAGGCCGATGGCCGGGAACACGTAGCCGAAGTAGGTGCCCAGCTGCGTCGCGATCACGCCGACGAGGGCGATGCCGGCGACGCGGTGCCGATCGACCCAGTTGTACCACCACGGTGAGATCCCGCCGGCGGCCTTCAGCCGCGACGCGTCTCGTATGGTCCCCTGCTGGCCCGTCGTCGGGCTGGCGGTGACAGTCATCTCGCTACCCCCTTGTACCCCCGGTGTCGGGCGAGAGTGTCCGACTAGCGGTCACTGTACCACCGTGCGGACAGGGCGGCCGTGTCTCCTCACCAGTGTGGAGCGCTACTCCACCGGCGGTCGGTAGTCGATGTTGCGGTCGACGCTGAGGTAGATCTCCATGCCGATCGGGTCGGCTTCCTCCTCCGCGAGGTGGCCCAGGAGCCCGGCGCAACGGGCCAGCAGGGCGAAGCCGCGCATGACGCTGACCGGCAGGTCGAGGTCGGCCAGCACGGCCCCGCAGGTGCCGGCCCCGTTGAGCGGGAGCCTGCGCCCGAGGATCTGCGGATGGACCCTGCCGATGGCGGCGAACAGCTCCAGGTGCGACTTGAACGTGCCCTGCTGGCGGGCGAGCTCGAAGAGCACGGGGGTGCGGGGGTCCTCGGTCCGGTGCACCGGATGTCCGAGCCCGGGGACGAAGCGACCTGCGGCCTTCGTGCGCTCGACGAGATCGGCGGCGAGCCCGTCCCACCCGGCCGCGTCCTCGGGAAGCGGGTCCTGTCCGGCGAGGCCGTCGGCCAGGAAGCGGGCCGCGTCCTCGGTGACGCCGAGGAACCTCGAGCCGCCCCCGAGAAGGCCGGCGGCGAGCGCGCCCTGGAGCGACTCTGGCGCGCTCGTGTAGGTCAACCGGGCGGCGATCGCGGTCGGGGTGAAGCCGTGATCGGCCAGCGAGACCAGCACGGCCTCGAACATCGTCAGCTCCTGCGGCGTCGGCCGCCGCTTGGCGACGAGCCGGAACGCGAGGTCGCCGAAGGTGATCCGTCCGATCAGGTCCTGCGCCAGATCCTCTCCGAGCAGGGTGATGGTGTCCGCCGTGGACGTCCCGATGCCGGTCCGGTACGTCGCCGCCCCCTCCGCGGTCATCTCCCGGGCTCCGGCTCGACGGCGCTGCGCAGCCACGCCCTGATCTCGTCGGAGTGCTCGCCGAGCTCGGGCGGCGGGAGCCGGTAGCGGACGTCGGCATCGCTGAAGGTGATCGGGTTCCGCACCACGGTCACCGCGCGGTCGGCCTCACCCACCTCGACACGGGGGGCGAGTCCGAGTGACTCGGCCAGCTCGACGCCCTCGCCGATGTCGTTGATCGGTCCGCACGGCACACCCGCCTTGTTCAGCGCCACGAAGAGGTCGTCGGCCGACCACTTGGCCAGCTGCTCGAGCAGCAGGGGGCGTAGCTGCTCCCGGT
>JBKPRL010000188.1:0-7257 GCA_046734535.1 bacterium | reverse complement strand
CACCCAGCCCGTGGGCAGCGGCGCGCCGGCGAGCACGGTCGCGCCCAGCCGGCACGCGAGCTGAGAGGTGGTGTCAGTGGACTCGTCGTCGACCACCACGGTCTCCGTCACCGTCGGGTCGCCGCGCAGCGCCTCCAGGAGCGGTCCCAGGCGCGCCGCTTCGTCCCGGGCCGGGATCACGACGGAGATCGTTCGCGTCGACACGGTTGCTCCGTCAACGACCAGGGCGGGCCGCCGCCGGGCCGCCCGTGCCAGCCGACTGACTGCCAGGCCGGACAGACCCAACCGGATGGCCAACCCGCACCACCGGACGACCGACCGAGGCCGGCGCGGCCGCCGGCTCACCAGCCGTCCCGGCGGACCAGGTCGGCCACGATCCGCCCGCTGATCGTGACGAGAGGCAGCCCGCCGCCGGGGTGGCTGGAGCCGCCGACCAGGTACAGGCCGCGCCGTGACCCCCGGTTGGCAGGGCGGAGGAACGCGGCCCGACGCCCGTTGGACGACGTCCCGTAGATCGCGCCTCCCGGTGCTCGGTAGCGGCTGGCCAGGTCGTCAGGGGTGATCGTCTCGGTGAAGCACAGCCGGTCGCGGAGGTCGGTGCCGTAGCCGGCCAGGAGGTCGAACAGGCGGGTCTGGTAGGCGGCGCGATCGACCGCCGCGCCGGCCGGCGCGTTGACGAGCAGGAACCAGCTCTCGTGGCCCGGCGGCGCCTGGGTGGGGTCGTTGACCGACGGCACGCAGGCATAGATGGTCGGATCGTCCGCCGGCACACCCTCGTCGACCAGCTGGCGGAACTCGCGGGCCTGGTCGGTCGGGAACCAGACGGTGTGATGGGCCTGCCCGGGCGTGGTGCCGCGCACCCCGGCCAGCACCACGAAGCCGGACAGCGATCGGCCGCCGCGCGCGGCGCGCGCCAGCGCTCGGGGGTCAGGGAGGAGATCGCGATGGAGGACCTCGGCGGCGACGTTGGCCACGACGACGTCGGCGCGGTGGCGGGTGCCGTCCGCCGTTACGACCGCGCGCACGCGGTCACTCGACGCGTCGATGCGCTCCACCTCGCATCCCGTCGCCAGCTCCACCTTCGCCCGCTCGGCCACCCGGACGAGCGCATCGCGCAGCGCGCTCATCCCTCCGGTCGGGTACCAGACGCCGTAGCGGGCCTCCACGGCCGGGATGCAGGCGAAGGTCGCCGGCGTTCGGTAGGGCGAGGACCCTGAGTAGGTGGCGTAACGCCCGACCCATTGCACGAGGCGGGGATCGGAGAAGGTGCGCCGAGCGACGGCGTCGAGCGTGCGCACCGGGTCGATGGTCGTCAGATCGCGCGGCGAGCGCATCCGCCGCAGCAGATCGCGCGGTCCGCTCACGGGCCCGGCGAGGAACGTGCGCTCGCTGACGGCCCAGGTGCGCCCGCCACGGCTCACGAGCCGCCGATGGGCGGCGCCGCCTCCGGGCGAGAACGCCTCGACCGCACTGCTCGTCGCCACCGCGTCGTCGCACGTCTCGAACCCGGTGCCGTCCGGCCAGCGATGCCGGATCTGAGGGTCCAACCTCGTCAGGTCGACCTCGGCGGCGAGCCGTGTGCCCGCGACGCGGAACAGGTCGTCCAGGATGCCGGGCAGGGTCAGAAGGGACGGCCCGGTGTCGAAGGTGAAGCCGTCCCGGACCCGGACGTCGAGCTTGCCTCCGAGGGTGGCGCGGCGCTCGAGGACGCGCACGGCGTGGCCGGCGGCCCGGAGCCGGACGGCCGCGGCCAGCCCTCCGACGCCACCGCCGACGACCACGACCTCAGCCAACGGACCACACCCGCCGCGCCGCCAGGGCGGCCAGCGGTGCCATCGCCCCGCCGCCGACCGCGGCGACCAGCCGATCGTCGAAGAAGGCGGCAAAGCCGACGGTCTCCATCACGGCCATCAACGTGTAGACGCCGACCAGCGCGCGGTCACCCTCCCCACGCGGCGGGGTCAGGAGCTCCAACGCGGCCACGACGACGAGGCTGGTGACCAGCCAGCCGGCGTAGTTCGTGAGCGGGATGCCGCGGTAGCCACCGGACCGCTCCCAGCACCAGTAGCCCTCGGCGGTCATCTGAGGATCGAGGAAGAGATCCCACGCGGTGAGCGCGGCCGCGCCCACCGCGACGCGGAGCAGCGGGCTCGACCGCCGGCCGAGCACCGCGTGGGCGACGTCCCGCGCCGGAAGGCACATCGCGAACCAGGCCACGGGGACCAGGGCGGGCACGCCGGCCACGGTCGGGCGGAGCGACCCGGTGTAGCGGTATCGCCCGAACGGGAGCCCGGTGGTCGTGCCCAGCCGCTCGATGGCAGTAGTTGCGGCGGCGATGGTTGTGGCGGCAACCAGAGCACGGGGCCGGCCCCAACGGCGCACCGCCGCGGCCCCGGTGGTGACCGCGAGGCCCGAGACGACGGCGGACGAGGCCAGCCGCCGGCGGCCCCGCTGCAGGAGCGGGGTGGCGACCATCGCTCCTGCCGCAACCGCAAAGCCGGCTGCTCCGACGCGCCCAGCCGTCACGGTCCACGGGTGCCGGATCACGCGACCGGCGACAGCAGCTTCCCCACCATCGCCGCCTTCTGCCATGTCGGGACCCGCGCCCGCTTCGTGAACACGTCGTAGTCCTGGGCCTCGATCACCTCGAGGATGCGGCTGTAGAGCAGGCGGGCGCTCCGCACGCAGCGGGCCGACCGGTCCGGCAGCAGGCCGATGCCGATGTCGGCGGAGACGTAGAGCCGCCGGCAGCGGGCGATCTCGAAGCGCATGACCTCGCACCACTCCGGCGTCACCCGGCGGAGTGCGGGGTCGGCCCCGTAGCGGCGCAGGTCCTCCTGGGGCAGGTAGACGCGACCGCGGTCCAGGTCCTCGCCGACGTCGCGCAGGAAGTTGGTCAGCTGGAAGGCATCACCGAGGTCCCGGGCGTGCGCGGCCGCGGCGCCGGGATCGCGCGGCTCGAGGATGGGCAGCATCATCTCGCCGATGACCGCGGCCGAGCCGTCCATGTACCCGCGCAGGTCGGCCCACGTCTCGTATCGGGTGACGGTGAGATCCATCGTCATCGCGCGGAGGAACCGGCGGAAGCACTCCGGGTCGATGGCGAAGGCGCGCACCGTGTGCACGACGGCCTTCAGCACGGGATCGTCGCTCTGGCCCCGGTCGAGGTCGGCGAAGAAGCGGTCGCCGAACGTCGCCAGGGTCGCGGCTCGCGTCGCCGCGGGGTCGGTGCCGTCCACCGTCGGCACCGGCTCGTCGACCAGGTCGTCCGCGCGCCGGCAGAAGGCGTACAGCGCGTGGACGTGGTGGCGCTTGATGCGGGGGAGCGCGAGGGTCGACCAGTAGTAGGTGGTGCCGTGGCGCCGGCTCAGCCGCCGGCAGCGCTCGTAGGACTCCTCGAGGGTGACGGGCGGCGCGTCGTCGCCATCGCCGCCCCCTCCGGTTCGCGCGAGGTGACCGCCCGGGCGGTGCCACGGGCGGATCATCGACCCTCTGCCGCGAAGCGCTCCACCCGTTCGGCCGCAAGGCGCCCGGAGATCAGCACCATCGGCACACCCACCCCTGGCACGGTGCTCGAGCCCACGAACACCAAACCCGGGACGCGCCGGTCGACGTTGGCGGGCCGGAACGGACCGGTCTGGCGGAACGTGTGAGCCAGCGCGAAGGGAGTCCCCCGCTCCATGCCGAGGGCTTCCCAGTCGAGGGGGTCGTAGAAGCGCTCGACCTCGGCGTCGACCGGGTACCCGAGCGCGGCCACCCGGCTGACGAGGTCGGTGCGCGCCCGGTCCCGCTCCCGGGTCCAGTCGACGCGCCCGTCGAGGTTGGGCTCCGGCTCCAGCACGTACATGGTGGAGCACCCCTCCGGCGCCAGGCCGGGATCGTCGAGGCTGTGCTGGGTCACCAGGATCGACGGGTCGGGCATGCGGGTCCCCCGCTCGATCAGCGCGGCGAAGGACTGGTCCCAGTCGGTGCCGAAGTGGATGTTGTGGTGCGCGCTCCCTGGCGGCGGCGCTCCTCTCACGCCGGCCACCCACAGCAGGCAGCTCGGCGAGTACCGGCCGCGACGGGCGGAGCGGGGCGCATCGACCCCTCCGAGCAGGGTGCGGTAGGCGACGGGGAGGTCGGCGTTGCAGACCACCGCGTCCGCCAGCCGCCGCTCGCCCGCACTGTCGCCGCCGTCCTCGGCACCCAGCTGCACTCCGATCACCGCGCCGCCCGGACCGCGCAGGACGCGGGTGACCGGCGAGCGGTAGCGGATCTCGACCCCGGCCTTCTCGAGTGCGGTGGCCAGTCCAGTGGCCATGCGGTGCATGCCGCCCTCGGGGACGACCACTCCCTCGACGACATCCATGTACGTGATCACCGCGTACAGCGCCAGCGCCTCGTACGGGGCCAGCCCGGCGTACATCGACTGGAACGAGAAGATCCGTCGCAGGCGCTCGTCGCCGAAGTACGAGCCGACGACGCGGGCCAGCCGGCGGAAGGCGCCCATCCGCACGAGGCGCAGCGCCGGAGCCAGGGGCCGGGCGAGGTCGAGCACGGAGTCGTAGTTGGTGTCGATGAAGCCCGGCATCTCGAGGTCGTAGAGCCGCGCCAGCCAGGCACAGAACCGGTCGAACCCCTCGGCGTCGGCCGCACCGGCGAAGGAGGCGATCTCCTCCTTCATCCGGGCCCGGTCGTGCCAGACCCGCAGCTCGCTGCCGTCCGCGTAGACCGCCCGGTACATGGGGTCGACCGGTCGGACGGTCACGAAGTCGGCCATGTCGGCACCGGCGGCCGCGAACGTGTCGGCCAGCAGGCCGGGCATCGTCAGCACGGTGGGCCCGATGTCCAGCCGGTACCCGCCCTCCGCGACCACCGCGGCGCGGCCACCCGGCGCCGCGGACCGCTCGAGGATCGTGACCTCGTGCCCCCGACCGACCAGGTGGGCGGCGGCCGAGAGCCCGCCCAGCCCGGCCCCGACGACGACGACCTTCACCGCGTCAGTGCCGCACCAGGCAACGGCCGGGGCCGCTCACAGCTCGCGCCACGCCACATAGTGCGCCAGCTCCGCGAGGCCCTTGCGGGCGTCGTCGGTGATGTCGGCGACGTCGAGGGCGACCAAGGCCTGGTGGGCGAGGTCGTCGATGACCGACTCGAGCTCGGCGAGCGCCCCCGTCCCGATGAGCACCTCTTGGACCCGGTCGATGTCGGCCTCCGTCAGGTCGGGCCGTCCGACGAGGGCCAGCACCTCGGCCTGCCGGCGATCGGCGCGGGCGGTGGCCATCGCCATGAGGGGCGTCGGCTTGCCCTCCCGCAGGTCGTCGCCGACCGGCTTGCCCGTGAGCGTCGTCTCCCCGAAGGCGCCCAGGACGTCGTCGCGGAGCTGGAAGGCGTCGCCGAGGGGCAGACCGTAGGCCGACAGCGACGGCAGCAGGTCGACCGCCCGGTCGGGCGCGGCCAGCACGGCGCCGAGGTGGAGGGGCCGCTCGACCGTGTACTTGCCGCTCTTGTAGCGGGCGATGCGCTCGGCGGTGACCCGGCTGCGCTCCCCGCGGACGGTGCCGAGGATGTCGAGGTACTGGCCGACGTTGAGCTCGATCCGCAGCTCTGTCCAGATCTCCCAGGCCGGCAGCGGCGCGCCGTGCATGAGCTGGTCGGCGTAGACGAAGGCGAGGTCGCCGACCAGGATGGCCACTCCCTCGCCGAAGCGTCGCGCCTCCCCCGACCAACCCTGTGCGGCGTGGGCGTCGGCGAAGCTCAGGTGGGTGGTCCGGCTGCCTCGCCGGGTCGCAGAGCCGTCCATGACGTCGTCGTGGAAGAGGGCGAACGCGTGGAGCAGCTCGAACGCCGCGCCGGCGTCGATCGAGCGGTCGTCGGTCGGGTCGCCGCCGGCCGCGACGAAGCCCCAATGGCAGAACGCGGGTCGCAGCCGCTTCCCCCCGGAGGCGACGAGACCACCGAGCGCCTCCATCGGCGCCCGCAGGTCTGGGTCCAGCGCCGACCAGCGAGCCTGCTCCTCGTCGACCAGCTGACGGAGCCGGGCGTCGACGCGGTCAGCGATCTCGAGGAGCGACGAAGGGGCCGCAGGCACCGGGACAGGCTACGTGAAGGCGGGGAGCGCCCCCTGATCGAGCGGCCGGAGGCTGAGCCGCGGCGGGACGCGGCGCGCCCGAGACGGTGGGAGCACCCCCAGCCGTCCCCGCGCGCGGCCAGCTCATGAGCTGCTGGCGCGAGATCCGCTCACCCGTGCGACGACACCGCACCAGAAGCCGGGGGGGTGGGCCGGCCACGCCGCCCACCGGCCACGCCACCCACCGGGCGGCGGGCGCATCCTCCGGGCGCGGGCGCATCCTCCGGGCGCGGCCCAACCCCCCGGGCGCGGCCCGCCCGACAGGCCCAGCCCTCGGTGCCCGGGCGCGACGACGGGAGCACCCGCGCGGAGTGCTCCCGTCGCTCGACTTGCTGGAATTGGGACCGATCACGTCGTGCTCTGGGGTTCGCCTCCCGTAGGGGCGATCCTCCTGCCCGGGCGGGACCAAGCTCCGGGAACGCGATCGACGGTGGCTGACGTGTATTCGCCAGGTGGTCCAGCAGCCGCCGTCAGCGGCCAACCACCTCCGGGGTCCCCAAACATTCACCGTTCAACGTTGGACCACCTCCTTCCTCCGGTAGCCGTCACCATAGTCCGCGCCGCGGCGCGTCAAACACGCAGAATTCGACTGCTGGCACCCCGTCCGCGGCGGCGTCGGCGTCAGGGGCCGGCGTCGAGCTCGGCCACCACCTGCTCGATCTCCATCCGGGCGTGGTCGATGCGGGCGCGGCAGAGCCGGATCAGCTCGGCCGCCCGGCGCACCCGATCTCCCAGGTGGTCGACGTCGACGGCGTCTCCCTCCAGCTCGTGAAGGATGCCCTCGAGCTCGGCGAGCGCATCGGCGTAGCCCAGCTCGCTGGCCTGCTCGCCCGGCTCGCTCGCGCCGCTCGGGTCGCTCGAGCCAGTCGTGCCGCTCGCGCCAGTCGTCGGGTCCCGCCGGTCGCTCATCGCCCGCTCATGGTGTGCTCACCGCTCCCGAGTCCTCCACGGTCTCCTCCACGCGGCTGCGGACGCGACCGTCGGCCAGTGTGGTCGTCAGGCGGTCGCCCGGCACGACGTCGGCCGCCGACCGCACGACCCTCCCGTCCGCGGCGTGCGTGATGCTCCACCCCCGGGCCAGCGCCCGGGCCGGATCGAGGGCCCGGACCCGCGCCTCCAGCTCGTCCAGGGTTCGCGCCTCGGCC
>JBKPRL010000187.1:0-12777 GCA_046734535.1 bacterium | reverse complement strand
TGCTCGCCTCGGCCGCGGCCCGTTCCCGCGCCGACTGCGCCCGCTCCACCTCGGCGCGCAGCGTCGCCAGCTCGGCTGCCTGGCGGCGGGCCTTGGCCTCGGCCGCGTCGACGCGGCGTTGGAGCGCCCTGGCCGAGCGCTGGTCGGCGGCCGGCTCGGGCTCCTGCTCGACCAGCGCCGCCAGCTCGTCCTCCCAACCTTCCGACCGGTGCAGCCACAGCCATGACGCCCGGTTGACGGTCTCGTCGGTGGCCACCGCGGCGACCCGTCGGCGGAACTCGACGTCGTCCTCCACCACCTTGCGGACCGGGACCAGCGCCGCGGACGGCAGCTTCTGGAACTGCAGGAACGGGCGCAACGCCGACGGCGGCGGGATGGGCGGCCGCTGCCGTGCACCGACGACCGCGACGATGAACGCGACCTCCAACCCCGGTCGGAGGAGGTCGTCGGGCACGTCCATCGAGTCATCGTACCGACGGCCCTCAGCGGCACCCCGGATGAGATCGGCGGGCGGGATGCTTGCGACACGAACACCTGTTCGCTACCGTGCTCGCCCGTGCAACGATCCTTCGACGAGCTCGGCACGCCGCTCGCCGAGGTGACCTTCGCCGTCGTGGACCTGGAGACGACCGGCGGTTCGCCCAACGACGATGCCATCACGGAGATCGGCGCCGTGAAGGTCCGAGGTGGTGAATGCCTGGGAACCTTCCACACGTTGGTCAACCCGGGTTCGGCCATCCCGCCCGCCATCACGGTCCTGACCGGCATCACGGCCGCGATGGTGGCGCCGGCTCCCCGGGTGCACGCCGTGCTGCCGGCGCTGGCGGAGTTCCTCGGCGGCACGGTCGTGGTCGGTCACAACATCCGCTTCGACCTCGGGTTCCTCAACGCCGCGTTCGGGCGCGACGGCTGGCCACGCTTGGCCAACCCGTCTGTCGACACGGCCGCGCTGGCCCGCCGCCTCGTGCGCGACGAGGTACCCAACTGCCGCCTCGGCACCCTGGCCGATCGGTTCCGGCTCGACCACAAGCCGTCGCACCGCGCCCTCGACGACGCCCTCGCCACGACCGATCTGCTCCACCTTCTCCTGGAGCGCGCCGCCGCGTGGGGCGTGCTCGGGCTGGACGACCTGCTCGTGCTCCCCCGGCTCAGTGGGCACCCCCAGGCCGCCAAGCTCCGCCTCACCACCGCGCTGCCCCGCGCACCCGGCGTGTACTGGTTCGTGGACGGCCGGGGCATCCCGCTCTACGTGGGAAAGGCGGCCAACCTGCGCCAGCGGGTCCGGTCCTACTTCTCGGGGGACGACCGGCGGAAGATCGGCAACCTCCTACGGGAGACGGTCGGGGTGCGCCATCACGTCGTCACGTCGACGCTCGAGGCCGCGGTGGTCGAGGCGCGGCTGATCCACCGTCTCCAACCCCGCTACAACCGCCAGGGCACGCGGTGGCGCGCGGCGCCGTTTGTCGCCCTCACGCTCGGCGAGCGGTTCCCCCGGCTCAAGGTGGTCCGCGTGCCCCGAGCGGACGGTTCCCTCTACCTCGGCCCGCTGCCGTCGACCCAGCACGCCACCTCCGTGGTGGAGGCGATCCAGACCGTGGCCCCGTTGCGGCGCTGCGCCGAGGCCCTCGGGCCGCGGACCACCGTCCCGCGCCGGGCCGACCCGTGTCTGCCCGCGCAGCTCGGCGTCGCCCTGTGCCCGTGTGCCGGAGCGGGCGAGGCCGACGAGTATCGCCGCGTCGTGCAGATGGTCGTCGAGGGGTTGACGAGCCGTCCGGACGCCCTGCTCGACCCCCTCCGCTGGCGCCTGGCCGAGCTGGCCGAGGCCCGGCGGTTCGAGGAAGCGGCGCTGGTGCGCGACCGTGCCGGTGCGCTGGCTGGCGCGCTCCGGCGCCAACGGCGGGTGGCGACGCTCCGATCGTCCGGTCGGGTGCGCCTCGTGTTGCCCGGAGGAGCGGTGGCCGAGCTGGAGGGCGGAATCCTGATCGACGCCACCCCGCCGCCGTCGGGCGCGGCCGACCAGCTCCCGTTCGACACGACGCCACCCGCTCTCGCCTCGACGGAGGACCGCAACCCGCTGTCCGCCGAGCTGGCCCTCGAGCTGGCGACCGTGGTGGCCTGGTTGGACCGCGAGGCCCATCGCGTGCGGCTGGAGCGCTGCGACGGCACGCTGGCCTCGGCCTGGCCGGCCCTGCCCTCCTTCACCCCGGGCGAGGCCCTGGCCCGGCGCAAGCCGCTGGCGGCATGAGTGAGCGTCTCGCGGGGTTTCGTGGTCGTTTCCCGTACACGACCCCGCGAGAGTCTGTCGGGCGCCGCCGCCCGCCTCAAGGCGTCAGGACCGCTCCGCCCGTGTCGACGGCGAGGACCTTGGTGTGGCCCTCCGGCGGCAGAGCGGCGGCCAGATCGTCGGCGGCGTCGGGGGCGCACAGCGCCGCGATGGTCGGACCCGAGCCCGAGAGCCAGCCGCACCACGCTCCGGCGTCGAGCGCCGCCTCCAGCGCCAGTCGCGAGGCGGGCGAGCGGGCGAAGCGCTGGTCCTGGTGCAACCGGTCCTCGGTGGCGGTGCGCAGGGCGTGGGTGTTCCCCGCGGCGAGCGCCGCGACGAGCAAGGCGGTCCGGCCGACGTTGAAGACCGCGTCCGCGAACGGGACCGAGAGGCACAGTGCGGCCCGCGACTGGTCGGTCGAGGTCGTCGAGGGGGGAACCCAGACCACGACCGCCGGCTCGAAGGGCAGCGCTACGCGCACGGCATGGCCGCCCGCCGAGGCCACGACGCCACCGAAGATGGAGGGGGCGATGTTGTCGGCGTGCCCTTCCAGCGCCGTCGCCACGTGGAGCAGCTGCTCGGCCTCGTCCAGGGGGTGGAAGCCCGGGCCGTGGCGCTGCGCCAGCGCGGCGACCAGGCCGGCTACCCGGGCCGAGCCGCTGAAGCCGAGCCCGCGACCCATGGGGATGCGGGACCTGATCGTCACCGGACCGGTCCCGCCGAGCTGGCGGAAGGCCCGGACGCCGGGGTGCTCCTCCTCGGTGCGGACCGCGCCGGGCGATCCGGCACCCTCGGGCGACGCGGCACCCTCGGGCGACCCGGCACCCTCGGGCAATCCGGCACCGCCGGGCTCCTCGAAGGACAGCTCGAGGTACAGGCTCAAGGCGAGGCCGAGGGTGTCGAAGCCGGGCCCGAGGTTGGCCGACGAGGCGGGCACCCGCACGATCACGAGCAGTCAGCCTGGCCGATCGCCCTCGGCAGCCGCCAGGGAGCACGTCCGCAAGCGCTCCAGCGCAGCCGTGGCCCCCCCGTCGTCCAGGACGGCCGCGGCCGTCGCCATCCCCTCCTCGATCGAGCCCGCCGCGCCCCCGACCACGAGGGCCGCACCGGCGTTCAGGACCACGATGTCGCGGTGCGGACCGTGGTGGCCGTCCAGGACCCGCCGGGCCAGTCCGGCGTTGGTGGACGGGTCCCCGCCGCGCAGGTCCACCGGCTGGGCGAGCGGTAGCCCCAGGTCACGAGGGTCGAGGACACTCGTGGTGACCTCACCGTCGCGCAGCTCGAACACCGTCGAGGGTCCTGTCGTGGTCAGCTCGTCCAGGCCGTCGTGGCCGTGGACGAGCATGACGTGGTGGGAGCCGTGGGCCTTCAGGACGGCGAGCATGCGCTCGGCGAGGAGCACGTCGGCCACCCCCAACAGCATCCGCCGGACCCGGCCGGGGTTGGCCAGCGGCCCGAGCACGTTGAACGCCGTCCCGATGCCCATCTCCCGACGGGCGGGGCCGGCGTGGCGGAGGGCGGGGTGGAAGCGGGGGGCCAGGCAGAAGCCGATGCCGGCCCCCTCGACGCAGCGGGCCACGCCGGCCGCGGAGAGCTCGATGACCACGCCCAGCGCCTCGAGCAGGTCGGCCGCGCCGCACTGGGACGAAGCCGCCCGGTTCCCGTGCTTGCAGACCGGAACTCCGGCGCCGGCCACGACCAGCGCCGACAGCGTGGACACGTTGATGCTGTGGCTCCGGTCGCCGCCGGTCCCCACCACGTCGACGGCCCGCCCGGCGAGCTCCGGCGGCAGGGTGACCAGGTTGGCCGCGGCGAGCATGGCGTCGAGCATCCCGTTCAGCTCATCGACCGCCTCGCCCTTCATGCGCAGGGCCACGACGAAGGCACCGAGCTGGGCCGGGCTGGCGTCACCGGCCAGGATCTCGTCCATGGCCGCACGGGCGGTGTCGGCGGTCAGGTCCTGGTGCGCGACGAGGTGGCCGAGGACCGCGGGCCAGCCCCCGAGGTCCGCCAGCGCTCCCATGGAGGGCGGCTCAGGCAGAGCGCCGGCGCTGGCGGATGATCCGCCGCCGCTCCCGCTCGGTGCAGCCGCCCCAGACGCCCTGCTTCTCCCGGCGCTGCAGCGCGTGCTCCAGGCAGGCGGAGCGCACGCCGCACGCGCCACACACCGCCTTCGCGCTGTCCGCCTCCTCGTCGGTCTCGGGGTAGAAGATCCCGGGGTCCAGCCCCCGGCACGCCCCCAGCTGCCGCCAGTCGATGTCCTTTACCGGCACGGGTCGCCCCCCAAGGCGGGTCGAAGTGGTGGTCGGATGAGTGAAGGAGACGCATCGTAGAAGCCGATTTCGCCCCTGACCAGACCCTTTTGTGTCTCCTCTGAACGCCGTCCTGCCGGTGGGTCGCCGTGGGGCCCGTGGGGGATCGGCCGGCGCCCGCGTCAGCGGGGCTGCTCGACCGGGATGCCGTACGCCCGGGCGACGATCTGCAGCGGGGTGTTGCGGGAGGCGCCCGGTCAGGTCGGTGATGGCGGGGGTGGTGGGGGTCGTAGGTCGTCGTCACGTCCGCCACCAACGTACTGCGGAGGCCAGGGCCCGGTCCGGATCGGGCCGTGCGACGGCCCTGCTCAGGAGATCGACTCCAGTCCCTGCGCGAACCGGACGGCGTGGCTCTTCTCGGCTCGCCCGAGGGTCTCCAGCCACTCGGCCACCTCGATGAAACCCTCGTCTCGCGCCGTGCGGGCGAAGCCGGGGTACATCTCGCTGTACTCGTAGGTCTCGTCGGCGATCGCCGAGCGGAGGTTGTCCTCGGTCGAGCCCACGGGCTCGCCCGTCACCGGATCACCCGCCGCAGCCAGGAAGTCGAGGTGGCCGAAGGCGTGTCCAGTCTCGCCCTCCGCGACAGAGCGGAAGAGCGCGGAGAGGTCCGGGTAGCCCTCGATGTCGGCCTTCTGCGCGAAGTACAGGTAGCGGCGGTTCGCCTGGCTCTCGGCCGCGAACGCCGCCTTCAAGTTCTCCTCGGTCTTGCTGCCCTTCAGCTCGGCCATCGTGGTCGCTCCTCGCGTTGGTGTCGGTCGGGGCGGGGCGCCGCCGCGGCCAGTGATCGCATGGCCCGCAGGCTACGAGCGGAGGACGGCAACCGGCGGTCCGGGCGACAGCGGCGACGGGTCCCGGCACGCTGGGGTATCTCTACACTGGCCGGCGATGGCTCCCTTCGATCGGGCGGCGATGCTCGACCGCCTTCGCCACGAGCACTTCGACGTCCTGGTGATCGGTGGGGGCATCACCGGGGTGGGCACGGCCCTCGACGCCGCCTCTCGCGGGCTGAGGACCGCCCTCGTCGAGCGGGACGACTTCGCATCAGGGACGTCCTCCAAGAGCTCGAAGCTGATCCACGGAGGGCTGCGCTACCTCCAGCAGGGCGACGTCCGGCTCGTCTACGAGGCGCTGGCTGAGCGGCAGCGGCTCCGCCACAACGCTCCCCACCTGGTCAGGATCCTGCCCTTCATGATCCCGATCCTCACCCGCGACGGGGTCATGAACGCCAAGCTCGCTCGGGCCTTCGGCTCGGCGCTGTGGATGTACGACCTGACCGGGGGCGCCCGCATCGGCAAGCTCCACCGGCGGCTCAAGAAGGACGACGCGCTGGCCCACATGCCGACCCTGCCGGCCGATCGCCTGGCCTCCGCCTACCTGTACTACGACGCGCAGGCCGACGACGCCCGGCTCTGCCTGACCGTCGCCCGCACCGCCGCGGAGCACGGGGCAGCCGTCCTCAACGGGGCGAGGGTGGTCGCCCTGCGCAAGGATCGCGATCGGATCGCCGGGGCGCGGGTGACGGTCGACGGTGACGAGCTGGATGTGGCCGCCACCGTCGTCGTGAACGCCGCTGGCGTCTGGGCGGACGACGTCCGCGCCCTCGACGAGGCCACCCACCCGAACTCGATCCGTCCGGCCAAGGGGATCCACCTCACGGTGCCCTGGGACAAGGTCCGCAACGACATCGCGGTCGTCATCCCCGTCCCCAAGGACAAGCGCAGCCTGTTCGTCGTGCCCTGGGGCGACTTCACCTACGTCGGCACGACCGACACCGACTACGACGGTCCGATCGACGACCCGCAGTGCACGAGGGAGGACCTCGAGTACGTCCTGCGGGCGCTCAACGCCTCGGTGACCACGGGCGTGACGGAGGCGGACGTCACCGGCACGTGGGCTGGGCTGCGGCCGCTCGTGAAGAGCGCTCCCTCGGGCCGTACCGCCGACCTCTCCCGCCAGCACAAGGTGGCCGTCTCCCCCGCCGGACTGGTGAGCGTGACCGGCGGCAAGCTGACGACCTACCGGCGCATGGCGGCGGACGCGGTCGACACGGTGATGGACCGGTTGAACCGCAAGGGGCACTCGAAGACCAAGCGGCTGCGCCTCCTCGGCGGCGACGGCTACGTCGAGCCGACCGGCACCGAGCGGCTGTCCCACCTTCGTCGCCGCTACGGCACACTGGCCGCCGAGGTCGAGGTGCTCATCTCGGCCGAGCCCGACCTGGCCGCGCCCCTCGTCCCGGGACTGTCCTACGTGGCGGCCGAAGCGGTGTACGCGGCCCGCCACGAGATGGCGCGCTCCGTCGACGACGTCCTGTCCCGTCGCACCCGGGCCCGCCTGCTCGACCGCGCCGCGAGCGACGAGGCGGCGCCGGCGGTAGCACGCCTGCTGGCGCCCGAGCTGGGCTGGGACGACGACGAGACGGCTCGTCAGGTGGCGGCCTACCGGCGGTCGATCGCCCACGAGGCGATCAGCGGCGACGAGCCCGACCGGGCCATGGACGCCGCCTTCGGGGCCTGAGCGTGATCGTCCCCACCCCGCCCATCGGCTTCGCCGGCGCGCCCGCGGCCGTCGAGGGGCGGTTGAACGACGGCCCACCGCTCGACGAGGCCGCCCTGACCGCGTTGCGCGCCGCCTGCCCTGACACGGTGACCGACCCGGCCCTCCGGGCTGAGGCCAGCCGGGACTGGTGGCCGCTGGCCATGCACTGGGCGCTGGCTGGGCAGGTGGCCGGGCTGGCCGATGCCGTGTGCCGGCCGGCCGACGCCGGCGAGGTCGCCGCAGTGCTCCGCGCGTGTCACGCCCGGTCCATCCCGGTCACCGCGGCGGGCGGCCGCAGCGGCGTGTGCGGCGCCAGCGTGCCCCGCGCCGGTGGTGTCCTGCTCGACCTCACCGCCATGGCCGGCGTGACCGCCGTCGACGACGACAGCCTCACGGTGACCGTGCTTCCCGGCACGTTCGGTCCCGACCTGGAGGCCGACCTCCGCGCCCGCGGGCTCACCCTCGGCCACTGGCCCCAGTCGATGGACATCTCGACGGTCGGCGGGTGGCTGGCCTGCCGCGGCGCGGGCCAGTACTCCACCCGCTACGGGAAGATCGAGGACATGGTCGTCGGCCTCGACGTCGTGCTCGCCGACGGCCGGGAGATCACCACCGGCGGTGCGCCGCGGACCGCGGCCGGACCCGACCTGACGCAGGTGTTCGTCGGCTCGGAGGGCACGCTCGGGATCATCACCGCGGCCCGACTGCGCGTCCATCCGATCCCGCCGGCCGAGGGCCGCGCCGCGTACGGGTTCGACTCCTGGGACGCGGGCGTCGACGCGTGCCGCCGGATCCTGCGCCGCGGCGCGACTCCGGCCGTGCTGCGCCTCTACGACGAGATCGAGTCGCAACGGTCGCACGGCACCGATGGCTCGGTCGCCGTCCTGCTCGTGCTGGACGAGGCCGAGGCCCGGTTGGTCGACGCCACGATGGCGATCGTCGACGAGGAGTGCGCCGCAGCGAAGCGGATGGAGGACGCGCTGGTGCAGGAGTGGCTCGAGCACCGCAACGACGTCTCGGCGCTCGAGGCGCTCACACAGAAGGGCTTCGTCGTCGACACGCTGGAGATCGCCGCGCCGTGGGGCCGGCTCCCCGTGGTCTACCGCGAGACCACTACCGCACTGACGGCCGTGCCCCACACCCGGGTCGCGTCGGCCCACCTCTCGCACAGCTACGGCGATGGCGCCTGCCTGTACTTCACCTTCGCGGCCACGCCCCCACCGGACGAGGTCGAGTCGACGTACGTCGCGTTGTGGGACGCGGGCACGCGCGCGGTGCTCGGCGCCGGCGGCAACCTGAGCCACCACCACGGCGTCGGCCTCAACCGTGGGCGCTTCGTCGACGAGGCGTTGGGTGGCGGCGCCGAGGTGCTCCGGACCATCAAGGCCGCGCTCGACCCGGCCGGCATCCTGAACCCCGGCAAGCTCGGCCTGCCGGAGCCGGACCGGAGTGCGCCGTGGCCCTGATCGACCGGCTGGACCTACGGGCGCTGTACGAGGGCGGCGTCATCGCGGCGGTGATCGCCGTGCCCGCCGGCGTGGTCGGCCGCATCCTCTCGGACCGGTCCGACCAGCCGAGCTGGCTGTGGGCCCTCGTCGTGCTCGTCCTCGCGGGCCTGGTGCTCGGAGCGGGCGTCGCGGCGTGGCGCCAGGACCGCGGGCTCCCGCTCACCCACGGCGTCGTGACCGCGGTGGGCGTCTTCGTCATCGTCCAGGCCGTCGGCGTCGTGCTGCGGCTGAGCCGGGGCGACGGGGTGAGCTGGAGCAGGGTGGCCTCCAGCCTCCTGCTCTCGCTCATGGCCGGCACGGTGGGCGGCCTGCTCGGCAGCTTCGTCCTCTCCCACAGCGGACCGTCCCGACGATGAGCGAGCGAATGGCCCGAGCGGCCGAGAGCGGCGAACGATGAGCGTCCTCGTGATCGACGTCGGGACGAGCAGCCTGCGGGCCGCCATCGTCCAGCCCGACGCCACCGTCACCGACGTCCACCAGCAACGGCTGCCACCGAGCACCCCGTTCCCGGGCCTCGTCGAGTTCGACGCCGCCGAGATGGCTGCTGCGGTCCTCACCGCGGCCACCGCCGCGTTGGCCGAGGGCGGACCGGTCGACGCGGTCGGCATCACCAACCAGCGGGCCTCAACGGTGCTGTGGGACCGCGCCACGGGTGTCCCGGTCGCTCCCGCCATCGGCTGGCAGGACCTGCGCACCGTGTTCGACTGCCTCGCGCTGGCCAGCGAGCACGGCATCCGGCTGGCACCGAACCAGTCCGCCACCAAGCTCGCCACCCTCCTCGACGCACATGATCCGGACCGCTCGCGCGACCTCTGCTTCGGCACGGTCGACACGTGGCTGGCGTGGACGCTGTCGGAGGGCCGGCTCCACGTCACCGATCCCAGCAACGCGGCGGTGACGGGGCTGCTCGACCACCTCGATCTGCAGTGGTCGGACCACGTCCTCGAGACACTGCGCATCCCCCGGTCGTGCCTCCCGACGATCGTCGACACCAGCGGGGCCATCGGCGAGGCCGCCGCGCTCGACGGCGCGCCACCGATCGCTGCGCTCGTGGGCGATCAGCAAGGTTCGCTCATCGGGCAGGGCTGCGTCCGGCCCGGCCTCACCAAGATCACCTTCGGCACCGGCGGGATGCTCGACACCTGCACCGGCCCCACGGCACCGGAGAGCGGCCTGCGCAACCCGCACGGCACGTTCCCCATCATCGGCTGGGCCATCGCCGGCCAGCTGACGTGGGGGACCGAGGCGATCATGCTGTCGGCCGGCACCAACATCGAGTGGCTGGTCGACGACCTCGGCATCCTGGACGACGCCGCGGACAGCCACGCCGTAGCGAGCGCCTCTGCCGACACCGGCGGTGTCGTGTACGTCCCTGCGCTGTTGGGCCTGGGCACGCCGCGCTGGGACTTCGGGGCTCGCGGCACCCTGCTCGGCCTCACCCGCGGGACGGGCCGCCCCGAGCTGGTCCGAGCAGTCCTCGAGGGCGTCGCCCAGCGGGGGGCCGACCTGGTCGAAGCAGCCGAGGCCGACTCCGGGCTGCCGATCGAGGCGCTGCGCGTCGACGGCGGGATGAGCGCCAACCCGACCTTCGTGCAGTCCGTGGCCGACGCCACGCAGCGGGTCGTCGAGATCTCTCCGGTCACCGAGGCCACGACCCTGGGGGCCGGGTTCCTGGCCGGCCTGGCGACCGACGTCTGGGACGGGATGGACGACGTCGCCGCGGCGTGGCGGCCTCGGGCGACGGTCGAGCCGGGCCCGCCGCTGGATCGCGAGCGCTGGGCCGAGGCTGTCCGGCGGGCCAGCGGCTGGATGCCCGACCTGTCCGCCCTGGACTTCTAGAGTTGCCCCGCCGTGCCACCGCCGGGAAGGCTGTGGCACCGTTGCGCCGCCGGGGCGGCCTGGGCCATCGAGGAGAGCTGCCGAGTGCCAACCGAGGACCGCTGCGTGCCTGAACCCGCCGACGCCTGCCAGCCATCCGTCGAGCGCGACCGGCCCGTCAGTCGGCGCCTGGCCATGGGCGGCCTCGCCGCCCTCGCCGGCGGAGCCGTCGCCACGGCCGTCGCCGGCTCGGCCTTCGCGCAGAGCAGCTCGACGACGACCAGCACCGGAAGCTCCGGCAGCGGCGCCACGTCGTCGAACGCCGCCCCCACCACGGCGCCGGCACCCACGACGACCGCCCCGCCCAAGCGGCCGACCTCGGCGGACACCGTGCTCCTCGGCTTCGCGCAGAGCCTCGAGCTCGCCGCGTCGCAGCTCTACGGCCAGGCCACGCCGACGCTCAGCAAGGACTGGCAGCTCATCGCCGGCGTCTTCGGCCGCCACCACCGGACCTACGGCGAGCAGATCGGCGCACTCCTCGGCCGGCGGGCGCCCGGCGTCGCCAACCAGACACTGCTCGACGAGCGGACCGCGGCGTTCAGCGCCAAGGCGGAGCCGGCCATCCTGAAGGCGGCCTACGAGCTCGAGATCTCCCTTGCTGCCAGCTACACCCAGCTCCTCGGCCTCCTCAAGGGCACGGACGGGATCACCCTGGTGGCGTCGTTCCAACCTGTCGAAGCCCGCCAGGCGGTGGTGCTCGGCCAGGCCACCGACGTCCCGGACGAGGAGCTCATGCCGGTCGTCGAGGGCGACGAACCGGGGGCAACGGTCTTCACCCCCTCCCAGTACCCGGTCATCTGATGGCCACGGTGCCCGACCGCCAGCCCGTCCCCGGAGTCGTGATGCCCTCCCCGCTCCTGCCCGACCGCAGGCTCGACCGGCGGCGCTTCCTGGTGCTGGGCGGCGTGACCGCCGGACTCACGGCAGCCGCTGTCGCCTGCGCCAAGGAAGACAAGGCCATCCCGGTGAGCGGCGAGGTCGCGCAGCCGGCCACGCTGACCCAGCCGCCGGTCACCGACGCCGTCTACCTCCGCACGTCGTCGTCGGTCGTCTACAACGCGATCCAGTCCTACGGCACGCTGCTCGAGACGAACGCGCTCTCGTCGCCGGACGCCGATCTGATCACCTTCATCGTGGACCAGCACCAGCAGCAGGCGGACCGGCTCGGCACCGCCACCGTCGCGGTGGGCGGCCAGGCCTACGGCAAACCCAACCCGTCGGTCACGGAGCGCATCGTGACCCCGGCCCTGAAGGCCATCAGCGACGGCGGCACCGATCCCCTCGACATCCTGCGCTACGTCGATTCCTTCGAGACGCTGATCAGCGCCTCGCTCCAGGGCTACTCCCCGACCGTCGTGGACGCTGACGCGCGCCACCTGATGATGGGCATCGTGGCCGCGGTCAACCGCTACTCCGCGGTGACGGTGAGCCGGATCGACGGCTTCACCCGCGTCGGCACCGAGGAGGCGCAGCAGCAGGAGGAGTCGTCCGGCTCGGCCCCCCTCCTCACCGGCCCGGGGGCGACCGCCAACACCGCTCCGGCCACCGGCCCGACCGCCAAGCCGCCGCTGCCGGTCGCGCAGGTGCCAGGAGCGTTTGCGTCGCTCGCCTCGGTCGAGGTCGTGCTCGGCGGAGTGGAGCTGACCTGGGACACCCCCGGGCCCAACTCGTACATCTACGAGGACTGACGCCGGCCGGCCGTCGACCGCTCGCCCGGCCAGGCGGGGTGCGGTGGCCCGCCGGGCCGGGCCGTGGTGGGGTCGCTCGCCGGGCCATCCGTGGCCTGGGCTCGCGATCTGGCCGGCCTGGTTCGCAGGGAGGCAGCCCACGTCACGCCCTGCGTGATCTGAGCTGCCTGGCTCGAGGGAGCACTAGCCTGGTCGGTGACGACGAGTGGGCCGGGTGGCCGCGGTCCGGCTCGACCGGGTCGAGGAAAGTCGGGACTCCACAGGGCACAGCGCTGGCGAGAGCCAGGTCGGGGCGACCTGACGGACAGTGTCACAGAGAGCAGACCGCCGATGGGCCGACGGGCGACCGCCGGCCACAGGCAAGGGTGAAACGGTGCGGTAAGAGCGCACCAGCGTCCGGGGTGACCCGGGCGGCTCGATCAACCCCGCTGGGAGCAAGGCCGAGCAGGGGGCACGGGTGACCCGCCCGCCCGCAAGGGCGACCCCCGGGTAGGCCGCTCAGATGGATGGCCACCCAGGCGCCGCGAGGCGCTGGACAGGATCCCGCTTACAGGCCCACTCGTCGTCACCCTGAGTGCCTCGATGCCGAG
>JBKPRL010000186.1:0-8542 GCA_046734535.1 bacterium | reverse complement strand
CCGGGGTCACAGACTGGCTCGCCGGTAGGACAGCGAACCGCTGGCGGAGAGGGTGGGATTTGAACCCACGGTCGCGTTACCACGACAACGCCTTAGCAGGGCGCCCCATTCGGCCTCTCTGGCACCTCTCCGGGGTGGACGGAGCGTAGCGGACCCATCCGGGCCGGCCACGGGGCAAGGACGTGCCTCACCCGGCACGTCGCGGCGGACCGAGCGGCGGAATCCAGCCGCCGTGGCCGGAGCTGCTGACCTACGGTCCGCTCCATGGGCTCGCTTCAGATCAGCCACCTGCGCTGGGCCCGCCCGGGCGGCGAGACCCTCTTCGAGGACGCGTCGTTCCGCGTCGGCGACGGTGACCACGTCGCGCTGGTCGGTGTCAACGGCGCCGGGAAGACCACCCTCCTCAGGATCATCGGCGGGGAGCTGGCGGGAGCCGACGGCACCGTCGCCGTCGACGGGCGCATGGCCGTCATGCCCCAGCTGGTCGGCTCGATCCGCGACAGCACGACGGTCCACCAGCTGCTGTCGTCCTTCGCTCCCCTCGCCGCGCAGCGGGTCGACGCGCGCTTGACCCAGGCCGAGGCCGACCACCTGGCGCACCACGACGACACCGCGGCCGCGGTGGCCTACGCCCAGGCCATCAGCGACTGGGCCGAGGTCGGCGGTTACGAGCTCGAGGTCCTGTGGGACACGGTCACCACCAAGGTGCTGGGCGAGCCCTACGAGACGGTGCGGTCGCGACCGGTCGGCACCTGCTCGGGCGGTGAGCAGAAGCGGCTCGCGCTCGAGGCACTGCTCCGCGGCGACGCCGCCGTCCTGCTCCTCGACGAGCCCGACAACTTCCTCGACGTCGCGGGCAAGCGATGGCTCGAGGATGAGCTGCGCCGCAGCCCCAAGACGATCCTCTTCGTCAGCCACGACCGTGAGCTCCTGGCCGGCGTCGCGACCAAGATCGTCACGGTCGAGGCGAAGGGCACGTGGACGTACGGCGGCGGCTTCGCCTCCTACCACGAGGCGCGGGATGCGAGGAACGACCGCCTCGCCCGAGACGCCGCGCAGTGGGAGGACGAGCGGGCCCGTCTCGTGGAGCTGGTCCGGGTCATGCGGCAGCGGGCCAAGATCTCCGACGGGTTCGCGCCCAAGCTGAAGGCCGCGGAGACCCGCCTCCGGCACTTCGAGGAGCGGACCAAGCCCCCGGAGCTCGTGCAGGACCAGCGGGTCGACGTCCGGCTGGCCGGCGGGCGCACCGGTCGCAAGGCGCTCATGATCGAGGGGCTGTCGCTGCACGGCCTGACCGATGCCTTCGACGCCGAGATCTGGTATGGCGAGCGAGTGGCCGTGCTCGGGCCGAACGGCGCCGGCAAGAGCCACTTCCTGCGCCTGGTCGCCGGCGACACGACCATCGCCCACGACGGCGCGGTGCGACTCGGCGCGCGCGTCGTTCCCGGCCACTTCAACCAGACCCACGAGCACCCGGACTGGCACGGCCGCACGCTGCTCGAGCTGCTCGAGAAGCGCGACGTCGTGCGCGGCCCGGCCATGGGCATGCTCCGCCGCTACGAGCTGCAACGGTGCGCGGAGCAGCTCTTCGAGACGCTCTCCGGCGGCCAGCAGGCTCGGTTCCAGATCCTGCTGCTCGAGCTCGACGGGGCCACGATGCTGCTCCTCGACGAGCCGACCGACAACCTCGACCTGGAGTCGGCCGAGGCGCTCGAGGACGGCCTGGCCGCCTTCGAGGGCACAGTCGTCGCGGTCACCCATGACCGCTGGTTCCTGCGCTCGTTCGACCGCTTCCTGCTCTTCGACGAGGACTGCACCGTGCGCGACCTGCTGGAGCCGCCCGCGCTCTACCGCTGAGCAGGCACCCTGCGGCCGCGCTGGCCCTGCGGCGGTGGGCCGGTCGGTCGGCTCCAGCCCGCTCAGATCATCCCGTAGGCCCGCTCGACCTCGAACTCGTAGATGAGGCGGTGCTCGCCCACCATCGTGCGGAGGAAGTCGTCCTCTTGGAGCTCACGTCCGAACCAGGACAGCGGTCCGGTCGGGCGGCCGGACATCTCCCGGAAGAGGCGCAGGCTCTGCTGCGGCATCGCGGGGCCGTCGAGGATGGCCACCTTCGTCTCCAGCGTCAGGAACTCATAGCCGCCGCCGAACACGACCAACGTGCACCGAGGGTCGACGCGCAGCCTCCCGGTGCGGCGTCGCTCGGCGGTGCCGCTGCTCCATATTTTCCCGTCAACCACAGCGACGCCGACCCGCACCGCCTTCGGCCGGCCGTCGACGCCCATCGTGATCATGGCCGCGGAGTGGTTGTCGTGGAGGAAGCGCATCTGCTCGACGGACAACGTCATGGTGCTGACGCTACGCGACGCTCAGTAGATGACCAGGTGGCCGGTGACCTCGTCGATGACGGCCGCGCGGTCGGGACCGATGGCCAGCGCGGTGAGCGTCGGCACGCCGCCGAACTCGGTACGCCCGGAGTCCTGGACGAGGTGGCTGCGCAGGCCACGCTCTCGGGCCGCCTCGTGCAGCTCGACCAGCTCCTCCTCGCTGTGGGCCTGCACGGTCACCTTGCGCCACGAGCTGGTGATCCAGACCGCCGCGGCTTCGTCGAGGGCGACCGTCGCGGACCTGGCCATCGGATCGAGGCCCTCGACGACGAGGTTGACCAGCCAGGAGGAGGAAGCGTGCGCGCCCTGCGCGATCTCCTTCCCGCGCCGCATCTTGAGGTCCCGGCGGATGACGATGACCTGCTTGACCTCGTCGGGCTCGACCGCGTCGGGGGCGTCGCCGTCCATGGTGCGAGTCCTAGCAGGCCGCCCCGGGACGACGCCTTCCGGGCCGTCCCGTCGCAGTCGCTAGGCGATCACCGCGCCCGCTCGACGTAGCGGGCCACGAGGTTCTCGAGCTGCTCCTGTCGGCCGGACACCGGCTCGGGCTCGGGGGCGCCGAGCGAACGTTGGTAGAGGTCGGCCAGCGTGTGCGAGCCCTTCAACAGCTCCGTCCCGAACGGACTCGACCACCCCGCGTAGCGGGCGTCACGGAAGGCGTCGAGCTCGCCGCCCTCGATGATGGCGGCCGCCGCGAGCAGAGCGTGCGCCATGGTGTCCATGCCGCCGATGTGGGCGATGAAGAGGTCGTCGCGTGCGATGGACTGCCGGCGCAGCTTGGCGTCGAAGTTGAGCCCGCCCGTCGTGAACCCACCGCCGCGCAGGATCTCGAGCATGCCGAGCGTCATCTGCTCGACGGAGACCGGGAATCGATCGAGGTCCCAGCCGAGGCGGTCGTCACCGGCATTCGCGTCGATGGACCCGAAGATCCCGGCGCCGACCGCCGCCGCGACCTCGTGCGCGAAGTCGTGCCCCGAGAGCGTCGCGTGGTTGACCTCGATGTTCACCTTGATCTCGTGCTCGAGGCCGTAGCGCTGCAGGAAGCCGTAGACCGCGGCCACGTCGTAGTCGTACTGGTGCTTGGTCGGCTCGAACGGCTTCGGCTCGATGAGGATCGTGCCCTCGAAGCCGATCCGGTGCTTGTGCTCGACGACGAGGTTGAGGAACCGTCCGAGCTGGTCGAGCTCGCGCTGCATGTCGGTGTGCAGCAAGGTGTCGTAACCCTCCCTACCTCCCCACAGCACGTAGTTGTGCCCGCCCAGCCGGTGCGTCACGTCCAGGCAGTGCGCGACCTGTCCGGCCGCGTAGGCGAAGACCTCGGGGTCCGGGTTGGTGGCCGCGCCTCCCATGTACCGGCGGTTGGCGAAGAGCTTCGCCGTGCCCCACAGCAGCTCGACGCCCGTCTGCGCCTGGTGCTCGGCGGCGAGGTCCGCCATGTGATCGAGGTTGCTCACCGACTCGGCGAACGTCGCGCCCTCAGGCGCGATGTCGTGGTCGTGGAAGCACCAGAACGGGACCGTCAGCTTCTCGAAGAACTCGAACGCGGCGGCCATCTTCTCCTCGGCGGCGCCGAGCGGCTCGCGGCCGGGCACGAGCCACGGCCGGTCCAGCGTGGCGTCACCGAAGATGTCGAACCCGTTCCAGTTGAAGCTGTGCCAGTAGCAGGCGGCGAAGCGGAGGTGCTCCCGCATCGTCCGGTCGAGCACGACCCGGTCGGCGTCGTACCAGCGGAAGGCCAACGGGTCGTCGGAGTCCGGGCCCGCGTAGCGGACGGGTTCGATGCTGGCGAAGAAGGTGTCGCTCATGGTCGGTCAGTCCCTGCCTCGGGGCGTTGGTGCGGTGTGCACCTCGATCTCGCCCGGGTCGCGAACGTAGCGGAGCTGCCGCCCCTGGACGTCGCCCGGCCCGCCCACGGACGGTCCCGAGGGGCCGGCCGCCGCACGGCACCAGCCCCCGCCGATCTACCGTGGCCGCCGTGATCGGAGGCCGACGATGACCCGCATCAGGACGATCCCGCTCGCCGAGGCCGACGACGCGCTGCGCATCGCGCGCGAGGCCCAGCACGCCCTCTACCCGCCGGAGTACGCGACGCCCGTCCCGCCGCTCGTCGACGACGCCGTGGGCATCGTGTCCGCCCACTCCCTGATCCCTGACGCGCTGTACCACGCCTTCGCCACCTTCGGCTCGCTGATGGCGCCCGAGCTCCCGCTCGACCGGCGCCAGCAGGAGATGATCGCCACCGTCGTGTCGGCGACCAACCGCACCTGGTACTGCACGCTGTCGCACACGGAGTTCCTGCACCGCGCGACGGCGGACGAGGAGCTGGCGGAGGCGATCCGCCGCGACTTCCGCACGGCTCCCATCAGCGACGCCGACCGGGCCATGCTCGAGTACGCCGAGCAGATCACGCTCGACGCCACGAAGGTGACCGACGAGCAACACACCGCGCTGCGGGCGGCCGGCTTCGACGATCGCGGCATCCTGCAGATCACCTTGATCGCGGCGTGGTTCAACTACATCAACCGGGTCGCCGACGCGCTCGGGGTGGGGACCACCTCGCCGTGAGCACGCGCTCCCTCGCGCTCGGCGGGAACTCGTACCCCGTCACCCTGCCCAGCCTCCGCGACCCGCGCCTGCATGTGGCCGCCGTCATCGTGACGATCCACGTGCTGGGACAGACGACCCTGCACTTCCAGGTCACGGTGCCGCAGATCCTCGCGGCCATCCTCACCTCCGCGGTCATCGAGGTGGGGATCACGTTTCGGTCCCGCCGGGCCTTCGTGTGGCCGGCCAGCGCGATGCTGACGGGCAGCGGCGTCGCGCTGATCCTGCGCGTGCCAGGGACGCCGCCCGAGGATCACTGGAGCACCTACGCCTGGTGGGTGTTCGCCGGCGTCGCCGCGTTCTCGCTGATGACCAAGTACCTCATCCGCTACCGCGGCTCGCACGTGTTCAACCCGTCGAACATCGGCCTCGTCATCGTCTTCGTCGTCTTCGGGAGCACGCGGGTCGAGCCGCTCGACTTCTGGTGGGCACCCCTCGGCTCCGGGATGCTCCTGGCCTACGCCGTCATCCTGGTCGGCGGCCTCCTGATCACGGCGCGCCTGGGGCTCCTGGCCACTGCGGTGTCGTTCTGGCTGACCCTGGCAGCTGGCATCGGCGTGCTCGCGGCCTCGGGCCACTGCATGGTCGCCCGCTGGGCGTTCGCGCCCGTCTGCGGCTTCGACTACTGGCGGGTGATCATCACCTCGCCCGAGATCCTGATCTTCCTGTTCTTCATGATCACGGACCCGAAGACCGTGCCGGCCGGCCGCCGGAACCGGATCGCGTTCGGCTGCCTCGTCGCCGTGGCCAGCACCCTCCTGATGGCACCGCAGACCACCGAGTTCGGGACGAAGGTCGCGCTGCTCGGGGGACTGGCCGTCGTGTGCGCCGCCCGTCCGATCGCTGATCGGCTGCTCTCCGCCCGGCGATCGCGCTCGACGGATGCTGCCGAGCCCACTCCTGACCGGCGGGTGGGCCGGGCGCCGGCCCTGCTGATCCGAGGAGCGCTGTTCGTGATGCTGATCGTGGGGCTCGGGTCGGCCATCGTCGTCGCCGGCGCCCCGGCGCGGGGCGTTGTCACCGCCAGCGCCGTCGACGTACTGGACCGGGTCCCCCACCAGGTCGACCCGGCTACCTTCCCCGCGATCACCGTCCAACAGGACGTCCTCGACTGGAACCACGAGATCACCGGCGCGGGAGCGCGAGCGATCGTGCTGACCCTCGCCGAGAACCTCGGGCTGGAGAACGAGGCGCTCCTGCGGGCCGACCCGACCATCCTCAGCGCGGTCGACCACGGCGACCGCCTGGACGAGATGCAGGCTCGGCTCAGCCAGAGCGCAGCCAGCGGGATGACCGTGGTCGACCGCTACCAGATCGACGACATCAACGTCAGCCTGCTCGTCCCCTTCGGCAAGCAGGACGGGCTGAGCCTCGGCCTGCAGTCGCGCGGCATGGTGACGACCGAGACCCACGACGACACCGGGCACGTGCGGGCCCGGACATCGGCGCCGTTCGCCAGGACGTTCGTCGTGCGCCGGGCCACCGGCGGCCGTTGGCTCAACGTGGCCGTCCTGCCCTACGGCGCCGGGACCTGACCGCCATCAGGCCGGGTGATCGGCGCCGTCAGGCGACGGTCATGGCGCGGTCCGGGCGCAGGAGGAACGGCGGCAGGTGGCCGGCGAGGTTCGACAGCGGCAGCACGTCGGCATGGAGGTCGATGCCGAGCTGGTCGAGCATGAACCGTCGTCGAGCCTGGATGCGCTCCCAGGCCCCCGGGTGGGCCGCGGCGAGCTCGGACCGCAAGGTCTCGTCGGCCAGCGCCACCCCGTCCTCGATGTTGGTCGTGAAGTACGGCGTGCCCGTTCCGGGGATGATGTCGCACTGGAGGGCCGTCCCCGAGCGCAGCTCCACGCTCGAGCCGGGGAACACCGGCGAGTTCACCCACTCGTCGAGGTGCAGCTGGTGCCCGGGGTTCAGGCGGACGCCGAAGAAGGGATCGCTCAGGTGGCGGTCGACGATGCGCTGCAGCTCGCCACCCGTCTGCCCGACGTGCAGTGCGCCGTACCACTCGACGACCGCCGCGAAGTACGGCGCCACGAGCCGCTCGACGTAGTCCCGCGTGCCGTCTTCGAGCTCGGTCGCATCCTCCACCACGAACCCGGCCCGGCAGTTGAGCGCCCCCCAGATCCCGTACGCGACGGTGAACGGATCGCCCCGCCCGATGCGCCGGTCGCCGGGGCTGAGCAATCCGAGGCGCGCCCTCGGACCGGCGGTGAGCATCAGGTGGCACGACAGTGGCGTGCCGCTCCACGCGAGCAGCCGTGCGCACTCCCGCTCGGTCATGCCGGGCGCCAGACCGGTGAGCACGCGCCGCACGCCGTAGGAGGTCTGGCACGCGGCCCACTCGAAGGCGGCGAGCTGGTCGACTTCGTTGACCACACGGAGCCCGGCCGCGGGGTCGATGAGGAGGTCGGTCGCGCTCTCGACCACACCGGTCGCCCCCACCGCCCGCCGCAGCTCGTCGACGAGGAAGGCCGGCACCTCGAGCGTCTCGCGTGACGCGAACGTCTTCCACCCCACGACGCCGACCCGTCCGCCGCCGTGGATGCCCTCGTCGCGCAGGATCGATCGCAACGGGGCGGAGGCGTCGCGCGGCTGGCCGGGCAGGCTGAAGTCCTGGAACATCACGACCCGCATGAGCAGCGGCGCGGCAGCCGCCATGCCCTCGCACTCGTTGCCCACGAGGACCGCCGGGGCACCCGACCGACCGAGGATCAGCAGCGCCTCCTCGAAGCGGGGGTCGAACCCGCTCAGGTAGGCGAGGTTGGCGCTGTGCTCGCGGTCGGCCCACACGACGGCGTGGTCGTAGCCCCTCGCCTCCATTGCCGACCGCAGCCGCTCGAGCCGTTCCGCGTAGAGGCTCATGGGGAGCACCGGCTCGGCGTCGGGCATCCCGAAGTCGGGCAGCGCGATCTCGGCCAGGTGGGGTAGCGCCCGGGTCCTCGTCGTGGTCATCTCGTCATCCCTCTGGTGTCCATTGGCGCGGCACGGCCTCGCCGCGCACGATCGTCACACGATCGCCGGCCCGCACCGTCATCCACGGTCCGACCGTGCCGTCCGGCCACTCGACCCGCACGTCCGCACGGTCGTCGGAGCCCAGCCCGGTGTGCAACCAGCCGAGCTCGCCGCTCACATGGCCGCCACCGATGGTCACTTCGCGCGTGGTCGTCGTGGCACCGGCCCGCACGTCGAGCCACGCGCCGATGGCATCGACGTTCGGCGCCGGCTGTTGGAGCCGCACGTCGACCCAGCGGTCCATCGGCTGCGTCCGGCGCGCATCCCCTCGCCCCGCGTTGCGCCACACCGTCACGTTCGCCCGCCGGTGGACCATGACCATGTCCAGCAGGCCGTCGAGGTTGAGGTCGACCACGGCCGCGCCCCGGGTACGCTGGTAATCGACGATCCCGGACTGCTCGCCCCGCTCGACGAACGAACCTCCCGGCTGGCCGAGGAACAGATCGCTCGGATCGCGCGTGGCCTGGTCGGGTTGCGCGTCGACGTTGCCCTTGGTGATGAGCAGGTCGAACAGGCCGTCGTTGTTGACATCCGCG
>JBKPRL010000185.1:0-5162 GCA_046734535.1 bacterium | reverse complement strand
CAGTCGGTCCGCCCATGCCGGTGGTCGAGCTGCGCATCGTCGACGCGAACCTCGACGACGTGCCCCAGGGCGAGACCGGCGAGGTGCTCATCAAGGGTCCGATCGTCGTGCAGGGCTACTGGGGGAAGCCCGAGGCGACCGCCAACACGATCACGCCCGACGGCTGGTTGCGCACCGGCGACCTCGGTCACCTCGACGAGGACGGGTTCCTCTTCATCACCGACCGGGCCAAGGACATGATCATCCGCGGCGGCGAGAACGTGTACTGCGTCGAGATCGAGAACCGGCTCGTGGAGCACCCGGCGATCGCCGACGCCGCGGTCATCGGCATCCCCCACCACGTGCTGGGCGAGGAGGTGGGCGCCGTCGTGCACCTCGCTCCCGGCCTCCAGGCCACGGAGGACGAGCTCCAGGCGTGGGTCGGGGAACGCCTCGCCGCCTTCAAGGTGCCGGTGCGGATCTGGTTCCTGCCCGACCCGCTGCCCCGCAACGCCAACGGCAAGATCATGAAGCGGGAGCTGAAGACCGACCTCCTCGGCTGATCGGCGATCGCTGACCCGCGGCGGCGGCCCCCTCGGGCGGTGGCGGCCGCGAGAAGGGGATCCCGCCGAGCCGCGAGGATGGCGACCGTGCAGCGCATGAGCCGGCGGGGCTTCCTCCTGGGAGCCATGGCCACCGTCCTCGCGGCCTGCCGGAGCGGCGGCAACGGCGCGTCGGGCCGCCGCTCCTCGACGGGAGGGGGGACCGCGGTCACGACCGCCGCCCCGACGACGACCACCGCGCCGACCACGATCCCGGCGCCGACGACCACGCTCCCGCCCGCACCCGAGCTGCCTGGCGACCCCTTCACGCTCGGCGTGGCGTCAGGAGACGCGCTGCCCGACGCCGTGATCCTCTGGACCCGCCTCGCGCCGGACCCGTTGGCCGACGGCGGAACCGCCGGCATGCCGAGCGAGGAGGTGCCCGTCGTGTGGGAGGTGGCCACCGACGAGGACTTCGCCACGACGGTCGCCTCCGGGGTCGCTGCGGCCTCGCCGGACCACGCGCATTCGGTCCACGTCGACGTCACCGGGCTGACGCCGGCCACCACCTACTGGTACCGGTTCCGCGTCGGGCCGTACACGAGCACGACCGGGAGGACGGTCACGATGCCGGGGGGCGATGGGGCGGCGACGACCCTCGTCATCGGGCACGCGTCCTGCCAGCACTACGAGCAGGGGCTGTACGCCGCCCATCGGGACATCGCCGCGGCTCGGCTCGATGCCCTCGTCTTCCTGGGCGACTACATCTACGAGGGGACGGCCCACCCGGTCGGGCAGGGCGGGGCCATCCGCAGCCACAACGGTGCCGAGCCGACGGACCTCGCCGGCTACCGCGACCGCTACGCGCTCTATCGCACCGATGCGGACCTCCAGGCCTCCCATGCGTCGACCGGCTGGTACGTCATCTGGGACGACCACGAGGTCCAGAACAACTACGCGGGCGACCACAGCACCGATCCCGCCCTCTCGACGGCCGACTTCCACGCTCGGCGGGCCGCCGCCTACCAGGCCTGGTGGGAGCACCAGCCGGTGCGCCTGCCGCCGCCGACCAGCGCCGACTACCAGATCTACCGCTCGTTCGCGCTCGGCCCGTTGGGACAGCTCTTCCTCCTCGACGGGCGCCAGTACCGCAGCGACCAGGCCTGTGGCGACCGTGTGCTCTCGCTCGAGCCGGCCTGCCCGGAGACGTTCGCGCCCGGGCGCACCATGCTCGGCGCCGTGCAGGAGCGGTGGCTGCTCGACGGCCTGGCGGCCACCAGCGCCACGTGGAACGTCATCGGCAACCAGACGATCATGTCGGACCTCACGATCAACGGCGCCGTCTTGAACTTCGACCAGTGGGACGGCTACCCGGATGCCCGCCAGCACCTCCTGAGCGGCATCGACCAGGCCAACCTGACCAACGTCGTCACCATCACCGGCGACATCCACGCCGCGGGCGTGGCCGACCTCACGGTCGACGACGAGAACGGCCGCCGCGCCGTCGGCGCCGAGCTCATCACCTCGTCCGTCTCGTCGAACAACAAGCTGCCCATCGGGGCCGAGGCCGTGCTGGCCCAGTTCCCGAACGTCCACTACGCCGACGGCGCGAAGCGGGGATGGGTGCGCAACACCCTCACCGCGTCGAGCTGGGAGGCCGAGTACCGCGCCGTCGACGACATCACCCGCGCCGACTCGCCCATCTCCGTTCCCGCCCGCTTCCGCATCGTCCCGACGACGCCGGGCGCTCAGCGCATCGCCTGAACCGAGCCGGCCCACGCCGCGCTCAGTCCGGGCGGGACCTGGTGGGGTGCTCCTTGTAGACGACGGTGCCGTCGTCGGTGACGTCCTCGACGAGCGGCACGAGCACGGACCGCAGTGGCGGGGCGGTGCCCTCGAGGCGGGCGGCGACGTCCTCGGGGAACCGCCGCAGGATGCTCGACACGACGACCTGCTCCTGCGTCCCGAGGTAGCAGCGGTTGGCATCGGTGACCCGGCGCAGCCATGCCTCGACCTCGCCGAGGTCGGCGTCGTCGCCGTACCCGGACTCGATGGCCAGCAGCCGATCGGTGATCTCCGTGCAGCCCTGCTTGCACGATGGGCACTGCCCGCACGACTCGACAGCGAGGAACCGCGACATCTCCCGAGCGACGCTGAGCATGTCGACCTGGTCGTCGTACAGGACGAAGCCGGCCGCGCCGAGGCCCGACCCGCGCGCCGCCAGGTCCTCGTAGGTGAGGGGCACGTCGAAGTCGGCCGCCGGCAGCACGGCGTTCGACACGCCGGACAGCGCCGCTCGCCATTGCCGACCGTCCGGCGGGCCACCGCAGGCCTCGAGCAGGTCCGCGAAGGGAGTGCCCATCTCGACCTCGTGGACGCCCGGGCGTTGGACGTCGCCGACGACGGTGGCGATGATCGTCCCCGGCGATCCCGGCGTGCCCATGCTCCGGAACCAGTCGGCGCCCTTGGCCAGCACGTGGGCGGCGACCGCCAGCGTCTCGACGTTGTCGACCGCCGTCGGGTTGCTGTATCCCGAGCTGCTCACCGACTCCGCCTCCCAGCCACCCGAGGGTGCGGTGGCGAACAGGCCGTGTTGCCAGGGCGGCAGCAGACGGGGCAGCGGGTCGCGCCCCTCGATGACCTCCAGGAGCGCCTTCTCCTCGCCGAAGAGGTAGTCGTCAGGGCCCTCGGCGATGGCGACCGTGAGCTCGCCGAGGACCCCCGCCTCGCTCAGCTCGACCGCGGCCCGCCGCAGCGCCGCGGCCTCGAGCGCGTACGACCGCTTGGTGGCGACGTACACCTCGGTCGCGCCGACCGCCAGGGCGGCGATCGCCGTGCCTTCGACCACCCGATACGGATCGCGGCGCATGAGCATCCGATCCTTGAACGTCGCCGGCTCGCCCTCGGCACCGTTGGCCGCCACGTAGCGCCGCCCGCCACCCGCGGAGCGCACGGACGCCCACTTGGCGCCAGTCGGGAACCCGCCGCCACCGCGTCCGCGCAGTCCCGAGGCCGCGACCTCGTCGATGGTGGCCGACGGGCCGAGCCGCCGGGCCGCCGCCAACCCGTCACCACCACCGGCGGCGATGTACGCGTCGATGGTCGTGATCGGCTCAGGGGGCAACAGGTACCGGACGCCGAGCATGGTCCCTCTTTCCCGTCGGCTGCCCGCACAGTCCAGCACGCCCGACGGCTGTCACGGTTCTACCCGGCGATCGGGCAGAACGGTGACCGCCTCGGAGCGTGTCATGGATGTGCCCGGCGGGTGGTGTCCGGCGGGTGCTCGATTGGCCGGCGGGACCGTCCGCTGAGGTCAGGCCGGGTAGGACCGTCCGCTGAGGTCAGGCCGGGTACGTCGTGATCTCGGTCGCCTTGACGCTGGCCCAGAGGTGGTCGCCGGGGTGGAGGGCCAGGTCGTCGAGGGCGCCGGGCGTGATCTCGGCCACGAGGGGGACGGCGCCGGCGAGGCGGACGCGGATGCGGTCGGCCTGGCGGTCGATGTCGGCCACGGTGGCCGCCCACACGTTTCGGGGGCTGCCGTCGGGAGGACTGAGGTAGAGGGCGACGGCGTGGGGTTGGATCATGGCGAAGGCCGGACCGTGGACCGGGTCGGCGGGCACGATGCGCGCCCCGGTGGCGGTCGTGATGGTGCCCTTGTCGGCCGTACCCGAGAGCAGGTTGATGCCGACGAGGTCGGCGATGTAGCGCGAGCGCGGTTGGGCCGTGACGTCGGCCAGGGTGCCGGTCTGCACGACGCGCCCAGCCTCGAGGATGACGACGCGGTCGGCGAGGGCGTACGCGTCGACAGGGTCGTGGGTGACGAGCAGCCGGACACCGTCGAAGGAGGCCAGGTGACGGCGGAGGTCGCGGCGGACGTCGCCGCGCGTGCCGGCGTCCAGGGCGGCGAGGGGTTCATCGAGCAGGAGGAGACGCGGCTCCGTGGCGAGCGCCCGGGCCAGGGCGACCCGCTGCGCTTGGCCTCCCGAGAGCGCCCTGGGCCGGTGACCGGCGTGGTCGGCGAGCCCGACGCGCCCGAGCCACTCCGCCGCCCGGTCGCGGGCGGTGCGCTTGGGGACACCGCGGGCGCGCAGCCCGAAGGCGACGTTCTCGAGCGCGGTGAGGTTCTCGAACAGCAGGTAGCTCTGGAAGACCACCGCCACGGGACGCTGCTCCGGAGGGACGAAGACGTCGGTGGCAGGTTCGTCGAGGCACTCGCCGTCCAGCTCGATGCGGCCGGCGTCGATGGGCAGCAGCCCGGCCAGGCAGCGGAACGCCGTGCTCTTGCCCGAGCCGTTCGGCCCGAGCACGGCGACGACCTCACCCGCCTTGGCGGTGAGCTCGAGGTCGAGCGCGAACGTGCCGACCGTCCGCACGAGGCGGGCGGACAGCGTCATGCCGCGGGGCTGCCGCCGCCCAGGAACCGGTCGCGCAGGGCGACCAGCACGCCGAAGGAGACTGCGATCAGGACCAGGCTCAAGACGATGGCCTCGTCCGGGTTGGTCTCGTTGGCGATGTAGATCGCGAGCGGCATCGTCTGCGTGCGGCCAGGGAAGTTCCCCGCGAACGTGATGGTCGCGCCGAACTCGCCCAGCGCCCGGGCCCAGGCCAGCACCGCGCCGGCGACGAGCCCCGGCCGTATGC
>JBKPRL010000184.1:0-12531 GCA_046734535.1 bacterium | reverse complement strand
AGCGCGGCCCGCGCGTAGGTCGCGGCCCACCCGGTCCACCAGCGGATGTCGAGCTCCGTAGCGGGGCCGAACGCGGCGAGCCAGCGGTCGAGCAGGGCGGCCCGAGCCTCCGCCGCCGGCGTCCGCGGGATGCCATCGGGGAGCCAGACGTCCATCGGCAGCCAGCGGTACTGCGTGCTCGTCCACCCGCCCTTCGGTCGTCCCCGGACGGCGCGCTGCTCGGTCGACAGCAGGAACAGGACGCGGGTCGAGAGGCCGACGAGGCCTTCCCACTTGGTCCCCTTGCCGACCAGGAGCTGCTCCCGCAGCTCGGGCACGGCCTTGGACAGCTCGGAGCCAGTGCGCCCGTCGGTGCCCTCCAGGGCGGCGAGCGTCTTGGCCTCGGCTCGCCGGAGCCACGCGGCGCCGTCGTCGGCGACGCCATGCGACTCGATCATCCCGACGAGTCGGCGCCGCTCGATCACGGCCAGCGAGTCGGTGCAGGCGGCTTGGACGACCGGGACCAGGTCGAGCGGCACGACGAACATCGTGCGCCGCATGCACAGGGTGCGCACGAGCGTCCGCTGCTCGTACAGCGCATCCTCCAGGTCCGCGACCGCGCTCGCCGGCCTCGTCACGCGGGCGGCCGCGGAGAGGAACACCGTGGCGGGGTCGGTGGCGTGGAGGCCGACGAGGTCGCCGGCCAGCGTCGCGACGTCGCGGGCTTTGGCCCGTTCAGCGAGGTGGTGGCGCCGGCCGAGTCGGGCGCGGCGCTCGGAGTCGCCGATGTGTCGCACCGCGACGTCAGTCGACGGTCAGGCGTCGGCGGGATCGAACCGGTGGTACTCGGTGTCGTCCTCCAGCGCGCCGGCGCCCTCCGCCGGGAGGACCTCGAAGTAGTTCAGCGCCGCGTTGACGTCGCCCGACCACACGTCGGCAGGGAGGTCGTAGAGGATCTCGACGCTGTTGCCGTCCGGGTCACGCACGTAGACGCTGTGGGTCATGCCGTGGTTGCCGCGGAGGTCGAAGGGGATCCCGTTGGCCTGCAGGTGGTCGAGCTGGTGCAACCAGGCCTCGCGTGTCGGATAGCCGATGGCGAAGTGGTTGATGCCGACGGCGTGGTCGGGGAAGAAGCCGAGCCAGTCCTCCGGCGGGGGCGGTACCTCATCAGGCTTGCCGACCTGGACGAGGGCCAGGTCATGGTGGTTGGTGCCGGAGCGGTAGAAGCGCATCTCGCTCTCCGCCAGCTCACCCTCGAGGAGCCCGCACTGCTGGTAGCCGATGATCTCGGTGTAGAAGCGGTGCGAGGCTTCGATGTCCCGCACGGTCAGGACGAGGTGCGTGATCTGCGCTCCCGACGACGGCCGGCTGGGCTCTGTCGACGACATCGCTGCTCCTTCCCTCGAGCTCCCCGCGGCCCGCGTCACCGTAGTCGATGTCATGGCCTGGCTTCCGTGCACAACCACGCACATGCTCATCGTCGGTCCGTGGTTCACCGACCGTTCATGTGGGTGCACGAGCCGCGGACGTGAACGCCCGGCGTGGTGGGCCGGAGGCGTCGCGGGCGACGCCGGGCGACGGTCGGGCGACGGCTGGGCGGCCGCGCCTACGGTCAGGAGGTGACCGCCACGCCGGCCGCCGACAGGACCGCGCCGCTCCCGCGCGCCGGCCGGGCTCGCGCCCTGCCCGTGCTCGTCGTGCTGATCGTCGGCGCCGCCTTGGTGCGCCCGCTCGTCGCCGGGTCGCTGGATGCCGAGGTCCTCCAGAGCTGGGCCACGATCTTCGTCGCCATCAGCGTCCAGGCCCTCCCCTTCCTGGTGCTCGGCGTCGTGGTGAGCGGCGCCATCGCGGCCTACGTGCCGCCGTCGGCGCTGGCCCGGCTGCTCCCCGGCCGTCCCGTCCTCGCCGTACCCGTCGCGGCGGCGGCCGGGGTGGCTCTGCCGGGCTGTGAGTGCAGCTCCGTGCCGATCGCGGGACGGCTGGTCTCGCGCGGCGTGGCCCCGGCCGCGGCGGTGACGTTCCTGCTCTCGGCGCCGGCGGTGAACCCGGTCGTCCTGGTGGCCACGGCGGTGGCCTTTCCCGGACAGCCGGTGATGGTGCTGGCCCGCTTCGTGGCCAGCCTGCTGGCCGCCTGCGTGGTCGGGTTCGTGTGGATCGGGAAAGGCCGCGACGAATGGGTGGCCAAGGCCATGCGGAACGAGCGCGAGGCCGGGTCCCGGTTCGGCACGTTCGTCGAGACCGCCGAGCACGACTTCCTCCACGCCGGGGGGTTCCTCATCATCGGCGCGGCCACCGCGGCGTCGCTCCAGACCCTCGTGCCGCGCTCAGTGCTCGACAACGTCGCCGGCCGAGGCGTGATCGGCGTGCTCGCCCTCGCCGGGCTGGCCGTGATCCTGGCCATCTGCTCGGAGGCCGACGCCTTCGTGGCGGCGAGCTTGACGCAGTTCTCCCTGACCGCTCGGCTGGCCTTCATGGTGGTCGGCCCGATGGTCGACGTGAAGCTCGTCGCCCTCCAAGCGGGCACGTTCGGGCGCCGGTTCACGTCGTTCTTCGCGCCGCTCACGTTCGGCGTCGCCGTCGGCTCGGCGGTCCTGGTCGGTTGGTTCCTGCTGTGAGCACCGACGCCGGCGCCACCCTCACCGCGGTCATCGGCCTGCTCCTCGTCCGGCTCGCCGTCCAGGGCACCTACCGGAGCTACGTGCGCCCCGGCATGGGCCCGTGGATCGCCGTCGCCGGCGTGCTCCTCACCCTCCTCGGCATCATCGTGCTGTGGCGCCATCGCCGCGGCGAGGACGACCACAGCGACCACGAGCACGGCGGCGAGCAGGTGGCGTGGCTCCTCCTCGCTCCGGTGCTGGCGCTGCTGCTGATCGCCCCGGGGGCTCTCGGGTCGTTCTCGCTCGGCCGGACCGGGTCGGCGGTGAGCGTGAAGGGCGGCGGCGGGGTGTTCGCCCGGCTCGACCCTGAGGCTGGCCCACACGAGATGTCGTTGCTCGAGTTCAACCAGCGCGCCTTCGAGGGCACCGATGGCGCGAGCTTCAACGGCGCCACCGTGCGCATCATCGGCTTCGTCGGCCCGACCAAGGCCGACGGCTTCGTGGTCGCCCGCTACTCCATCGCCTGCTGCGCCGCCGACGCGCTCGCCGCGACGGCCCTCGTCAGCGGCTGGACCGGCCGGGTCCCGGCGCGCGACTCGTGGGTCGAGGTCGAGGGACGCTTCGAACCGGGCGGCGAGGTCGATCCGCGGCTGGTCGCGGCGTCGGTCACCGTTATCCCGACGCCGGACGACCCGTACGAATGATCCTCAGGTGCCGGTGATCCGGTTCATCGGCGGGTTGGGGACGGCGTTGGGCAGGAACGATCCGAAGTAGGCGACGAGGGCGTCGATGTCCTGGGCCCCACCGAGGGCATTGGTGCCCTGGTTGAACACCGTGAAGCCGTCGCCCCCGCCGGCCAGGAAGTTGTTCATCGTCACCCGGTAAGTGGTGGCCGGGACGATGGGCTGCCCGCTCAGCGTCAGCCCGGAGACCTTGTCGGCGCAGGCTGCCGCAGCGGCGTTCCGCACGTAGCTGAAGCCGTCCGAGATCTGCAGGATGCGTTGGGTGGTCTGGCCGCCGCAGCCGACGAACTGCTGCTCGAGGAGCAGGTGGATCTGCGCCCCGGTCATCGTCTTGGTGACGAGGCTGTTCCCGAAGGGCTGGATCGTGAACGCCTCGCCATAGGTGACCTCACCGGGTGCCTCTGTCCCCGACGGGGTGAAGAGGAAGCCGTTCGTAGCTCCACCGCGTATGCCCCCCGGGTTCATGAACGCGATCTGGGCGCCGCCCAAGTTGGCCGGCTGTGTGGCCACGAGCTGGGCATCGGCGATCACGTCGCCAGAGGGGATCTCGCCAAGCGTGTTTGCGGCGTTGAGGATGTCCTGGCTGACCTTGCCGATCACCTTCTTGGCGAGTGGATCGGAAGCGGTCACGTACTGCTTCACGACGGCTTCAACCCGAGCATCCCTGGGCAGGTCGAGGAGCGGCACGTCAGCGGCCGAGGTCCGCGGGTTGCTGGAGTTGCGGACGATCGAGTTCTCGGCGCTGGCCGCCGTGAGCTCGCCAGTCTTGTCGTCGATGGTCAGCGTGATGTCGCTGAGGATGCGGCCGAACGACGCCGCACTCGTGATGAGGCGCTGGACTCCGTCGGGGGTGGTGATCGTGCACCGGTACTCGGCGTGGGTGTGAGCGGAGACGATGACCTTGATGGACGGGTCGAGCTCCCCGGCGATGCGCGCGATGTCACTGCCGGTCAGGCTGCCCGCACATCCGTTCAGCGCGGGCGCTCCGGATTGGAAGCCTCCCTGGTGGATCACCAGGATGTTGGTGTTGATGCCGTTCGACCTGAGCGCTTTCACAGCGTCGTTCGCGGCCTTGGCCTCGTCACCGAAGGTCAATCCGGCCACGCCGCTCGGCGTGACGATGGTGGGCGTCTCCTTGAGGACCTCGCCGATGATCCCGATCTCGAGCTTCTTGCCACTGGTGTTCAGCATCTTCTTCGTACCGAAGGCCGGAAACAGGGTCTTGCGGGTTGCGTCAACGGTCACGTTGGCCGAGAGGTACTTGAAGTCGGCGCCCGGATAGACCATGGTCGTGTCGCCGTTGGCCTTCGCGTACGGCGCCGCCGTGCACCCCACGTCCTTCCGGCAGCCGCCCTTCTGGATGCGCAGCAGCTCGTCCTTGCCCTTGTCGAACTCGTGGTTGCCCACGGACGCGAAGTCGGCGCCCATGAGGTTCGTCACGATCGTCGACGGCTCGCCGAAGAAGAGGCCGTCGACGAGCGGGCTGGCGCCGATGTTGTCACCGGCGATGACGCTGACCTGCCTCGCACCATAGGCCGCCTGCTTGGCGTGCACCGCCTGCGCTAGCCAGGCCGCCCCACCGGCGAACTGACCATAGATGTTGAGGCCGGCGTTCGCCTCGAGGTTGCCGTGGAAGTCGTTCCACGCCAGCACGTGGACGTCGGTCGTCGTGCCCGCCGCCTTCTGGAACTGCACGGAGACCTTGTCGGCGAGCGACCGGGCCCCGGTGATGCTGACAGCTCCGGCCCGCCCCGATGACCGGGCCAGTGGCGCCAGGAGCGCCGTGCCCATGGCCGCTATGGCCAGGAACCCCACCAGAACACGACGATCCCAGCCGCCGAGACGACGCTGTCCCACCGCGCACCTCCTCAGGTCGCTTCCGCTCTCCCCGTCCGCCCAGCGACAGCCTTGCAGATCGCGCGGGCCCGGCGCGCCGATGTCACCACTGTTCACCCTCGCGTCGACGATCGGTCGAGTGGACGATCCGCGGCCGTGGCCGCGGTCCTCCCGGTTACCGAGCGGGCGGGGGGGCGGGGGTGACGGAGCCGAGGACGCTGCGGAGGGCTTGCGCGGCGCCGAGCATCGCCGCGCTCTCGAAGGGCACGACGATCTTGGCGTTGGGGCTCTCCGCGAACCGACCGAGCGCGTCGAGCTGGAGGATGGCCACCAACGTCGGGTCGGGCGCCGCGGCCTTGATCGCGCCGTAGACGGTGGCGATGGCCTGGGCCCGGCCTTCGGCCTCCAGGATGGCGGCCTGCCGGGCGCCTTCGGCCCGCAGGATGGCGGCCTGACGCTGGCCTTGTGCGGCGCGCACCGCGGCCTGCGCATCGCCCTCGGCCACGTTGATGGCGGACGTCTGCCGGCCCTCGGACTCGAGGATGGTGGCCCGCTTCTCCTGGTCGGCCTGCTTCTGCAGCGCCAGGGCCTGCAGGATCTGGGGCGGCGGCGCGATCTCGACGATCTCGATCCGGCTGATGCGGATCCCCCACTTGTCGGTGACGACCTCCATCTGCTGCTGCACGTCGGTGTTGATCCGTTCCCGCTCGGAGAGGGCGTCGTCCAGCGTCATCGTGCCGATGACCGACCGGAGCGCCGTCCGGGCGAGGGCGTCGATGGCGACGTCGAAGTTCTTGACGCTGAACAGCGCCTGACGGGCGTCGACCACCTGGGTGAAGATCGTGGCGTTCACGGTCACGACGACGTTGTCCCGGGTGATGACGTCCTGGCGGTCGCCGGGGACCGGGATCTCCCGCATGTCGACCCGCTGCAACGAGTCGATGAAGGGGGAGATGATGACGAGACCGGGCTCGTGCGTAAAGCGGTACTCGCCCAGTCGCTTCACGACGCCCACCTGCCCCTGTTGCACGATGTTCACCATCTGCCGCAGCGCGATCAGCAGCACGATGACGATCAGGACGGCCACGATCAGGCCGACGATGGGCAGGGCGGTCATCTCAGCTCTCCTTCGGCGTGCGGGAGCACGTCGTCCAACGGCCAGACGACGAGCGTCGTCCCGGTCACCGCCGTCACGATCACCTTGGTGCCGGCGGGGATGGCCTGCTCGCCACCGCTCACCGCCAGCCACCGCTCACCCGCTAGCCGGACGTGGCCGGGCCGGGCCGCATCGCCGACGGCGTCCAGGGTGAGCACCTCCTGACCGACCAGCCCGCCGTGCACACCAGGGCCGACGTGGCCATCGTGGCGGCGGTGGAAGGCCGTGCTGACGAGCGGGCGGATCAGCCAGATCCCGAGCCCGGCGACGGCCACGGCCACCAGGATCTGCAGCGGCACGGCTGACGGCGCGACCCACGACACGAGAGCCGCGGCGAAGGCACCGAGGGCGGCGAAGAGGGCGAAGAACGCAAAGTGGGTCATCTCCACCGCGATCAACAGAACGCCGAGCACCAACCACGCGAGTGCCACCGCAGCTCCTTCTTCCGGGATCACTCTATGGCCGGCTGTCGCCGTTCGTCCGTGCAGTCACCAGTTGATCTCGTCGCAGCCGCGGTGGTCCTCGGGTTCGATCTGGAGCGTGGCGTGACCGAGCCCGTGGCGCTGCTCCAGGAGGACCCGGGCCTGGTCGAGCACCCCGTGGCTGTCGGTGCCGATCCGCACCATTAGGTGGGCCGAGGCCACCTCCATGTCGGAGGTGAGCGTCCACACGTGGAGGTCGTGCACATCGACCACGCCGGGGATGCCGGCCAGGTCGGCCCGGAGCGCGGGAACGTCGATGCGCTCCGGCGCGGCCTGCACGAGGATGCGCACCGCCTCGCGGCCGAGTCGGAAGGCACGGGGAAGGATGAAGAGCCCGATGGCGGCGCCGATGATGGGGTCGACCCAGGTCCAGCCGGTGACGCCCCAGACGATGGCGGCCACGATCACGCCGAGCGAGCCGAGGGCGTCGGACAGCACCTCCAGGTAGGCGCCCTCCACGTTCAGGCTCTCCTTGGCGCCCTGCCGCAGCAGCACGAACGCGGCGATGTTGACGACCAAGCCGAGGACCCCGACGATCAGCACCGGCAGCGAGGCGATCTCGCGGTCCTCCCCGAGCCGGATCACCGCCTCGTAGAGCACGTAGCCGGCGACGCCGAACAGGAGCACGGCGTTCGCCAGCGCGGCCAGGATCTCAAGCCGGTAGAGCCCGAAGGTCCGCTGCGGGTTGGCGCGCGAGGTCGAGGCGGCGTGGATGGCGGCCAAGGCCATCCCGAGGCCGAGCGCGTCGGTGGCCATGTGACCGGCGTCGGACAGCAGCGCGAGGGAACCGGTGGCGATGCCGACGACGATCTGCACGACCAGGAACCCGACGATCAGGAAGAACGACACGAGCAGCGCGCGCTGGTGCCTGGCGCCGGCGCGCCCTGCCGCCGAAACCCCATGGTCGTGCCCCGGCCCGCCGTGGCTGTGCCCACCGTGGCCGTGTCCACCGTGGCCGTGCGACCCACTCACCGGGACATCTTGCCCTTCCTCCGAAGGACCTGCCCGCTCGCGCGCCTCGTGCCACCCGGGTACGAGCGGGGTGGTCGACCTACGCTCGGTCCGTGCAGGAGGGGGTGTCGTCGGTCGACAACGCGCTCCGCATCCTGCGGTCGTTCTCGTACAGCGAGCCCACCCTCGGCGTGTCGGAGCTGGCCCGGCGGCTCGGCTTGGGCAAGTCCACCGTGCACCGCCTGCTCCAGGCCCTCGTGCGCCAGGGCTTCGTGACCCGCACGCCCGACGGTCGTTACCGGCTGGGCTTGGTCGTCCACGAGCTCGGACAGCTGGTCGTCCACGGGCTGCGCCTGCGGCAGGTGGCCCACCCGATCCTGGAGCAGCTGCGCTTCGCCACCGACGAGACCGTCCACCTGGCGGTGCTCGAGGGGGCCGAGGTCGTCTACATCGAGCGCCTGGAGAGCGCGTCGACGATGCGCATGTTCGATCGCGTCGGACCTCGCTTCCCGGCCTCGGTCACGAGCAGCGGCAAGTGCCTGCTGGCATGGGCGCCGCCCGACGTCGTCGACGGCGTCGTCGCCGCGGGTCTGGTCCGGCGGGCGCCGCGGACCATCACGTCGGAAGCGGTGTTCCACGGCGCGCTCGAGGAGGTCCGGCAGCGGGGCTACGCGCTCTCCGTGGAGGAGGGCGCGAAGGACATCGCGTCCGTGGCCGCTCCGGTCCGGGGCTCGGACGGCACGGTGATGGCGGCGGTGTCCGTCGCCGGTCCGGTCTTGCGGGTCAACGAATCCACGTTCGCCCGCCTGGTGCCGCTCGTCCGCCGGGCGGCGCGCCAGATCAGCACGGGCATGGGTTACCGTCGTGAGGTGGAGCCGGCCGGTCCGACCGCAGTGTCACCGCCGTGACCCGGTACGAGCGCCGGCCGTTCGACGGATGGGTGCTCTTGGGTGCGGTGCTCGTGTTCCTCGCGTGCCTGCCCGTCGTCCGCAGCGGCAAGGTTCCCGGCTGGGAGCGGGCGATCTTCCACGCCATCAACGGCCTGCCCGAGGTGCTCTACCGGCCGATGTGGCTGATGCAGCTGGTGGGCCTGCTCCTCGTGCCGTTGGCCGTCGCGATCGTGGCGGCCATCCTCCGGAAGTGGCGGCTCGCCATCTGCCTGGTCGCCTTCATCCCGCTGAAGCTCTTCTTCGAGAAGGCGGTCGTGAAGCACTTGGTCGAGCGGGAGCGCCCGGGCACGAGCATCTGTGCCGGCAACCTCTCCTGCGGGCACTTCCGCCACGTGCCGAGCGAGGGACTGTCGTTCGTCAGCGGCCACGCCGTGATCTCCTTCGGGGTGGCGACGCTGCTGGCCCCCTACCTGACCCGCCGGTGGCAGATCGTCGCCTACCTGCTGGCCGTGCTCAACGTCACGGCCCGCGTCTACCTCGGGGCGCACAACCCGCTGGACGTCGTCGGTGGCGCCGCGCTCGGCGTCGGCATCGCTTCCGGGCTCAACCTCATCGCCGGCGTGCCGGTCCGCCGCCGGACCCCCGAGCTTCAGGCAAGATGACCGGATGCACATCGACCCTCGACTCGCCACGGTCCTCGCTGTCATCCTGGTCGTCGCCGGCGCGGTGATCGTCATCACCAGCGGCGAGTCCGTCGCGGTCAGGTTTCTGACCGCGATCGTCACGCTCGACATCGCGATCCGGCTGTACTCGCACGCCAGCGGGCACACCCACCCGCACTGACGGCCGGACCCGCCGACGGCGGCCTCGCCGCGTCACTCGAGCTCGGCGCCGATCCAGCGCAGCTCCCTCCACGTCGGCTCGTCGAGCTGGTCCACCACGGCGAGCGCGGAGACGTTCTCCCACACCTGCTCGGGCCGCGTCGCGCCGAAGAGCACACTGGCCACCGAGGGCGGCGCCAGCGCGAACGCGAAGGCCAGGCGAGCCGGCGAGACGCCGACCGAACGGGCCAGCGCCACCAGGCGCCGGGCGACGACGATGCCTCGGGCCACCCTCGGATCGTCCAGCGTGCCGGCAGCGCGGCCGGCGGCCGGATCGTCGTCGTACTTGCCGGTGAGGACGCCCCCGAACAGCACGTACGACGCGACGACCGGCGCACGGCACGCCGCGAGCGCAGCCTGCATCTCAGGGCTCTCGACCTCGTCGCGGTAGCCGACGTTGTAGGGGAGCTGCGCGGCGCACGGCTGCGGCACCCCCTGCGCGGCGGCGATGGCGGACGCGGCGAGCAGCTGGTCGGCGGGCCAGTTCACGATGGCCCACGCGCGCGCCAGCCCGTCCGTGATCAGCCCGCCCACCGAGGCGACCAGCTCGTCGAGCTCGAGCCCGTTGATGGGGGCGTTGGCGTAGATGACGTCGACGTGGTCGAGGCCCATGCGCGCCAGCGAGCCCTGCAGCTCCTCGGTCGCGGACTCCCGGGGCCAGTGCTCCCACCAGAGCTTGTTGGTCACGACCGTCTCGTCGCGAGGCCAGCCTGCGGCTCGGAAGAGCTCACCGAAGACGACCTCGGAGTAGCCGGTCGGCATCGGGGCGGTCCCGGTCTCGTCGTCGTAGCGGGCATCGTCGAGGAACGTGATGCCGGCGTCTCGCGCCGCCCGCATCACCTCCAGGCCGGCGTCCCGGCTGATGCGCTCGAAGGTCCGCCACGAGCCGAGGGCCAGCCGGCTCACCGTCAGGCCGGAGTCGCCGAGCGGCCGGGACTCGATGGTCACGGCACCGCGCTCACGGCGTGAGGACGACCTTGCCGAACACGTCGCCGGAGGCCAGCAGCGCAAAGCCTTCCCGTGCGTCGGCCAAGGGCAGGACCCGGTCGATCAGGGGGCGCACGCCGGTGACGTCGAGCATCTGGGCCAGCTGCAGCAGCTCCTGGCGTGTGCCCATCGTGGAGCCGACCACGCGGAGCTGGAGGAAGAACACCCGGTTGAGCTCGGCCGGCGGGTTGGGTCCGCTGGTGGCGCCGGAGACCACGAGCGTCCCGCCGGGACGCAGCGACTTGAGCGAGTGGCTCCACGTCGCCGCACCGACGGTCTCGAAGACCGCGTCCACGCGGTCGGGCAGGCGGGCGCCGGTGGCGAAGGCCGCGTCGGCGCCGAGCTCCAGGGCCCGCTGTTGCTTCTCCGCGCTCCGGCTCGTCACCCACGCCCGCAGGCCACCGGCGCGGGCCAGCAGGAGCAGCGCGGTCGCCACGCCGCCGCCTGCGCCCTGGATGAGCACGGTGTCGCCCGGACTCGCGCCGCTCTGGACGAACAGCATGCGGTACGCCGTCAACCAGGCTGTCGGCAGGCAGGCCGCCTCCTCGAAGCTCAGCGACGCCGGCTTGGGCACCAGGTTCCGCCGAGGCACGACCACCCGCTCGGCCAGCGCGCCCTGGTAGCGCTCGGACAGCAGCGAGCGGCGGGGGTCGAGCGTCTCGTCGCCCGTCCAGTCGGGCGTGCTGATCACGCTGTGCACGATGACCTCGTTGCCGTCCGGATCGATCCCGGCCGCGTCGCCGCCGAGGATCATCGGCAGCTGGTCCTCGGTGATGCCGACGCCCTTCAGCGTCCACAGGTCGTGGTGGTTGAGCGCGGCCGCCCGGACGGAGACGGTCACCCAGCCATCTTCGGCCGCGGGGTCGGGCCGGGGACCGACCTCCAGGCCGGTGAGCGGGTCTTCGGGGTTGGTCGAGACGGCGGTCACGGCGAGCATCCGCCGGACCCTACTGGCGGGCCTCGGTCGCTAGCCCGCCTGGGGTGAGGCCAGGTAGGCCTGAACGACGAGGTCGGCGATGAGCTTGTAGCCGTCGGCGTTCGGATGGATGTCGTGCTGGGCGCAGTAGTACGTGAGGTCACACACCTGGGCCACCGGGACGGGGATGACCCCGTAGGGGTCCACGGTGGTGGTGTCCGTCATCGGCCCGTACGCGCCGCTGGCGGCGGTCACGTCGACGAACTGGCCCCCGACCGACTCGTAGGCCTTCTGCAGCGTCGGGTTGATCAGGCTCTTGAACGCGGTGACCGACAGCGTGGCCAGCTGCTGGTCGCTCGAGGTGCCCGAGACCCAGGAGCCGAGCAGGACGTCCGGGTAGGTCGTGCCGACGATGAGCACGTCCGGCCCGGCCGCCGCCCGCAGCCGCTGGACGATCTCCGTCAGATTGGTCGACGCCTCGCTCACGGCGCCGGTGACGCAGGGGACCGGGTCGGGCTGGGCGGCGCACTTCGTGACGTCGTTGCCCCCGATCGAGACGGTGATCATGTCGACCTGGCCCGGATGGGTCTGGAGGAACGCCTCCGCGGCCTCGATCTGGGTCTGGTCGTCGTAGGGGGCGGCACCGACGCCGAGAGCGACGTTCGGGCAGCCGACGTCGTGGAGCAACGAGGTCGTCGTCGCTCCGCTGCAGGCGAAGTTGGTCAGCTCCAGCGGGTGCTGCTGGGCGCCGGCCTCGTCGACCACCTGGTAGACGAAGCCCTCGGACGTCGACCCCTGCCCGGGCTGGTAGCCGGCGGCATAGGAGTCGCCGAGGGACACGTAGTAGCGAGCGCCGGGGCCGGCCGCGGCCGTGGTCGCCGTCCCGGCCGTGGGCGTCGTCGTTGTCGCGGCCGGCGCATCGGAGCTCGACGCCGGCCCGGTCGTGTCGTCCGTGGTGCCGGCCGAGCCGCCGCTGCTCGAGCAGGAGGAGAGCGTGGCCACGAGGGCGAGCGCGGCCGCGGTCGCGAGGCCGCCGGCCAGTCGTCGCCGGGCCATCAGGATCGACACGCGGCAGGCGCGAACGAGGTCGCGGCGGCCGCCCCGGAGCGACAG
>JBKPRL010000183.1:0-11961 GCA_046734535.1 bacterium | reverse complement strand
GCCACCGGCTCGGCGGGTGGCTCGGCGTCCGTGGCCGGCTCCGCCGCGGTCGGCGCCTCTGCCTCCGCCGCCGGCTCGGCCGCGGTTGGCGCTGCGGTGGCCTCCGCCGCCGGCTCGACTCCGGGGGTGGAGGCCTCGGCGGCGTGGGCCGGGGGCTCGTCCTCGTGGCTGGGGTCGACGACCCAGCCGGGCGCGTTGATGTCGCCGGTCTCGTTGCCCCGGATGAGCTCCTCGTTCTTCATCGCCCACAACCCGATCAGCACGACGCCGCCCAGCACACCCGCGAAGAACGCGACGAAGACGGCGGCGCCGATGGCGGCGCCCGTACCCCAGTCGGGTGCCTGCGTGCGGGCCAGCAGGAAGGCGAACAGCCCGAACACGATGATGCCGATGACGTAGCCACGGCCGACGGTGCTGAAGAAGCTGCGTTCGAGCGGATCGTGCGTCCACTCCCGGTCGCCGGCGTCGCGCGCCCCCGTGTATTGGCGCTCCTCCTCGGTGACCTCGTGGTCCGCAGTCGGGACGAGCTCTACCTCGGGAGCCTGGACGGGCCGGTCCTGGTCGGTCACGGCGGCAGCGTAGCCCGCGGCCCTCGCGGCAGGGCCAGACGGCCGGCCTTCCGGCCGCCGCCCGGCCCGGCCCGTCCCCTTGAAGTGGCGGCCGCACACTCACCTCTGCTGGTCAGATGCTTCGCGAGGAAGGCATGTACCGATTTGTACCGGTATCCGGAACCTGGGGTGCATGCCTTCCTCGAGCAGTGCACGGCCGTGGATCGGACGGTCCCTACGACGGCGGCGGCCGTCGTCACTAGGCTGGCGGTCCGGTGCGGATCACAGCGAAGGTGGACTACGCGGTGCGGGCGATGTGCGAGCTCGCCGGCCAGGGCGGCGGCCCGGTGCGGGGCGAGCGCCTGGCCAGCGCGCAGGCGATCCCGCAGAGCTTCCTCGAGAACATCCTCCACGAGCTGAAGCGGGCCGGCCTGGTCGCTACTCAGCGCGGGGTGGACGGTGGCTACCGCCTGGCGAAGCCCGCGGACGAGATCACCGTCGCGGACATCATCCGCGCCGTCGAAGGCCCGCTGGCCGACGTCCGGGGCTCCCGACCGGACAGCTTGACGTACGACGGTGCGGCGGTGCCGCTGCGCGACGTCTGGCTCGCGGTGCGAGCCAACCTCAGGGCCGTGCTGGAGCACGTGACCGTGGCCGACATCGCCGAGGACCACCTGCCCGAGCTGGTCCCCGAGCTGCTGGCCGACCCCGAGGCGTCACGGCCCCACTGACGCGTGGCGGGGTGCGGGGGCAGACGCGGTCGGGACCTCGAGCGGCCGCCGGAGGGAGTGACGGCCGTTCGAGATCCCAGGTTCCCGTCGCCGCTCGACCTCCGGACCGAGCGCCGCCGGAGACGGTGTCAGGCCTGGTCGAGGCCCCAGCGCCGGCGCAGCCGCTTCTCGATCTGCGAGAAGAACAGGGCGTCGACCAGGATGCCGATGACGAGGATGACGATCATGGTGGCCATCAGGCCGGGCGCGTCGAGCAGGTCCCGGTTCGAGGCCAGCAGGAAGCCCAGCGACTTGCTCTTGGCGATGACGACCAGCAGCTCGCCGGCCATCAGGCTGCGCCAGGAGAAGGCCCACCCCTGCTTGAGCCCGGCCGTGAACGAGGGCAGGGCGGCCGGCAGGATGATGTGGCGGTAGGACGAGAAGCCCTTCGCGCCGAGCACGCGCCCGGCCCGCAGCATGATCGGCGGCACGTGGTCCACGCCGTGGATGAGCCCGTTCGCGATCGACGGCGCCGCCCCGAGCACGATCACGAACATGATGGCCGCGTCGGTCAGCTTGAACAGGAGGATGGCGAGGGGGAACCAGGCCACCGAGGGCATCGTCTGCAGGCCGGTGATCAGCGAGCCCACGCCGGCTCGGAGGACGCGGGAGCGGGAGACGGCCAGGCCCACGGCGACGCCGATGACCAGCGCCAGCGTGTAGCCCTTCAGCGCGCGCTGCATGGTCACGTTGATCGCGTTCCAGAACTCCGCCGTGTGCATGTCGGTCCACAGCCGGTCGAAGACGGTGAACGGCGACGGCAGGATGTACTCCGACTTCCAACCGCTCATCACGAGCAGCTGCCAGCCTCCCACCACGATGCCGACGGCCAGGAGCTTGGGCCACAGCGCGGCCCATGTCCTGGCCGCGAACGACGGGGGGTGCTCGGTGACGGTCTCGAGGGCGTCGAGACCTGCGAGCTCCTGCTCCTGGCGTTCCCGCAGCTGGCGCTCAGCTATGGCCATGGCGGGCCACCTCCTCTCGCAAGCGGGCGGTGACCTGGCCGGTCAGGGCCGAGACGTCGGGGGCCTCGATGCGCCGGGGACGGTCGATGTCGACGACGAACTCGGCCGCCACCCGCCCGGGCCGGCTGGTCAGGACCAGGATCCGGTCGGCCAGACGGGACGCCTCGCGCACGTTGTGGGTGACGAACAGGATCGTGGAGCCCGTCTCCTTCCAGATGCGCTCGAGCTCGTCGTGCATGACGTCGCGGGTCATGGCGTCGAGGGCACCGAAGGGCTCGTCCATCAAGAGGACGTCGGCCTCCTGCGCGATGGCCCGGGCGAGGGCGACGCGCTGGCGCATGCCGCCCGACAGCTGGTGCGGCTGCTTGTCGACGAAGCCCTCCAGCCGGACCAGATCCAGCAGCTCGAGCACCCGGGACCGGCGCTGGCTGCGGGGCACGCCCCGCAGCCGGAGCGCGAGCTCCACGTTCTTGCCCACCGACAGCCAGGGGAACAGCGCCGCCTCCTGGAACATGAGGCCGGCCTTCCCGCTCCGGACGACCTCACCGGAGGTGGCGTGGTCGAGCCCGGCGACCAGGTTGAGCAGCGTGGTCTTGCCGCAGCCGGACGCGCCCACCAGGCACACGAACTCCCCGGTGCGGACCTGGAGCGAGATCCGGTCGAGAGCGAGGACCGCGCTGTCCCCGCTCCCGAACACCTTGCTGACGGCGTTGAGGGCCACTCGGGTGTCGCCATCCACGGCATTGAAGGCCCTCGGTTCAAGCGTGGTCGCACTCATCCTTCCGTCACCTCCGTGCCGCCGCTCGACTTCAGGACCTCGTTCAACAGACTCAGGTCATAGATGCCCTTGAGGTTGTCGACCGGCTTGAGCAGGCCCACGTCCACGGCGTCCTGGGCCGACTTGAGCAGGGACGAGGCGATCGGGTCGTCGGTGAAGGTCAGGTTGGGCCAGGCCGCCGAGATGACCTCGGGCTTGAGGGGCTTGCCGGTGATCTTGCCGATCTCGTCGTTGGCCACCGTCTGGGCCTCGGCGCCGTTCTGGTTCACCCAGTCGTTGGCCGCCACCTGGCCCTCGAGGAACTCCTTGACGACGTCGGGGTGGTCCTTCAGGAACTTCGTCGCCACCAGCAGGTGCGTCGTGACGTACTTGCCCTGCGGCCAGAGGTCGCGCTCGTCGACCAGGATCTTGCCGCCACCCTCCTGCACCAGCCGGGTCGCCCACGGCTCGGGCACCCAGGCGCCCTGGATGTCACCGGAGATGAAGGTCTGCAGCGTCTGGCTGTTCTCCTGCGGGGCGATGCTGACGTCGCCGCCGCCGGCCTCGTCCGCGCTCAGCCCGTTCTCCTTCAGCCAGGACCGCAGGGCCACGTCCTGCGTGTTGCCGAGGCTCGGCGTGGCCAGCTTCTTGCCCTTGAGGTCGGCCGGGCTGTTGATGTCCGGCTTCACGACGAGGAACGCGCCGCCCGACGTGGCGCCGGAGATGACCCGCACGGCCTCGCCGTTGGACTTCGCGTAGGCGTTGATGGCCGGGTTCGGGCCGATGTAGGTCATGTCGATGGCGTCGGCGAACAGCGCCTCGGAGGCCTCCGTGCCCGAGTTGAAGGTGGAGGTCTCGAGCGTCACGTTCGGCGCCAGGTGCTCCTTGAAGATCCCCTTGCCCACGCCGACCAGTGCGGTCGCGTGGGTGATGTTCGGGAAGTAGCCGAGGCGCAGCGTCACCGGTTCAGAGGAGGCGGTGGTCGGCGCCTCGGTCGTCGCAGCGGCCGCCGTCGATCCGGCCGGCGTCGAGGCAGCGTCGGTCTTGGCGGTCGTGGTGTCCGACGACGACTTCGAGTCGCTGCCGCACGCACCGAGCACGGCGAGCGCAGCCACGCCCAGGGCGGCGAGGGGGATGCCGCGCCGCCGGCGGCGAAGAGGGGGGTTCAGTGAGTTGGTCATGTCGATTGACTTTATGAACAATAGCCACCGGTGGCAAGCGCAGGGCGGTTCCGGGCGCCGCGGAGCCGATCCTGAGCGAGAACGCTCTCGGCGAGCGGTGGCCTCGGCACCGCCTGCGGTTGACCCCCGACGGGCAACCAGCGGAACCACGCGAGGCGCCCTCTCGGGAGGTGGTCATGGATCCACCCGGCAACCGGGTAGATCCATGACTGCCTCGGACGCTGTCACGGATCGACCCGCGGCGCGGGAGCTGCGCGCACCCGCGCGCGGTGGCGCTCAGCGGATGGGCCGGGCCGTCGCCGCCGCGTAGACGGGCACGGTGGCCTCCGCCACCTTGTCCCAGGTGTAGCGCCGCTCGAGCAGGGAGAACGCGTTCGCCTGCTGGTCGGCCAGTGCGTCGGGCCGGGCCAGGATCCGCCGCAGCGTGCCGCTGAGGGCTCCCGTGTCGCCGGGGGGGAAGAGGAGTCCGGCACCAGTGCCGTCGATGACCTCGACCAGGCCGCCCGAGGCCGCGGCGACGACGGGTGCACCGGCCGCCATGGCCTCCAGCGCGACGATGCCGAACGGCTCGTAGAAGCTGGGGATGACGGCCACGGTGGCCTCGTGGAGCAAGTGCTTCAGCTCGTCGTCGGGGACGAAGCCGGGGAAGTCGCAGATGTCCGCCACCCCGGCCGCCTGAGCGGTGGCCCGCAGATCGGCGAGGTAGGAGCCCCGCCCGGCGATGACCGCGCGGACGCCGGGCACGGCCATGCGCACCTCCGGCAGGGCGTGGACCAGGGTCTGGAAGCCCTTCTCGTACTGGACCCGGCCCCAGGAGACGATGAGCGGCTGGTCACTCCCCCGACGGCCGTCGGGCGGTCCCGGACCCCAGTCCTCCGGGTCGACGCCGTTCGGCACCACGTCGACCTTGTCCGCCGGCAGCTGGAAGGCGCCGACGACCTCGTCGCGCATGAACGTGGAGCAGCAGATGACCCTCGTGGCCGCGTACGTGAGCCACCACTCGATGCTGTTGATGGCCGTCGACTGGCCCGGCGACAGGTGGCCTCCCCCGCGGCCGCGCTCCGTGGCGTGGACGGTGGCGACGAGGGGTGCACCCCAGCTCACGTGCAGAGTGTTGCCGGCCCAGGCCACCAGCCAGTCGTGGGCGTGGACGACGTCAGGGCGCCAGCCGTGCAGGCGGGTCGCCGCGGCGACCAGGTGGTGGTTCGTCCCCGCCATGTGGGCGACGAAGTGGTCGTCGGGCAGCCACGGCAGCTCGGCGCGGGCCCGGACCACCCGCACCCCGTCGACCACCGCGTCCTCCGGAGCGTCAGGGTGGTGCAACGTGAGGACGACGACCTCGTGCCCGGCGCGGGCCAGCGCCCTGGCCAGGCCGTCCGCGTGGGCCGAGATGCCGCCGACGACCAGCGGTGGGTACTCCCACGACAGCATGGCCACTCGCACGGCGGGCCAACGTAGCCCGCGGCCTCCGGCGCACGACGGCCGAGGACCGGTCGGTCCGCGTCGGCGCCCGTCCGGTCGCACGGCGGTGCGGCGGTGGGTGTCCCGTAGCATCGCCGCCGTGTCGACCTCCTCCATCGGACCGCTGCTCGGCGACGTCGATCTCCACCTGATCGGCGAGGGTCACCACTGGCGGCTGTGGGAGGTGCTCGGAGCCCACGTGATCTCGGACGACGAGATCGGCGCGACGTTCGCGGTCTGGGCGCCGAACGCCCGCAGCGTGTCGGTGGTGGGCGACTGGAACCACTGGCAGATCGGTACCGATGTCCTCCGCGCGCAGGGACGGTCCGGGGTCTGGGCCGGCCTGGTCGTCGACGCCGCGGAGGGGGCCCGCTACAAGTTCGCGGTCGAGGGTCTGGACGGTCAGGTCCGGCTGAAGGCCGACCCGATGGCACGGCAGTGCGAGCTGCCGCCGTCGACGGCCAGCATCGTCACCAGGTGCCACCACGAGTGGGAGGACAACGCGTGGATGACGGCCCGGGCTCGCCAGCCGGCGAACGCGCACCAGCCCCTACGCATCTACGAGGTGCACCTGGGCTCGTGGCGACTCGGGCTCTCCTACCGCGAGCTGGCCGACGAGCTCGCGGAGTACGCGCTCGACCTCGGCTTCACCCACGTCGAGCTGCTGCCCGTGATGGAGCACCCCTTCGGCGGCTCATGGGGCTACCAGGTGACCGGCTACTACGCGCCGACGTCCCGCTTCGGCACGCCGGACGACTTCCGCTACTTCGTCGACCACCTCCACCAGCGCGGCATCGGCGTCATCGCCGACTGGGTCCCCGCCCACTTCCCGAAGGACGACTGGGCTCTCGCGCGGTTCGACGGCACTGCGCTCTACGAGCACGCCGACCCCCGCAAGGGCGAGCACCCGGACTGGGGGACGCTCGTCTTCAACTACGGGCGCCACGAGGTCCGGAACTTCCTCATCGCCAACGCGCTCTACTGGATGGAGGAGTTCCACATCGACGGCCTTCGGGTCGACGCCGTGGCCTCGATGCTGTACCTCGACTACTCCCGCCAGCCGGGCTCCTGGGTGCCGAACGAGCACGGCGGGCGGGAGAACCTCGAGGCCATCCGCTTCCTGCGCCAGCTCAACACGGTCGTGTTCGCCGAGCACCCCGGCGTGGTGATGATCGCCGAGGAGTCGACGTCGTGGCCCGGCGTCAGCCACCCCGTGCACCACAACGGGCTCGGCTTCAGCCACAAGTGGAACATGGGCTGGATGCACGACACCCTCGGCTACTTCGCGCACGACCCCGTGCACCGCCGCTGGCACCACCGCGACCTGACCTTCGGGCTGCTCTACGCGTTCAGCGAGCGCTTCGTGCTCCCGCTGTCCCACGACGAGGTGGTCCACGGCAAGGGATCCCTCCTCAACAAGATGCCGGGCGACGAGTGGCGGCGCTTCGCCAACCTGCGGGCGCTGTACGGCTGGATGTGGGCCTACCCCGGCGACCCGATGCTGTTCATGGGCGGCGAGATCGCGCAGTGGGGCGAGTGGAGCGAGACCAAGGGCGTCGACTGGGCCGCGCTCAAGGGCGAACGGCATCGGGGCGTCCAGGAGCTGGTGCGGGCCCTCAACCGGGTCGCCGGCGAGTGGCCCGCCCTCTCGGAGCTCGACCGGGTGCCCGGCGGGTTCCGGTGGCTCGACGCGGACGACGCCGACCACTCGATGTACAGCTTCCTCCGCTGGTCGGCCGACGGGCAGGAGGTCGTGGGCTGCATCGCCAACATGACGCCGGTGCCCCGGGAGGGGTATCGCGTCGGGCTGCCGTGGGCGGGGGAGTGGCAGGTGCTGCTCGACACGAACGCCACCTACTTCGGCGGCACGGGCCAGGGTGGTGCCCGGGCGGCGTGGGCCGGCGACGACGAGCCGCACCAGGGCCAGCCGGCCTCCGCGTTCCTCACCATCCCCCCGTTGGCGGTGATCTGGCTCGGCTCCCGCGCCGCGTGACCGACGTCCCGAGCGGTCGGGCCGTCGTCACCGCCTCGCTCGCGCTCGGCGTCGCCGTCGGTCTGGTCGCCGTCTCCTTCGGCGTGTTGGCGGTGGCCAACGGGCTGACCGTCCCGCAGGCCATGGCCATGTCGCTCCTCGTGTTCACGGGGGCGTCGCAGTTCGCCGCGATCGGGGTGCTGGCGGGCGGCGGCAGTGGTCCGGCCGCCGTGGCGAGCGGCCTGCTCCTGGCGGCGCGCAACGGCGTCTACGGCCTGGCGCTGGCCCCGATCCTCCAGGGGTCGCTGGGGCGCCGGCTGCTGGCGTCGCAGCTCGTCATCGACGAGTCGACGGCCATGGCCACGGCGCAGCCCGATCGGAGCAGCCAGGTCCGGGCCTTCTGGACCTCGGGCCTGGCCATCTTCGTGTGCTGGAACGTCGGCACGCTGATCGGCGCGCTCGCCGGCGGCGCCCTCGGTGATCCGGCCGCGCTGGGCCTGGACGCGGCGTTCCCGGCTGGCTTCGTCGTGCTCATCGGACCCCACCTGGCAACCCGGGCGGGCCGGCTGGCTGCGGGCTTGGCTGCCGCGCTCGTGCTGGTCACCACCCCGTTCCTGCGGCCCGGCGTGCCGATCCTGGTGGCCGCGCTCGCCATCCTCGTCGGACTCGTCGTCCCGGTGCCCGTCGAGGGGCCAGTCGCCGAGCCATGAGCTGGCTCGCCATCGTCGCCCTGGCCGGCGGCTCGTACCTCTGCAAGGTGGTCGGCCTGGTCGTGATCGGGGGCCAGCCGCTGCCCCGCCGGGTCCAGGCCTGCCTGGCCCTGATCCCGGCCGCGCTGCTGTCGGCCCTGATCGTCTCGAACACCTTCACCCTCGGTCAGCAGCTGGTGATCGACGCCCGGTTGCCCGGGGTCGCGGCCGCGGCGATCGCGGCCTGGCGCCGCCTGCCGTTCCCGGCCGTCATCGCCATCGGGGCCGGCGTGACGGCGCTGGTCCGAGCCGTGGTCGGCGGCTGAGCCCGGCTCAGGCGGCGAGGCGCCGCGGGTCGCGCCGGCCGGCCGGAACCGACGGAAGGCCGAGGCGGCCGAAGGCCCGCTCCCGGGCGACCGCCGGCTGGTCCCGGTCGGCCACCAGGTCGAGAAGGGGGGTCACGGCGCCTGCCGTCCGGAGGGCGAGGACGGCGCGGGCGACCGCGGGCTCATGCCGCTCGATCCCGTCGCGGGCGATGGCCCAGGCCAGGTCGTCGAGCGTGGCGGAAAGGGTGGTGCTCGGGGGGATGGTCTGGCTCATGGGTCCACCGTACGGACGACGGTCGATGAAGTCCAACGATTGATCGCTGTCATGTTCATCACGTAGACTGATGAACATGTGGGAGCGAGACCTCGAGATCAAGCACCTCGTCGCACTCCAGGCCGTGGCCGCCGAGCGGTCCTTCGGTCGGGCCGCCGAGCGCCTGGGCTTCACCCAGTCGGCCATCAGCCAGCAGATCGCCGCACTCGAGCGCGTCGTCGGCGAGCCCGTCTTCGATCGCCCTGGCGGCCCCCGTCCGGTCGAGCTGACACCGGCCGGCCACGTACTCCTCGACCACGCCGAGGCCGTGTTCCGCCAGCTCCACCAGGCCGAGGAGGAGGTGACCCGCCTGCGCGCCGGCGACGGCGGCAGCCTCGTCGTCGGCACGTTCCAGAGCGTCTCGGTCAAGGTCTTGCCGGAGGTCATCCGCCGCCTGAAGGCCGAGCGGCCGTTGCTCGAGATCCGCCTGTTCGAGGCCGACGACCTCGACGTGCTCGGCGAGCGCATCGTGGAGGGCCAGCTCGATCTGGCCTTCATGGTCGGCACGGCCCTCGACGAGCGCTTCACGACGATCAACCTGATGGACGATCCCTACCTCCTGATCTCCGCCCACACCGGGCAGTCGAAGCCCCTCGTCGTGCCGACGGCCGGGCTCGACGGCGTGCCGCTCGTCGGCGAGTACTACTCCTCGTGCCAGGCTGGCGTCGATCGCGCCCTGAGGGCCGTCGGTGTCGAGCCGAACTACGTGTTCCGCACCAACGACAACGGCGCGGTGCAGGCCATGGTGCGCGTCGGCGTCGGCGTGGCCGTCCTCCCGGTGCTGGCCGTCGACACCAGCGATCCAGAGGTCGTCACGCAGCAGCTCGACCCACCCATCCCGCCCCGGCGGATCACGATCGTGCGCCGCACCGGCCGGACGCTGCCGCCGGCGGCCGACCGCTTCGTGGAGCTGGCCGTCGAGGTGTGCGCGGAGCTGGCCGGCCGCTCCCGGCCGACCCTGGTCGCCAGCTAGGAGACTGCTGAGCAGTCGTCCTCGACCAGGTGCTTGAGCGCCCGCAGGTTGCGCCGCCACACCCGCGCGAGGACCACCCGCCCGCCGACGGCCTCGCCGACCGGGCCACCGAGCCACCACGGGAAGAGGAGGTCCTCGTCCCAGGAGAAGCGCGTGCCGCCCCGCCCGTTCGGCTGGAGCGTGAACCGCCCCCGCCCGGTGACGACGCCCGTGTGCTCGACGCCCATCGCTTCGCCGTCGACCCACTCGGTGATCGTCATGTGGTCGCTCAGGTGGAGCGGCCCGACCCTGGTGTCGACGACGGTCGCAGTGCCGACGCCTCGGGTCTGGTCGGTGGTGAAGCGGATCGACGCGGCGTCGCGCATCCAGTCGACGTGGTCCTCGACTGGCTCGACGACGCGCCAGACCGCCTGGGGCGGGGCGTCGATGTCGATCGCCACCGAGATCCGGCTCACGGCCGTGCTCAGCGGGTGGCGATGGGAGCGACCGAGCGCAGCTCGCTGGCTGCCTCCTCGGGCGGAGCGATGTTGATCATCACGCCGGTCCCCCGCTCGAAGCCGGCCACCGTCACGAGCTTGGGCCACAGGTGGGCGTGCCAGTGGAAGGCGTTGCCGTGCTGGTGGGGTGCGGTGTGGAAGACGAGGTTGTAGGCGACGTCGCCGAGGCGGTCGGCCAGCATGGTCAGCGCGTCGCGGATGGCGCGGCCGACGGTGGCCAGCGCGGTCTCCGGAGTGTCGTAGAGGTGGCCCTCGTGCTGCGTCGGGATCACCAGCATCTCGTAGGGCGTGCCGCTCCAGAAGGGGCACAGCACGACCACGTCGTCGTTGGCGACGACCACGCGGACGCCGTCGGCCAGCTCCGCCTCGGCCGTGACGCACAGGATGCAGCCACCGTCGAAGCGGGCGAAGGCGCGCTCCTCGTCGGCGATCTCACCCGGGACGAAGGGCATCCCGAGGAGCTGACCGTGCGGGTGGGTGAGCGAGGCGCCGGCCTCCCGGCCCTGGTTGACGATGGCCTGGGTGTAGCGGATGTTGGCGTGCCGTGACTGCTCGGCCATGCGGTTGCGCAGCGCCGACATCACCATCGCCGCGGCGTCGTCGTCGAGGTCCTTCCAGCTCTCCGTGTGGTCGGGCGAGAGGATGATCACCTCGTGGATGCCGCTGGCGTCGGCCTGCACGTGGACGGGACCCAGGTTGTGGACCGCCATGGAGTCCTCGCCCTCGAACGCGGGATAGCGGTTCGGCACCACCCGCACCTGCCACGCGCCGTCGCGCCGCTGCGTCTCGAGCGCCGGCGGCGTGGCATCCTCGGAGCCCGGGCAGAACGGGCAGGCCCGCGTCGGATCGGCCTCCACCTGCTGGCTGCGAGGAGCGAAGTCGTACGGGCGCTTGGCTCGATCGGCGACGATGGTGACCCACCGGCCGTTCAAAGGGTTCAATCTGAGCTGGCTCACTATCCTCTCATCCTAGGCGGGGCCTTGACCCGCACGGCGGTAGCGCGACACGTGGTGCGCGCTGGCCTCGGTGAAGGGAGCGCCATCCCAGGCCGCCCACCGCTCGGCCAGCACCAGGCCGGCTGCGGCGGCCATCGCGTCGAGCTCCTCGGGCGGCGCGTAGCGCAGCGACCACGGCCGGAGGCGGACGCCGCCCTCCTCGGTCAACTCGACGAACTGGCCTTCAGCGCGCTGCGTCAGCGCGTCGTGGCGGCTGACCGTGAGCACGACCCGGCGAGCGGTGAGCGAGCGCACCTCGACCTTGCTGCCGGCCTCGATCAGGTCGTCGTCGGGCACGAAGCCCTCCACGACGAACGAGCCGTCCGCGGTCAGCCGGTCGGCGACGGCCGCGAAGCACCGGCCCTGGTCCTCGGCGGTGGTCAGCCCGAAGAAGGTGTTGAACGCCACGAGGACGACGGCGTAGGGGCCTGGCGGGAGGTCGTCGGCGCGGGCCATGTCCCCGACGACGACGGCCACGCGGTCGCCGCCCGGCTTGGCGCGGAGGCGGGCGACC
>JBKPRL010000182.1:0-8250 GCA_046734535.1 bacterium | reverse complement strand
ACGGGTCGCTCCCGGCTCGCGTCGGTGACCTCGATCCGCACCCCGCCAGTGGCGTGGTTCCACCACATGCGCACCAGAGCACCGTCGGCATGGCAGACGGCGTTGGTCATGACCTCACTCGCAGCCAGCACCACCCGATCGGTGAGGTCGGAGCCCAGCCGTCCGTCCAACACGGAGGCGATCGACCGGCGCACGAGCGGTACATCGGCGATCGTGTGGCAGCGCTGCACCAGCACAGGAGGAGATCGGCCGCCATCGGTCACCACTGGTGTATGCCCGGGTCACGGTGGGAGCAACCAGGAAGCAGGGGGCGCGCCGCGCGGCGACCAACGACCAGGAGTGACGCGCCGGTGGCGCCGCTCGCGCGCGGTCCGGGGGAGCCCACGAGCCATCCGTCACCTCGGCCGAGGCGAACCGCCGTCATACCGCCGGCGTACTTCCGGCATGCCCCACCCCGTCGGCGAGCCTTCCGTGGCCCACCTCCTCAGCGCTGCGTGTGGGGAGGCAGCCGCCGCCGCGCCGGAGGAGCCGACGTTGCTGTGGATCGGGTGCAGCGGCTGTTCCGGCGAGACGCAGGCGCTGCTCGGCGTGGAGGGGCAGGCCTTTGACCTGGTCGACCTGCTCGACGTGGGCGGGTTGCGGCTGCTGTGGCATCCGTCGCTCTCCGAACAGGATCTGTGGCCTGTCTACGATGACCTCATGGCCGGCCGAGAGCGGCTCACGGTCCTCTGCGTCGAGGGGTCGATCGCTCTGGCCGAGGACGGGATGTTCGACATCGCGGGCGACGTCGGGAAGTTCCAGATCGTGCGGTCACTGTGCGATCTCGCCGACTACGTCGTGGCGATGGGAGCGTGCGCGGCCTACGGGGGATGGCAGGCCCAGCCGCCCAACCCGAGCGGGGCGGTGGGTCTGCAGCACACCCTCGACACCGCCGGTGGACTGCTGCCCCCCGAGTGGCGCTCGCGCTCCGGACTGCCGGTCATCACCCTGGCCGGATGCCCGGTGCCGGCAGACACGCAGGTCGGGGCGCTGCGCTGGGTGTTGAGCGGCGCTCCTGGTGGCCCTGGCCGGTACGGGACGGCGCCGATGGTCCAGCCCTGCCTGCCCAGCACCGAGTACAAGGGCTGCGGGACACCGAAGCAGATTGGGCTGCGTTGCACGGGCTGCACCGGTCCGAGGTTCCCCAACTTCGCCTCCGACCGACCCCTCGTGCGGTGGGCGGCGTGAGCCGGAAGCACCTCCACGAGGAGATACCGCGCAGCGAAGGCGACCTGCGCATCTACTGGGACGAGCGGGACGGACGGATCGACGCCGCGTGGTGCCAGGGCACCATGTACCGGGGCTACGAGATGATCCTCATCGGCCGCCACGCCGAGGACGCGCTGGCGACCACGGCGCGGCTGTGCGGGATCTGCTCGACCAGCCACGTCGTCGCCGCCACCGACGCGCTGGAGAACGCCTGGAACATCGTGCCGCCGGCTCAGGCGGTCCGGCTGCGCAACCTGTTCCTCGCGGCCGAGTCGCTGATGTCGGACGCCCGCCAGGGCGCCCTGTTCTTCGGACCCGGTCTGTGTCACCCCTCCTTCGCCGGGCACGCCCTCTACGACGAGATCGTGCAGGCCTTCCAGGCTCCGTTCGTCGGGTGGCTACCTCGGCAGGTCATGACCTTCTCCAAACGGGTCCTCGGCGTCATCACGGCCTTCACCCGGCAATGGCCGCACTCGATACCGTTCCGGCCGGGCGGCGCGACGTGTCCGGTCGGCGAGGAGGAGATCAGCCAGGCGCGAGCTGCACTGGAGGACTTCGCGACCTGGTATGCGCCAACCGTCCTCGGCGGCAGTTTGGAGGACTGGGCGGAGGTCACCACCGCCGAGCAGTTCCGGCAATGGGTAGATGAGCGCCCGCACAGCGTCATCGGCCTCTACACGCGCTACGCCACCGAGGCGGCCGGACTGGACCGGGTCGGCCGCGGCAGTGACAACCTGCTCAGCGGCGGGCTCTACCGGGACCCGACGTCTCCGGCCCGACCACTGATCCCCGGTGGCGTCCTGGTCGACGGCCGGCGCGTCGAGCTCGATCAGGCGCAGGTCCGGGAGCACAGCCGGTTCTCCTGGTTTGCCGACGAGGGCCCGCGCCATCCCGCACAGGTCGTCGTCACCCCGGACCGCAGTCGGGACGAGTCCTATAGCTGGGCCACCGCCCCGCGGTACGGAGCCGACGACCTGGTCATGCAGCTCGGCCCCCTGGCTGAGCTGCTGGTCGCCGGAGACCCGCTCGCCACCGACCTCGCCGCGCACCACGGCATCAGCGCCCATCTACGACAGCTCGTCCGCTGGACGCGCGGCGCGGCATCGATCATGTTGATGCGCGGGTGGTTCGACGAGCTGGAGCATGCTCTCGGCGAGCCCCTGCTCGAGCCCCCACTGCCGGCGGACATGGATGACGACTCCGACGGCTTCGGCGTCACGAACGCCACCCGGGGCACGTTGATGCACTGGGTCACCCTGCGCGGTGGCCGCATCAGCACCTACCAGGTGATCACGCCCACCACGTGGAACGCGAGCCCGCGCGACTCGCAGGGCGTCCCAGGCCACTTCGAGCAGAGCCTGGTCGGTCTACCGGCCGACGAAGCTGGCCGGGCGGTGCGCGCTCTCGTCCTCGGGAGCCACGACCCCTGCCTCGTCTGCACGACGCAGTGACCACCGGCGCGCCGGCCGCACGCGCTACGCCGCGGTGTTGAGGATGCTGGCGACGTGATCGGGGTGGAGGAACTCCAGGGGTGACATCGTGCCGGCGATGACGCTGACGAAGGCGTCCATGGCCGCCTGGTTGCCCTGCGACGCGCCGAGCAGCTGCTGCATCTCGGGCGGCGGCGGGTCGAGGGTGGCGAGCTGGGTCGTGAACTCGTAGATCGGCCGCGCCCGGAGGTCCCGCGTCTGCTGGTAGTCGGACATCGCCTCGTCGAAGGACCGTCCTCCGTCGAAGGCCTCGTGCAGGGCGGCGGCGCACAGCTCGGCGTCACGGAACGCGTCGCTGATGCCCTGAGCGGTCACGGGGTCCCGGGTGTAGCCGGCGTCACCGACGAGTGCCCAGCCCGGGCCGTAGGGCTTGCGGAAGAAGTTCGGCACCCCGCCACCGGCGAAGCGGGCCTCGCGTCGGGCCTGGCGCACACGTTCCGCGAACTGGGGCTCGCGATCGAGCGCGCCGAGGTAGTTGCCCTCGACGTCGGCCTTGAACAGGCCCGCGTCGCGGTAGGGGAAGCCCACGAGGAGGAGGGTGAGGTCCTCGTTGGTGGGGATGGCGGCGAACGCACGGTCGCCGCGGATCGTGGTCACGAAGCTGTCGACCGGCAGACCGCTCCAGAACGTGTAGAAGGCGTTCTCCAGCATGGGCTTCTCGTCGTACTGCTCGGGTCGCACAGCCCGGGCCACCCGCGAGTTCCAGCCGTCGGCGCCGATCACGACGCGGGCGCGCTCGCCGACCGGGCGCCCGCTCGCGTCGCGGCCGCGGAGGCCGACGACGGCACCATCTTCGAACAGGAGGTCCTCGACCGTGAAGCCCTCCCGTACCTCGGCCCCCGCCCGGGCGGCGGCGTCGACGAGGATCTTGTCGAGCACGGTGCGGCGCGGTGCGTAGGCGGTCGAGCTGCCCTCGTGCGGATGGGGGGTCCCGGAGATGACGACCGGGCCGAAGTCGAAGGTGTAGGTGTCGAGCGGCGGGCAACCGGTGGCGACGACCTCGTCGAGCAAGCCCCAGCGGCGCAACGCAGCCATTCCCGTCGCGTGGATGACCAAGGTCGAGAGCGTGTCGCTCGGGAACGACGCCCGGTCGACGACGAGGACCCGATACCCCTTCTCCGCCAGCAGCTTGGCGGTAGGCGCGCCGGCACAGCGGGCGCCGACGACGATGGCGTCGTACTCCGTGCTCATCCGTGTGTCTCCTCGTCGGTGAGTGGGCGGTGGTGATCCAGCTGTTCGTCCAGGAAGCTCGTCAGGTGGAGCCAATCCCGGAAGGAGGCGAAGGCGCCGCTGGCGACATCGCGCACCTGTCCGCGGTGCTCGGCGACACCGTCGAAATCTTCTGACCAGATCCGAACGGTGAACAGGCGGGGCTCGTCGTCTTCTCTTCTCACAGCGCTCCCCTTTGCTCGGACCGGGCACACGGTGCGGGACGCGGCGTTCCCGATCCGTTCCTCCCGCCGTTCCACCCGCCGATCAGCCCCCGCCTGAGCGTTCCCGCCGCATCTCCTCGGCGACGCGGGCGGGACCGGCCGCGCCGAGCGAGCGAGCGGCCGCCAACGCCCGCCCGAGCTCCGCGTCCACCTCTTCCCAGGGGCGATGGAGGTCCCCCAGGAACTGGGCCCGGGCGATCCTGACATCGGCCTCCCACAGCCGTGTGCCGCCCGGCCGCAGGGCCTCGTCGGCCGCCACCAGACCGCCCCCGGGATCTCCGGCCAGCAGGTCAGCGGCCACCAGTACCCGCAGGAGCGCGGCGCGGAATCCGGGGGCATGGTTGACGGGGCCGGAGATCTCGATGGCGCGATGCAGCTGCTCGAGCCCGGCCGCGGGCCGGCCGGCGACGATCTCGGCGTAGCCGGCGAGGGCGTCGGTCTGGATGTCGTGCGGCCGGGCCGGGTGCGCGTCCCGGCGGAGGGCGTCGACCAGGTCGACGACCCGATCGGTCTCTCCCAGGTCGATCGCCAGCAGGGCTGCGAAGATGAGGGCAACGCCGCGGCTGAAGGGATGACCGACGCCGTCCGCCATGTCCACGGCATCGTCGCGGGCCCGTCGAGCGCCCTCGACGTCGCCGAGGAACCGCAGGGTGTTGGCGAGGCGGCTGAGGCAGACGATCTGCGGGTCCTGACCGAAGCGGACGAGGTGAGGTGGGCGTTGTTCGGGCCCGAACGTCGTGACGACGTCGACGAAGTGGTCGCGCGCCGCCTCCAGCCGTCCGCCCCAGAAGGCACCGATGCCGAGGAGGTAGGTGCTCTCGGCGAGGAGCCCTTCGTCGCGGCTGCGTCGGGCTTCGTCGCGCAGCTGGCCAGCCGCGACCACCGCGGCGTCGAACTCGTCGCGACACAGCCTCGACATCACTGCGGAGCGCAGCACCGGCGCCGCCGGTTGCCTGCCGAGGAGCGCCGCGAGCTCCAGGGCGCGTTGCTGTGTGCTGGCCAGACGGTCGGACGCGAACCCCTCCACCCCGGCGAGCGGGGTCGGAAGTCGGGTCAGCACGTCGAGCTCCCGCTCCAGACGGTCGACTTCGGGCAGCCCGCCGACGAGCTCGTGAGCGCGACCGAGGAGCCGCACCGCTTCGGCGTTGGCCGAGCGGCGTTGGGCCTCTTCGGCCCCTCGTAAGTACCAGCTGATCGCTTCGTCGGGTCGGCCGGCACGGTCGTAGTGGAACGCGATCTGTCCGCTCACTGGTTCGACTGCCGACTCGTGGAGGCGCTCCAGCGACGTCGCGAGGGCGAGGTGATGGTGTCGTCGTCGCGCCGGCTGGAGCTCGGCGTAGACGATGTCCCGGATCTTGCCGTGGCTGAAGTCATAGCCGTCGGCTCCGTGCTCGCGGACCAGCCCCCGTCGCCAGACCTCGTCCAACACCCGGGCGAGGGTCCGCTCATCGACCTCTGACGCCTCGCGCAACAGTGACACCGTGAAGTCCCGGCCCACTGCGGAGGCCACGCCGAGCAGATCGCGCGAGTCGGAGGTCAGCTGCCGCACCCGGGCGGTCACGACCGCCTGCAACTTCGGGCTCAACGCCGTCGCGCCCCTCGTCGTGGGCCAGCCGGCGCGCACCGATTCGACGATGAACAGCGGGTTGCCCTCCGTGTCCGCGAACAGCTCGTCGACCGCGCTCGCGGAGATGTCGTCGCCGACCAGCTCGCGGGCCAAGGCTGCTGTCTCGGTCAGCGAGAACCGGTCCAGCGCGATCTCCGTGAGGCGATCACTGACCGCGAGGGCGTCGAGGAGCTCGAGGAGCGCGTGCGACTCCGTGACCTCTTCTCGCCGCACCGTGACCACCGCCAGCAGGGGAGCCGTCGGATCGAACCGCAGGAGGTAGTGCAGGAGCTGCAGGCTCGGCGTGTCGCTCCATTGGGCGTCGTCGGCAACGAGCAGGACAGGCTGACCATCACCGAGAACGACGTGGGCGATGGCGTCGAACAGCCTTCGTCGCTGCTCGGCATCGTCCGGGGCCGGCGTCGAGCCGTCGGCGGACCCGGCGAGCTCGGGCAGCAGACGTGCCAGCTCGGCGAGGGCGGCGCGCGAACCGCGGCGCACGTGGTCGTGCATCCCGCCTCTCAGCCACGAGATCGCCACGCCGAAGCCCAGCTCGCCCTCGGTCGGATAGGAGCGTCCGGAGGCGACGGCAACACCCTGATGGGCACACCATGCGGCGAGCTCCTCCACGAGCCTGGTCTTCCCGACGCCCGGCTCGCCCGTCACGACGGCCAGCTGAGGCCGCCCTGATGCAACATCCCGCCAGACGCGCGTCAGCCGGATCCACTCGTCCTTCCGTCCGACGAGCCCTACGTCCCCTGCCGCAGCACCACCGTCAGCGTCCGCGCCGGGGGAGGGCCGGGCGAGCGCGGCGTAGGCCGCGGTCGTCTCGCCGGACGGTTCGACACCGAGCTCGCGTTGCAGCGTGGCCACGCACTCGTGGTAGGCGCGCACCGCGGAGGCTCGATCGCCCGACGCGTCGAACAGCGCCATCAGCAGCCGGTGGCTCGCCTCCCGCAGCGGATCGCACCGCACCAGCTCCCGCCCGAGGCGAACCGCCTCGACGTGGTCGCTGCGCTCCGACAGCAGGCCGGCCGCCCGCGCCAAGGTCGACACGTATCGATCGCGGAGGCGCTCCCGCGGCCCGATCAGCCACTCGTCGTAGCAGCCCTCGAGAAGGTCGCCCGTGTAGCAGTCCAGCGCCCTCTGTAGCGACGCGAGCTCGTGGTCGACACCATCCGCTGCTCCTGCCGTCGACAGCGCCGACTCGAAGTCCTCGACGTCGATGTCCAGCCGACCAGCCGACACCCACTGCAGCGTCTGGGCGGTGACGGCCAGGAAGTGCTCCAGCTGGGGCGTGTCCCTTCGCAACCTGTGCAGCACCTTGCGGAGGTTCGTCCGGGCCTGGGCCTCCGTCGAATCAGGCCACAACAGGAAGGCCAACCGCTGACGGGCGTGCGGCGCGTCTCGATGGAGGACCAGGTAGCCGAGGAGGGACCGCGCTCGAGCCGACTCGGGGGGCGCCAACGGCTGGTCGCCGAGATCGATGGCGAGCTCACCGAGCAGCCGGATCCGCAGCGTCCTCTCGTCGACGCCGGCGACCCGGACCTCGTCTGGCGGCGCTGGTGCCCGCACGAGATGCAGTTTCGCACCGGCGGGTGCAACGGCGGGACGTTGGACTCTGGCGCCGTCGCCGGCCCGAGGCGGACGATGACGGCAGCGATCGAGCAGGCCGCGGTCGTGGCGAGCACTGCCCTGCCGATGACCTGCCCATGAAGGAGAGCTGGAAGATGAACGACCGAGCTGACGTCCCTCCCACGACGGGCGGAGACGCGTGCGTCCGCGTGTACGCGACCGACAACGTGATCACGATGCCGCCGGACGCGACGGTGCTCGCCGTCGCGGATGAGCTCACGGGAGACCAGGTCGGCATCGTGATCCTCGGCTCAGCCGAGGAGGTCCAGAGCGTGATCTCCGAGCGTGACGTCGTGCGAGGCGTGGCCGAGGGTTGCGCCCCAGCCGAGACACCGGCCCAGGAGCTGGCCAGCGCCAGGCTGGTCTGGTGTGACGCGTCCGCCACCGTCCGGGAAGCAGCCGAGCTGATGATGGAGCAGTATGTGCGCCACGTCCTGGTCGAGGAAGACGGTCGCCTCATCGGCATCGTCTCGGCGCGCGACCTGCTCGGCGCCTACGCCATGCAACCGAGCTGATCCGTAGCGTGCCGAGGCGGAGCGCACGCGCCGACGGACCACTCGCCGAGTCGCCGACGTGGTGACGACCGGCCTCGTGCTGGCCATCGGGATGGCCTTCGCCTTTGCGTTCACGAACGGCATCCACGATGCCGCCAACGCCATCGCCACGCTCGTGGCGACACGGGCCGCCCGACCAGGCAGCGCCGTGCTGCTCGCCGCGGTCGGCAACGTGCTCGGCCCACTCCTGCTGGGCAAGGCGGTCGCGAACACGATCGCGGGCATCGTCACCGTGCCGACGAGCGATGTGATCCCCGTTCTGGGTGCGGCGCTGACGGGCGCAG
>JBKPRL010000181.1:0-14494 GCA_046734535.1 bacterium | reverse complement strand
GTGGAGTCCGGCGCGGTGGAGGTCAGCCGTGAGCGGGTCGACGGGCCCGACGAGGTGGTCGCCCACTACGGCCCGGGCCAGTACTTCGGCGAGCTGGCGCCGCTGTACGGGCTGCGCCGGTCCGCCACGGCCCGGGCCCTGGAACCGACGAAGGTCGTCGGGCACCCACCGGCCGAGTTCCGTCACCTCGTGCACAGCCCGGCCGGCCTGACCGTCGACGCGCGCGCCGATCAACCGGGACCGTAGGCCCCTGGTCCGGCGGCCTCGGCGGAGTCGGACGACTACCGTTGGGGCTGGTGACGGTGACGGGGGAGGACGCAGCCTCGTCGAGCCCCCGCCCACGCACCTCGGCGTGGGCGCCGCTGCGCCACCCGGTCTTCCTCGCCCTCTTCGTCGCGCAGATCGCCTCGAACATCGGCTCGATGATGCAGAACGTCGGCGCGGCGTGGCTGATGGGGGATCTCTCGGCGTCGCCGACCCTCGTCGCGCTCGTGCAGACCGCGACGCTGCTGCCGGTGTTCCTCATCGGGCTCCCGGCGGGCGCGCTGGCTGACATCGTCGACCGGCGCCGGCTGCTGATCGCCAGCCAGACGTGGATGCTCGTGACCGCGGCGGTGCTGGCCGTCCTGTCGCTGGCCGACGTCGTCACGCCGCTCTCCCTGCTCACGCTCACGTTCTTCCTCGGCCTGGGCACGGCGCTCACCTTGCCGGCCTGGCAGGCGATCCAGCCGGAGCTGGTCCCGCGGGCCGAGTTCCCCCAGGCCATCGCCCTCGGTGCTCTCACGTTCAACCTCGGCAGGGCGATCGGACCGGCGCTCGGTGGTGTGGTCGTCGCACTCGCGGGCCCGGCCTGGGTGTTCCTCATCAACGCCATCTCGTTCCTGGCCGTGGTCGGCGTCCTGATCTGGTGGCGACGGCCGGTCTCGGCCTCCACGCTCCCCGCCGAGACCATGACCGGGGCCATGCGGGCCGGCCTCCGCTACGGGCTGAACTCGATCGCTCTCCGCCACGTGCTGATCCGCTGCGCCGTGTTCGTCGTGCCCGCCGGGGCGCTCCTCGGCCTCCTCCCGGTGGTGGCCCGCGACCGCCTCGGTCTTGGATCCGGTGGCTACGGGCTGCTGCTCGGCTGCTTCGGCGCCGGCGCCGCGGTCGCCGCGGTCGCGCGGCCGCGCATCGACGCGGTGCTCAGTCCCGACCGCACCCTGCTCTCGAGCACCGGCGTCGTCGTCCTCGTGCTGCTCATCGACGGCCTGGCGGCCAACGAGTGGGTGGTCGCGGCCGGGCTCTTCGTCGGCGGCGCGGCGTGGACCCTGTCCTTCACGACCATGAGCGTGGCCGCGCAGGCGGCGCTGCCCGGCTGGGTGCGGGCCCGCGGCATGGGGCTCTACAGCCTCGTGACGGTGGGCGGCCTGGCCCTCGGGAGCGCGTTCTGGGGTCTCGTGGCCAACCGCAGCCTCGTCGCGTCGCAGGTCGTGGCGGCGGCCGCGATGCTCGTCGGCACCCTCCTCACGCCGCACTGGCGGATCAGCGCGTCGGCGCACCTCGACCTGACCCCGGCACCGAGCGACGACCCGATCGTCACCCTGGTGCCCCGCCCGACCGATGGTCCTGTGCTGGTCACCATCCGCTACGCCGTGCCCGACGGGGACGCCGACGCCTTCGCGGCGGCCATGCGGCGGGTCGAACGCCAACGCCGCCGGACCGGGGCCCGCCGGTGGGGCCTCTACCGTGACCTCGCCGCGCCCGACCTGATGCTCGAGGTCTTCGTCGTCGAGTCATGGGCCGAGCACCTCCGGCAGCACGACCGCCGAACGGCGACCGACCTGGCTGCCCTCGACACCGTCCAGCCGTTCGTCAAGGGCGACGTCGCCGTCAGCCACTACGTGTCGGCCTACGGGCTGGGGACCGGGGACGAGGACTGACGACAGGCCAGCGGCGCGGGCGCGCCGCTGGCCCGGTCAGCGCTTGGTGTTGCGGCGCCGGCGCCCATGGCGCTCGACGGCAAGGCGCACCAGCTCGTCGATCAGCTCCGAGTACGAGAGGCCGCTCGCCTGCCACAGCTTGGGGTACATCGAGATCGGTGTGAAGCCTGGGATCGTGTTGGCCTCGTTGCAGAGAAAGCCACGGCCGCCCTCCTCGAAGAGGAAGTCGATGCGGGCCATCCCATCGCAGCGCAGCGTCCGGAACACGTCGAGAGCGAGCTCTTGCACGGCGGCCGTGTCGGCCGCGTCGAGCGGGGCCGGCACCAGCAGGCGGGCGCCGTCATCGACGTACTTGTCCTCGTAGTCGTAGAACTCGTGGCCGGGCACGATCTCGCCGGGGACCGACGCCCGCGGGTGCTCGTTGCCCAGGACAGCGACCTCGATCTCGCGGCCGACGATCGCTTCTTCGACGACCACCCGCTCGTCGTAACTGAGTGCGAGGACGATGGCCTGCGCGAGGCCGTCGCGGGTCTTCGCCTTCGTCACGCCGACGGACGAGCCCATGTTGGCGGGCTTGACGAAGACGGGGAGCCCGAGCTCGGCGACCACCTCGTCCACGGTCCCCGTCGCCACCTGGTGCTCGGTGTACGACAGCCACCGGCTCTGGGCGATGCCGTGCTGGGCCAGCACCTGCTTGGCCATCGCCTTGTCCATGGCGAGGGCCGAGGCGAGCACGCCGCTGCCGACGTACGGCACGTCGGCCAGCTCCAACATGCCTTGCACCGTGCCGTCCTCCCCGAGCGGTCCGTGGAGCAGCGGGAGCACCACGGTGGGTCCGGACGCCACGGCGGAGGCCAGGACCGGCGTGGGCGCGGTGGAGCGTCCGTCGACGGGCAGGCCGTCGGGAAGGGCCAGTGGATCGGCGGACGGGCCGAGTGCCGCGGTGGCCGACTCGGCCAGCACCCACTCACCGTCGCGGCTGATCCCGACGGCCGTGATGGCGTAGCGGTCAGGGTCGACGGCCCGTAGCACGTGCGCCGCCGTCACCCGGGAGACGTCGTGCTCGGCCGACTGACCGCCGAAGAGCACGACGAGGTTGATGCGCTCGGAGGGAGGATCCGGCTGGTCGGCCACCCCCCGATGGTAGGACCCGACCCGGTACGTTCGGCGGCATGCGCTTCTCGGCCCGGCTCGCCGCGGAGGCGACCGGGGGCGAGCTCCTCGGCTCTGACGTGGTGATCGACGGCGCGTCGTTCGACTCGCGCACGCTGCGGCCGGGGCAGCTGTTCGTCCCTCTCGTGGCCGAGCGCGACGGGCACGAGTTCATCGCCGCGGCCGTCGCCGCCGGCGCGCCGGCCTACCTGACGGCCGGACGGGTGGACGAGGGGACGGCGAGTGCCATCGCGGTCGAGGACACGGGCCGCGCGCTCATGGAGCTGGGGCGCTGGGGCCGGGACCGGCTGACTGGACTCGATGGACGGGTGGTCGGCATCACTGGTTCGGTCGGCAAGACGTCGGTCAAGGACCTGGCGGCGGCCGCGCTCGGCGCCCGCTGGCGTACGGCGTCCAATCCGCGGTCGTACAACAACGAGCAGGGGCTGCCCGTCGCCATCCTGGACGCCGGCGACGCGACCGAGGCCCTCGTCCTCGAGATGGGCATGCGGGGACCCGGTGAGATCTCGCGGCTGTGCGAGGTCGGCCGGCCGGCGATCGGCGTCGTCACCGCGGTGGCGGCGGCGCACACCGAGCGGGTGGGTGGCCTCGATGGGGTCGCCCGAGCCAAGGCCGAGCTCGTCGACGCACTGCCCGCCGGCGGGACAGCCATCCTCAACGCCGACGACCCCCGCGTGGCGGCGATGGCGGCGCGCGCGCCCGGGCGCGTCCTCACCTTCGGTCGGTCCGCGTCGGCCGACGTCGCCGTGGTCGACCTGTCGCTGTCGGGAGACGAGGCCCGCGCCGCGTTCACCGTCGTCACGCCGTGGGGGCGTGCCCCCGTCCGGCTTACCGTGCCGGGAGCCCACATGGCGGTGAACGCGGCCGCCGCGGTCGCCGTCGCCCTCGTGTGCGACGTGCCCCTCGACGCTGCCGCCGACGCGGTGAGCCGCGCGGCGCTCTCGCCGTGGCGCATGGAGCTGCGGCGCACGCCGGACGGCGCGCTCGTGCTCAACGACGCCTACAACGCCAACCCCACGTCCATGCGAGCGGCGCTGGAGACCCTGGCCGCGCTGCCCGGGCCGCGGCGGCATGCGGTCGTCGGCCTCATGGCGGAGCTGCACGACCCCGGCCCGGAGCACCGGGCCATCGCCGAGGAAGCCGCCCGGCTCGACATCGAGCTGATCGCAGTCGGCACCGACCTGTACGGCGTCACCCCGGTAGATGATCCGGTGGCGGCGGTCGGCCCTCTCGGACCCGGGGTCGCCGTGCTGGTCAAGGGCTCCCGGGTGGCTGGCCTCGAAGCCGTCGTGGCCCGCCTCCTCGAGCCCTGAGGGTCGACGCTTGACCGAGCCTCATCCGAGGACGAGCTCGGCGTAAAGGGGAAGGACCTCGGCCGGCCCGGAGACGAGCATGGTCGTGAGGCAGGTCTCCTTCCAGCGCTCCAGCTCGTCGCGGATCTTGTCGACCGGACCGACGAGAGCAACGTCCTCGACCATCGACAGCGGCACCGCGGCGGCCGCCTCCTGCTTCTTGCCGGCCAGGTAGAGGTCCTGGATGTGCAGCGCCTCGGCCTCGTACCCCATGCGGGCGAACACCTCGAAGTGGAAGTTGACGCCCCTCGCGCCCATGCCCCCCGCGTACAGGGCCAGGAACGGGCGGACCATGTCGGCGCAGCGCTCGACGTCGTCGCCCGGGACGATGATCGTCGTGGATGCGACGGCGAAGCGCGACCCCTTGTCGGGATCGCCGCTCGCCGCGAAGCCCTCGGCCAGGCAGCGCCGGTAGTGGGCATCGTCCTTGGGTGAGAAGAACAGCGGGAGCCAGCCGTCGCAGATCTCGCCCGCGAGGGCGACGTTCTTCGGGCCCTCCGCTCCGAGGTAAATCGGGATCTCCGGACGGAACGGGTGGATCGTGCTCTTCAGCGGCTTGCCGAGCCCGGTCCCACCGACCAGGGGCATCTGGTACTGCTCCCCCCCGAACTCCACCGGCTTCTGCCGGGCCACGATCTCCCGCACGATCTGGACGTACTCCCGGGTGCGGGCGAGGGGCTTCGGGTAGGGCTGCCCGTACCACCCCTCGACCACCTGAGGACCGGACGCGCCGAGGCCGAGGATCACCCGGCCGCCGGAGAGGTGGTCGAGCGTCATCGCGGCCATCGCCGTGGCGGCGGGCGTGCGAGCGGACATCTGCACGATGCCCGTGCCGAGCTGCAGGCGAGACGTGGCCGCGCCCCACCACGCGAGCGGGGTCAGCGCGTCCGAGCCGTACGCCTCCGCCGTCCACAACGAGTCGAAGCCGAGCCGTTCGGCTGCGGCGATCCCTTCGGCGGCACCGGCCGGCGGTCCGCTGCCCCAGTACCCCACGCTGTAGCCGAGCTGCATGGCCCCACGGTAGAGCGTGGCGCGCGCGACTGCTGTCGCAGATCCGGGACGGTCGGCGGTCGCTGCCGGCCCGCTCGGCGCCAGTGGCGGCCATGCCGCCCGGCGGTCACGTCTACGGTTCGCACCCGATGCCCGTCACCGTCCGCCCGGCCAGCACCGCGGATCTGCCGGCCATGGCCACCAGCCTCGCCCGTGCGTTCGCCGACGATCCGGTCAAGCTCTTCCTCACCGGCGGCAAGGAGCTGCCCGTCAGTCGGACCGAGCCGTTCTTCATGGTCTTCGGCCGGATGCAGCTGCCTCACGGCCTCGTGTACACGACGCCGGGGCGGGAAGGTGGGGCGTTGTGGGCGCCGCCCGGTCGGTGGAAGGTGCCGGTCACCCAGATCATCAAGGCCACGCCGCAGTTCCTCCGCCTCTATGGCTGGCGGTTCGTGCCGAACCTCGGCGTGCTCTCGACGCTCGAGCAGGCCCACCCGCGCGAGCCCCACTACTACCTCGAGTTCCTCGGCACGGACCCCGCCCACCAGGGCCGGGGCATCGGGTCGGCGCTCCTCCAGCCGGTCCTCGACCGCTGCGACGAGGAGGGCGTCGGCGCCTATCTCGAGAGCTCCAAGGAGTCGAACGTCCCGTTCTACGCCCGGCACGGCTTCACGGTGACCCGCGAGCTCGAGCACCGGCGCAACGGGCCGCACCAGTGGCTCATGTGGCGCGATCCCCGCTGACGCGTCGTTCGTTCAGGCCGGCGCCAGCGCCACCAGGGGATCGACCGAGGGCAGTCCGAGGAACTCGGCCACGGGCCCGTTCGTGACCTGCCCGCCGACGGTGTTGACGCCGTGGATGAGCGCGGGGTCGGCGTCGCACGCGCCCAGCGCGCCGTTGGCGGCGACCTCGAGGATGTACGGGAGCGTGGCGTTCGTCAGGGCGTAGGTCGAGGTGTACGGCACGGCGCCTGGCATGTTGCCCACTGCGTAGTGGATGACCCCGTGGCGCTCGTAGACGGGCTCGTTGTGGGTGGTCTCCCGGGTCGTCTCGATGCAACCGCCCTGATCGACGGCCACGTCGACGATCACCGCGCCGGGCTGCATCGACCGGACCATGTCCTCGGTGACGACGACCGGTGCCCGCCCACCGGCCACGAGCACCGCACCGATCACGAGGTCCGCCTCCATCACCGTGCGCTCGACGGCGCCGCGGTTGGAGGCGAGGGTCATGATCCGGCCCTTGTTGATCTGGTCGACCCAACGCAACCGGTCGAGGTTCTTGTCCAGCAGCAGGACCTCCGCCTCCATGCCCGCCGCGATCCAGGCGGCGTTCCAGCCGACGTTGCCCGCTCCCAGCACGACCACGCGGGCCGGTCGCACGCCGGGCGCCCCGCCCATCAGCACGCCCCGGCCGCCGTTGTGGCGCTCCAGGTAGTGTGCGCCCATCTGGGGTGCCAACCGGCCGGCCACCTCGGACATGGGCGCGAGGAGGGGGAGCGAGCCGTCGGGCTTCTCGACGGTCTCGTACGCGATCCCCGTCGTGCCCGCGGCGAGGAGCGCCTTGGCCACGTCGGGGTAGGCGGCCAGGTGCAGGTAGGTGAAGAGCGTGAGGTCCGCTCGCAGGTAGCTGAGCTCAGTGCCCTGGGGTTCCTTGACCTTCACGACCATCTCCTGGGCCCAGGCATCGGCCGCCGTGGGGACGATGGTCGCCCCGGCGCGCTCGAAGTCGGCGTCCGGCACGGCCGAGTCCACCCCGGCGCCGGCCTCGACGAACACCTCGACGCCGTGGCGCTCCAGCTCGCGCACGCCGTCGGGCGTGAGGGCGACCCGGTGCTCCGCGGTCTTCGTCTCCTTCGGCACGCCGACGGTCAGGGCCATGGGTGGTCTCCAATCGGATCGGACGCCGGTCCCGTCAGTGGGCTCCCCAGGCGTAGGTCTGCTTCATGAGGCTCAGGTAGATGAACGTCTCGGTCGATCGCACGCCCGGCACCGACCGGATGCGGTTGGTCAGCGCGAGCAGGGCGGCGTCGTCCTCGACCACGACCTCGCAGAGCAGGTCGAAGGACCCGGCCGTGACGACCAGGTAGTCGATGTCGTCGAAGGCGTCCAGCGCGTCGGCGATCACGCCGGTGTCGCCCTCGGCCCGCACGCCGATCAGCGCCATCCGTCGTAGCCCGAGCGACAGCGGGTCGGTCACGGCCACCACCTGCATCGCGCCGGTGTCGAGGAGGCGCTGCACGCGCTGACGGACGGCGGCTTCGGACAGCCCGACGGCCGATGCCAGGCGGGTGTAGGGGAGACGCCCGTCCCGCTGCAGCTGCTCGATGATCGACCGGTCGGTGTCGTCGAGGCCCTGGCCGTTCCGCCGCATCGACGAGCGGCGAGTCGCGTCCGCGCTCATCGCCACGGACTCTCGCGCCCCGTGGCCGTGGTCGGCAAGGATTCCGTCCCTGCTCCGGGCCCGTCCGACGGTTTCCGTCGCCAGGGCGGCCGGGAGGGCCGCGCACCGCGCGCACCGACCTCCGATGACCCCCGCCCGGTCCGAGCCGCGGGCGCTAGCGTCCCCCTCCACGATGCCAAGTACCACCAGCCGTCCGGGCCGGCACCCTCCCCGCATCGCGCTCGCTCCGGAGGGGGCGCCGGAGTGGCTGGAGACGGCGATCATCGCTGGGGGCGGGCACGTCGTCCCGCCCGAGAAGGCGGAGGCGCTCGTCTGGGCGAACCCGCGCGACCCCGCTGGGCTGGCCGACGTGCTCGACCGCGCGCCGGACCTCGTGTGGGTGCAGCTGCCCTTCGCGGGGATCGAGAACTACGCCCACCTGATGGACGACGAGCGCCTGTGGACCTGCGGCAAGGGCGTCTACGCCGAGCCGGTCGCGGAGCTGGCGCTCGGCCTCGCGGTCGGCGGCCTGCGCGGGCTGGGCACGTACGCCCGGGCCGAGGGGTGGGAGCCGCCGGTCGGCCGGAACCTGCTCGGCGCACGAGTCACCATCCTCGGCGGAGGTGGGATCACCGAGTCGCTGCTCCGGCTCCTGCGACCCTTCGACTGCCACGTGACCGTCGTCCGCAACCGGGTGCAGCCGATGGATGGCGCGGACGACGTCCTCGAGGCGGACCGGTACAGCGACGCCCTACCCGGCGCGGACGCGGTGTTCCTCGCACTCGCCCTGACGCCGGAGACGGAGGGCATCATCAGCGCCGGCGAGCTGTCGCTCATGGAGCGCCACGCCTGGCTCATCAACGTGGCTCGCGGCGCGCACGTCGTGACCGACGACCTGGTGGTCGCCCTTCGCTCCCGCGAGATCGGCGGCGCCGGCCTCGATGTCACGGAACCCGAACCGCTGCCCAAGGGACACGTCCTCTGGAGTCTGCCCAACTGCCTCATCACGCCGCACGTCGGGAACACGCCGGCGATGGCCAAGCCACTCCTCGCCGAACGCATCACGACGAACGTCCGCCGCTTCGCCGAGGGCGAGGAGCTGCTCGGTCCCGTGGACGTCGAGCTGGGCTATTAGCCGGTCCTCCGCGGCTGCCGTGCCGTGAGCTCGACCCCGCCCCCTCCGCCGCTCGACGCCGCAAAGCTCGTCGGCCTGCTGGCCGACGAGGACCGGCGCCGCGTCGTCGCCGCGCTCATCCTCGGCGCCGTCGACGTCGACTCCGTGCAGTCGCTCTCCGGCCTCGGCGCCGCGCCGGCGGGCAAGGCGCTGGCTCGCCTCGAGGACGCCGGCCTGGTCGAGCGGGGCAAGGACGGCACGCTGGTCCTGCTCGAGCAGGTCTTCGCCATGGCGGCCCGAGCGGCCGTCCCGCCTCGCGGCGAGGCGCCGGACGGGCCGGTCGACGAGACGGCGCTGGTGCTGAGCCGGTTCGTCCGTGACGGACGGCTGCTGTCGATCCCGGCGACGCACAGCAAGCGCCTGATCGTGCTGGGCGTGCTGGCGCAGGAGTTCGAGCCCGGGCGGCGCTACAGCGAGCCGATGGTCAACCTCATCCTCGGGCGCTGGCACGCGGACACCGCGGCGCTGCGCCGCTACCTGGTCGACGAGGGCTTCCTCGACCGGGCCGGCGGCGAGTACTGGCGCAGCGGCGGACCCGTCCCCGTCTGAGGCGAGCGGCGTCCGCCGGGGGCCGCCCTGGGTCTACGGTCCGCGCATCAGCACCTTGTACGACCGCCTCGGGGTCGCGCCCGCCGCCAGCGCGGAGGAGATCCGCGCCGCCTACCGCCGGATCGCCCGGCGGGTGCACCCCGATCGGGGTTCGGCCGGCAACGAGGCGGCCATGGCCGCGGTCAACGAGGCGTGGCGCGTCCTGAGCGACCCGGGTCGGCGGGCGGAGTACGACGCGTCGTTGCGGGCCCGGACCTCGACCGTGGCGGCCTCGGCGCCGTCATCGCCCCGACCGGACGAGGACGACGCGGACGAGCTGGCGCCCGACGACCGCGGCCCCCGCCAGTTCTGGGTGGTCGCGCTACCCGGGTTGCTGGTCCTGGCCGTGCTCGGCGGGATCTTCCTCTTCACCGCCTACGCCCGCGGTGGACCCGGCGGGACCGGGACGACCGTGCCCGGAGCCCCGGTCGACGGCGTCATCGAGGTCGGGTCGTGCGTGGCCCTCGACAGCCAGGCCCGAGCGGTGGAGACGCCGTGCGGCGCGCCCCACCACGGTGTCGTGATGGCCATCGTCGCCCCCCAGGCCGCCTGCCCCCTCCGGACCGAGGGCTTCTACGAGCCCGACGGCGCCCACCTGGTCTGCACCCGCTCCGACTAGCGCGGCCGAGCGCGCGCGATCTCTGCGCCGATCGCGCCGTCAACGGCGCGATCGGCACAGACTTCGGCGCGAAGTGCGCCACCGAACGACCACAAACGGCCCGTCGGCGGCGCACTTCGGCCTGATGAGCGGCCCAGGGCCGATGGTAGGGTGCTCGGCCGCCAGGGCGATTAGCTCAGTTGGAAGAGCGCCACGTTCACACCGTGGAGGTCATGGGATCGAGGCCCGTATCGCCCACTGAAGGTGCCAGCACGCCCGCCGCAATGCAGTCGTCGGTGCCGTCCCGACGACGCCGTTCGCGAACGGAGGAGCATCCCCCGTCGGTTGTTGTCCGGTTCCTAATGTGGAGACCTCTACGGTGCGTGACACCTGAAGCCTGCTGAGTGGGGGTACGCAGTGGCCACGATTCTCCCGGGTCCGAAGTCGTCTGGCCGCCCCAGGCGGGACGTTCCCCACAAGGTTCGGCGAAGCAGAGGGCCAGTGGCGCTTGCGTGCGGTGCGTGCGTCGGGCTGCTCGCAGGGTCGTTGATGGTCGTGGTCGTACTCGTGGCGTCGGCACCTGCCGCTGTCGCCGCTCCCATTCCGGGGGGAGACATCACCGCCGTGTGTACCGGCACGATCAACGGAACCACGTTCACGTTGACCGCCGACTGCGGGGAGGTGACGGCATCACTGACGGTTCCGTCATCCATCACGACCGTGGACGGGGGCGGCCACACCATCTCGGCCACGGACCTGTTCAACCCTGCTGATCCCACTGATCACACCATTCCTCAGTTCAACGGCGGGATCGTGACCAATGCGGGGGCGGGGCAGACGATGAACATCCAGAACGTGACGATCACGGGCCCGGCCGGCGGATTCTCGCTCTGCAACAACAGCAACAACGTGTTGTACGGGATCTTCTTCAACGGTGCGGCGGGCGGCTCGGTGTCCAATGTGACCGTCGATCACATCTTTCAGTTCCAGAACGGCGCGTTCGGTTCTTGCCAGACGGGAAGGGCCATCCGGGCCGACAACGCTGGCACGGTGACGATCACCAGCACGGTGGTCAAGGACTACCAGAAGAGTGGGTTCGAGGCCCGCGGCTCGACGGTCATGAACGTGTCGGGCAGCACTGCGGGACCACCCCATCCCTTGGCGGGTCTGATCGCGCAGAACGCTGTGTCGATAGTGGGTGCATCGGGCACGATCGCCAACAACACGATCATCGGCAGCGGCGATCAAACACCCGGCGTCGGAGGGGGCGCGGATGGCGTCGGTGTGCTGCTGTTCGGCGCCCACGATGTCACCGTCGACCACAACACGATCACCGGTGCGGGGACCGACCTGGGGGTGGCCGTCGCGGCCGGTAGCACCGGCATCGTCATCAGCTTCAATGCCGTTGGCCGGACGGCGCCGGACGCTCCTGACCCCAGTGGCATCGGGATCGTGGTGGATTCGCCGAACGTCAAGATCGGCCCCGACGGAGTGGTTCCGGCCCAAGGCGGGTCCGGGGCGACGCTGATCTGCAACACCTTCAGTGGCTGGAACCCCGGGAAGAACATCGTGGGCGCGGTCCAGATCTCCTGCACGCCGCTGCCTCCCGGCACCGAGTGCCAGACCTATTCGGCGAGCACGCTCAGCGTCGAGGGTGGCACGCCCCCATTCACCTGGTCGGTGACCGCCGGGACCGTGCCGCCGGGCCTGACGATGGACCCCGCCACCGGGGCGATCACCGGTACTCCGACCGCCGCCGGGACCTTCGACTTCACGGTGATGGTGGTCGACTCGACGCAACCGAGCCTGAGCGCAACCCAAGCCCAGACCATCACGATCGCTCCGGATTGCACAGCCCCGACGACGTCCACCGCACCGCCGACAACCGGACCGAGCGTCGCGCCAACGGCGGCGGCCACGCTGCCGCCGACCGGCTCCACCAGCTACCCACCGCTGTACCTGGGCCTGGCGGTGCTCGTCCTCGGCTCGCTCGTGGTCGTCGTCACCACTCGCCGTCGAGCGAGCCGCACCTCGTGAGCGTTCTCGGCATCGAGGCCCGTATCGCCCACCACACCCGGGCCTCAGCCGGCCGCTGCGCTCACGGACGGGCGGGGAGCTGCTGCACCGACCACGCGTTGCCGTCGGGGTCGCGGAAGTAGATGAACGAGCCCCAGGCCAGCTCCTGCACGTCGCCGACGTCGATCCCCTTGCCCGCCAGCTCCGTACGCCACGCGTGCACGTCGTCGACGACGACCTGGAGACCCTTCACCGATCCCGGCGCGCCCTCGACGAGGCCCTCACCAATGGCGATCGAGCAGGCGGAGCCCGGCGGTGTGAGCTGCACGAACCTGAGGTCCTCGCTCACCCGGTGGTCGTGGTCGGCGTGGAAACCGACCTGCTCGTAGAAGGCCTTGGCCCGGTCGACGTCCGACACCGGTAGCACCACGAGCTCCAGCTTCATGTCCATGTCTGTGTCCTCTCTTCGTGCGTCAGATGTCAGCATGCACCCCGAAACCGGTCACCCTCTGGCCGGTTCGCGGAAAGGCCGACGAGCGCGGCCCGCACCAGCCCGATCACGGCCCAAGCCGGCACGCCCAGCTGGTCGCCGCGACGGTGAAGCCGACGAGGAGCGCGTGTGACGATGTGCGGCCGGTTAACGTGGCTGTCGCAACGCCCGGGGGAGAGCTCGAGCCGTTGGAGGGGGACGGAGATGGTTGATGAGTAACGAGCGCGGCTCGGTGGAGATCGTCGACGTCACGAAGCGGTTCGGCTCCACCGTCGCGGTCGACGACGTCACGATCGAGGTGCTCCCCGGCGAGTTCCTGTCGCTGCTCGGGCCATCGGGCTGCGGAAAGACCACGACGCTGCGCATGCTCGCCGGCTTCGAGCAGCCCGACGAAGGGTTCATCCGCATCTCCGGCGAGTACGTGCAAGGCGTGCCGCCGTACCGGCGGGACGTGAACACGGTCTTCCAGCACTACGCGCTGTTCCCCCACATGACGGTCGCCGAGAACGTCGCGTACGGACTGCGCCAGCGGCGGACGAGCAAGGCCGAGGTGAGCCGGCGAGTCGCAGACGCGCTGGAGATGGTCAAGATGAGCGCGCTCGCCAAGCGCAGGCCCCGGCAGATGTCGGGGGGCCAGCAGCAGCGCGTCGCGCTGGCGCGAGCGCTCGTCAACAAGCCGTCGGTGCTGCTCCTGGACGAGCCGCTCGGCGCCCTCGACCGCAAGCTGCGTCAAGAGATGCAGATCGAGCTCAAGCTGCTCCAGAGCCAGCTCGGGATCACGTTCGTGTTCGTGACCCACGACCAGGAAGAGGCGCTCTCGATGTCCGACCGCATCGCGGTGATGCTCGACGGACGCGTGGAGCAGCTCGACGAGCCCGACGAGATCTACGCCCGTCCGGCGTCGGCGTTCGTGGCCGGCTTCATCGGCCAGAACAACTTCGTGGAGGGTGTCTTCGTCGGGCAGGGAGAGCTTCGGGCAGACGGCGTGCACGTGATCGCCCATCGTTCCGTCGGCGCGGCGCCGGGCCGGCCTGGCCTGGCGGCCGTGCGCCCCGAGGCGATCGCGATCAGCGGCGAGGAGCCTGCGGCGGAAGCCAACCAGCTCGAGGGGACGCTGGCCGGCATCTCGCACCTCGGCGACGTGATCCAGTACGTCGTCATCTCCGGCAGCCGCGAGATCCTCGTCCGCCTCCCGCGCCACAATTCACCGCACGTCGCCCCCGGGCAGACCGTGTGGTGCTCGTGGCCGGCCGAGCTCGTCCAGCTCTTCCCTCACGACCAAGCTGAGCTCGTGCTGGCGACCGACCCGATCGGCGACATCGTCCCGGCGGGCACCTGAACACACCCAAGAGCAGGAGAACCCATGGCACGCAACGACGACACGACACGCATCCTCATACCGCGCGGCACCGCCGACCGGATCGCGCACAGCCTGAGCCGACGCCGCTTCCTGGGGCTCGCCGCCGGAACCGCGGCCGGCGCAGCCTTCCTGGCGGCCTGCGGCAGCAGCGGTGGGGGGAGCAGCAGCGGGGGCACAGGTAGCGGGGGAACCGGGAGCGGAGGGAGCAGCAGCGGCGGCGGAAGCGGCGGCAACATCACCCTCTACACCAGGGCCGAGTACGACGACCCGGATGTCCTGAAGGCCTGGGGCAACGTCACCACCGACATCTACGACTCGAACGAGGAGGCGATCCAGAAGCTGGCCGCGGCCAAGGGTTCCTCGGGCTACGACGTGGTGGTGCCGACCGGTGCCTACATCCCGCAGATGGCGCAGAAGGGTCTGCTCGAAGAGCTCGACCTCTCCAAGAT
>JBKPRL010000180.1:0-14152 GCA_046734535.1 bacterium | reverse complement strand
CCGGGTTCATCGGCGACATCATGCCTCCGCGCAACCTGTGGCGCCCGTCCGGCACTGCGACGGCCGGAGGTTCAGCCGGGACCGTGGGAGCCCGTGACGGCCTCGCGCCGGCCGTTATCGTCGATCCTGAGTGGCCCGCACGTACGTCATCACGGGAGCCGCGTCAGGCATCGGCGCCGCGACTGCGCAGCTGCTCGTCGAGGCGGGGCACCGCGTCGTCGGCGTTGACCGGCACGACGCCGACGTCTGTGCCGATCTCTCGACCCCTGCGGGCCGCGCCGGAGCCGTCAGCGACGTTGACGGCTTCACCGGGGGCCAGGTCGACGCGGTCATCGCTTCGGCCGGCACCTCCGGTCTCGGCGCGACAGATGTCCGCGTGGACTACTTCGGCGCCAGGGCCACGTTGGACGGGTTGCGCCCGCTGCTCGCTCGGGCGAACGCACCGCGCGCCGTCGCCGTGCTGTCCTTCGCCCTCGTGCTGCCCGTCAGCGACGCGTTGGTCGAGGCGTGCCTCCACGGCGACGAGGAGCGCGCCGTCGCCGTCGTCACCGGCCCGCCGCCCGTTGATCCTCCCGTGGCGTACGCGTCCGCGAAGCGAGCCCTCGCCCGATGGGTGCGTCGACGAGCGCCGGCGGCGGACTGGGCGGGCGCCGGTATCCCGCTCAACGGCGTCGCTCCCGGGATCGTCCGCACGCCCATGACCGCACCGCTGCTCGCCGATACCGAAGAGGCACGCACGCTGATGGACACCGTGCCCACGCCCCTCGGCGGCATCGCCGAACCCGGCGCCGTGGCGACGGTCCTCGCCTTCCTCACCAGCGAGGCGCTGCGGTCCGTCACCGGCCAGGTGCTGGTCGTCGACGGCGGCGCGGACTGCGTCACGCGTGGCGACGACGTCTTCTGAGGGTCCGGTGACAGCCGGCCGGTGAGTGGGTCGCTTGCCCGTGCCCGAGGTGGGAGTCGAACCCACACGCCCTTGCGGACAACGGATTTTGAGTCCGTCGCGTCTGCCATTCCGCCACTCGGGCTGGTGGAACGTCTCATCGTACCCGGGCGGGCCGCGTCGTCAGCGAGGGAAGAGCAGGTCGACCACCAGTCCGGAGATCCCGATGAGGAACGTGCCGAAGGCGACAGGGGCGAGGTCGCTGAGCACGGCCGCATCGCGCGGCGTTCCGATTCGCTTGGCGCGGACCCGCTCCTGTCGCAACCCGATGCCCCACGCGACCAGGCCGAGCACCAGCACGAAGACCCCGAACGCGGGACGGCCGGACACGCCCCCACGGATCGGCACGCCCCGGGCGATGACCAGGCCCGCGCCGGCCAGCGACAGCCCCGAGCGCTGCCACGCCAGCCGCGTGCGCTCGACGGAGGCGCCGTCGTCGGGTGAGTCGCCGAACGGGGGCTCTCCCGTGAAGAGGCTCACGAGGCTCCGATCGCGGCCACGACGAGGGCGACCACCGCGACGACGCCGATCACCGCGCTCACCAGAAGCGGAAGGCGGGCCACCGGTAGCGGCCGGCCCTCCCGCATCGCTCGCTGGTTGCCGGCCCACTCGCGTAGCGAGGCCAACGCGACGAAGGCGCCCAGCCCGATCAGCGGGAGGCCGATGATCCGGCGCCCGAACGGCAGGTGGAAGGGCGGCAGCAGGTTCGTCACGGCGAGGCCGACGCTGATGAGCGCGAGGGCTGTCCGGTTCCACGCCAGGAACGTCCGCTCGTTGGCGTAGGAGAAGCGAGGGTCGGGCTCCTTGCCCACCGCCTCGGGAGGCGGACCGACGAGCCACCGGACCAGCGAGCGCACGGCCCGCATGATCACGACCGGCGCGAACGCAATCAAGCACCCTCCACCAAGCGTTCTGGTCGCGGGAGTGCACCTCCAGGGGGCAGATCCCTGACCAGAACGGTGAGGCCGCGAACGCAGGGGCGGCCGCCGGGCCGTGGGCGGACCGGAGCACAGGGCTACCGCGCGGTAGCAAGACCGGCTCCCGACGACCGTCTAGCCTCGACCTCGCATGCTCGCGTTCACGTTCCCTGGCCAGGGTTCCCAGCGACCTGGCATGGGCCGGCCGTGGGCCGACCAGGACAGCTGGGAGCTCGTGGAGGAGGCCTCGACCTACGCCGAGCGCGACGTCGCCCGCCTCCTCCTCGACGCCGACGCCGAGGAGCTGAAGGACACCCGCAACGCCCAGCTCTGCACGTTCGTCACCAGCCTGATGGTCCTCGACGCCGTCGAGCGGCTGGGCATCGAGCCGTCCTTCTGCGCGGGGCACAGCCTCGGCGAGTACACGGCGCTCACGGCCAGCGGGGCGCTGAGCTTCGACGACGGTGTCCACCTGGTCTGCGAGCGGGCCGAGGCGATGCACGAGGCAGGGATCGACAACCCGGGCACCATGGCCGCGGTCCTCGGCTTGGACGACGAGGACGTCGAGATCGCGTGCCGGCGGGCCGACAACGACGTGTGGGTGGCCAACTTCAACGCTCCCGGGCAGGTCGTGATCGCCGGGTCGGCCGAGGGGGTGGCCGCGGCCGGGGCCGTGGCGAAGGAGCTCGGGGCCAAGAAGGTGATGTCCCTCCCGGTGTCGGGCGCCTTCCACACGCCCTACATGTCGCCGGCCCGCGATCGGCTGCGCAAGGCCATCGCCGAGGCCAACCCGCGCGACACCGAGGTGCCGATCATCTCCAACGTCGACGCCCTCCCCCACGACCGGGGGGAGGAGTGGGCGAGCCTGCTCTCGGCCCAGCTGAGCAGCCCGGTGCGTTGGAAGCACTGCTTGCTGGAGCTCGAGGACCAAGGCGTGACCGACTACGTCGAGCTCGGCCCGGGCGGGGTGCTCACCGGCATGACGAAGCGCAGCGTCGACGCCGCCCGCACGCTGTCGGTCGCCACCCCAGACGAGCTCGACAAGCTGCTCGACTTCATCGATGCCGGCAAGCCGCTGATGCCGGTCCCGCACGAGGGCGAGCACCTCTTCGCCGTCGAGCGGCTCGTGGTGAGCCCGGCGGCTGGACTGTTCACCCCCGTCGGGGGGATCGAAGGAGGGACCGTGATCGGCGTCGGTGACGTCCTCGGCCATGTGGCCGACCAGGAGGTGCGATCCCCCTTCGCGGGCGTGCTGCAGAGCTACATCGCCATGGACGGCGAGCGGGTCACGCTCCGCCAGCCCATCGCCTGGCTGAGGTCGAGCTGACGTGCCTGCCATCCCCGAAGGCGTCGCCGGCGCGGTGATCACCGGGTGGGGCACAGCCCTGCCGCCCAAGATCCTCACCAACGACGACCTCGCCGGCATGATGGACACGAGCGACGAGTGGATCCAGGAGCGCACCGGCATCAAGGAGCGCCGGGTCGGCGGGACGACCGCGGGGCTGTCGGTCGAAGCGGGCCGCAAGGCCCTCGAGATGTCCGGGCTCGATCCGGCCCGAATCGATGCGCTGATCCTGGCCACCACCACCCCCGATCGCACCGTCCCCGCGACAGCGCCGACCGTTCAGCATGAGCTCGGTCTGCGGTGCGGCTCGTTCGACGTGAACGCGGCGTGCTCCGGCTTCATGTACGGCCTCGTGGTGGGCCACGGCCTCATCACCATGGGCGCCGAGAAGATCCTCGTCATCGGCACCGACACGCTGGCTCGCATCACGGACTGGGAGGACCGCAACACCGCCATCCTCTTCGCCGACGGCTCCGGTGCGGTGGTGCTCGAGAAGTCGGAGGGGAAGGGGCAGCTGTTGGGCTGGGACCTCGACGCCGACGGCTCGGCCGAGCGCTTCCTCTACGCCGAGGTCGGCGGCTATCTGCACATGGATGGCCGAGAGGTGTTCCGCCGCGCCGTGCGCATCATGGTCGACTCGGGGGAGAAGGCCATGGCCCACGCCGGCGTCACGGCCGACGACATCACCCTCGTCGTCCCCCACCAGGCCAACATCCGCATCATCGAGGCGGCCTGTCAGCGGCTCGGGATCCCGATGGAGAAGACGGCGACCGTGCTGCAGCACACGGGTAACACCTCGTCGGCGTCGATCCCGCTCGCCCTCGTCGACGCGCTCGACAACGGTCGGGTGCAGGAGGGTGACCTCCTCCTGCTCGTCGGCTTCGGCGCCGGGATGACCGCGGCGAGTGCCGTGCTCCGCTGGGGAGGCGTCTCGGCGTGACCCGCGTGGTGCTGGTCACGGGAGGCTCGCGCGGCATCGGCCTCGCCTGCGCTCGCCGCTTCGCCGACCAGGGCGACAAGGTCGCCGTCACCTACCACACCTCGCCCCCGCCCGACGACCTGTTCGGCGTGCCGTGCGACGTCACCTCCGGCGAGTCCGTCGAGGAGGCGTTCAAGGCCATCGAGGAGCAGTACGGCCCCGTCGAGGTGTTGGTGTCGAACGCCGGGGTCACCAACGACGGCCTGCTCCTGCGCATGAGCGAGGACGACTTCTCTTCTGTCATCGACGCCAACCTCACGGCGGCCTACCGGGTCGCCAAGCGGGCGACGCAGGGCATGCTCCGGGCCCGCAAGGGGCGGATGATCTTCATGTCGTCGGTGGTCGCGCTCCTCGGCTCGGCCGGCCAGGCCAACTACGCAGCGTCGAAGGCGGGGCTCGTCGGTCTGGCCCGCTCGCTGGCCCGGGAGCTGGCATCGCGAGGGATCACCGTCAACGTCGTCGCGCCCGGACCGGTCGAGACGGACATGACCTCGAGTCTCGGCGAGAAGCGCCTGGGCGAGCTCACGTCGGCGGTGCCCCTCGGCCGTTTCGCGTCCGTGGACGAGATCGCCGCCACCGTCGCCTTCCTGGCCTCGCCCGAGGCCGGGTACATCACCGGCGCCGTCATCCCTGTCGATGGCGGCTTGGGCATGGGACACTGAGCCCGCATCCATCCCGACAAGGAGATCCCGTGGACGAACAGCTGTACGCCCGCTTCCGCAACTGCGCCGTCGAGGTGCTGTCCGTGGACGCGGACAAGGTCGTGCCCGAGGCGAAGTTCGGTGACGACCTCGACGCCGACAGCCTGGACCTCGTCGAGCTGGTGATGGCCCTCGAGGAGGAGTTCGGGATCGAGGTGCCGGAGGAGGATCTGGAGGGCGTCGAGACCGTCGGCCAGGCCTACGACCTGGTCGTCGCCAAGCTGGGATGAGGGGCGCGGGCGACCGTCGCGTCGCGATCACCGGCTACGGAGTGGTGGCGCCGTGCGGCGTCGGCAAGGAGGCGTTCTGGCAGGGGATCCTGGGACCAGGCACCTCCGGTGGCAGCTCGACACGGTTGGCGGACTGGGACCCGAGCCCGTGGTTCGAAAGCCCGAAGGAGGCTCGCCGGGCCGACCGCGTCCAGCAGTTCGCGCTCGCCGCGGCGGCCGAGGCGCTCGAGCAGGCCGGCAACCTCAACGCCGACCCTGGGCGAACCGGCGTCGTCGTCGGCACAGGCGTCGGCGGCCTGCACACACTGGAGGAACAGGTCGTCGTCAGGGTGGAGAAGGGCGAGCGGCGGGTGTCGCCGTTCCTCGTCCCGATGATGATGGCCAACGCCTGCGGGGCCGCCATCTCGCTCCGCTACGGCTTCCAGGGGCCGTGCGAGACGATCTGCACAGCCTGCGCGGCGTCCACCCACGCCATCGGCTACGCCGCTCGGCAGATCGCCTGGGACCGCTGCGACGTCGTGATCACCGGCGGCGCCGAGGCGGCCGACACCATCACTGCGCTGGCCGGCTTCGCCAACATGACCGCGCTCTCGACCTCCGGGGTCAGCAAGCCCTTCGACACGACCCGGGACGGCTTCGTCCTCGGGGAGGGCGCCGGCATGCTCGTCCTCGAGCTCTGGGACCGGGCCGTCGAGCGGGGCGCGACCATCCTCGGCGAGGTGCTGGGTGCCGGCAGCACGGCCGACGCCTATCACATCACTGCGCCGTCGCCCGGCGGCAGCGGCGCCGTTGCCTGCATCGAGCTCGCCCTGGCCGACGCCGGGCTGAGCGCCAAGGAGATCCGTCAGATCAACGCCCACGGCACCTCGACCCCGCTGAACGACGCGGCAGAGGCGGAGGCGGTGGCCAAGGTCTTCGGCACCCCGGGGCCGCCCATGACCTCCATCAAGGGCGTGACCGGCCACGCGCTCGGGGGCGCCGGCGCGCTCGAGGGCGTCTCGGTGCTCCTGTCGTTCGAGAAGGGCCTGATCCCGCCGACTGCGGGCACCACCGAGGTCGACCCGGCGATCACCGCCGACATCGTGCTCGGCGAAGCCCGTCGCTGGGAGCCCGGTCCGACCATCTCGAACAGCTTCGGCTTCGGCGGGCACAACGGCACCGTGATCTTCGCCCCGGGGCCGTCGAGCTGACGCAGCCGCGGTGCCACGGCAGCCGCCGCCGCGGTTCTCGCGGCGTCGCGTACCGATCACGGCCACGGGATCCCGCGAGAACGAGCACGGCTGGCGGCTCGGCGGCGACGCCGGCGGGCTGAACCCGCTCGTCGACGCCGCGGCTACGGCTGACGGGCCTGGCCGGAGCCGGCGGCGACCTGGAGGCCGCGCACGTCGACGGCCTCGAAGGCCGAGCCCGGGACCGTACCGAGCTCGTGGAGGACGTCGTTGTTCCAGCGGTCGTCGGGCGCGCCGCTGATGAACCAGGACGACCCGTTGTCAGCGAGCACGATCCCGTAGGTCTTCATGGCCTGCAGGATGACCTGCGTCTGCGCCGAGAAGCCGCGGACGTCGAAGCCGGCGCCGAGGCGGAAGCGCTGGCCCATCGGCGGGTACTGGCCGCCCGTGAGCGACGACGCGTCGTGGGTGGCCGGCCACACGTGCGCGTCGCGGGTCTGAGGTGCGGTGAAGCGGATGGCGTGGCGGATCACGCCCGCGGCCACCTCGTCGTAGCGGACGAGGCCGGGCAGGATCGGGAAGCCGGCGGCGTCGGCCGACGTCCACGTGTCGGGACGCAAGGCGTTGGACCGCAGGTCGAACACCGCGCCGGAGTACGCGTGCCAGCTGCCGTCGCCGTTGGGATGGGCGGCGTAGAGCTCGTAGAGGTGGCAGGAGCCGTTGTCCACGACGAGTACGTGCCGGTCACCGCTGGCACCGGCACCACCCTCGACCGGCGCGTTGGGCGGGATCGGGTACGGGCCGGGGTCGCTCTCCCGGGGCTGGCTGAACGAGACGCTGACGCCCGGCTGACCGGCGTTGACGACCACGTACGGGATCCCGATGGGGCCGCCGTTCCACAGCCCGGAGCCGAAGTCCGCGTGCATCGTGGCGGACGCGCCGATGGTGGCGACGTACGTGGCGGACGACGGATCCAGGGGCGCGGCGTCGACCCGAGTGTTCCAGATGTTGTCCGCCGGGAGGACCGGGCAGGCGATGGCCCCTCCCGGGGAGCCGTTGGGGAGCCCCGCGCCACCGGGTCCGGGTGGGGGCACGCACGCCGTGACCACGAGGGCCCCGCCGACCGCCACCAGCATCGGCGACCGCCGCAACCTGGTCCGCCGCCTCATCCTGGCGCCATCCCCTCGTTCGGGGCCCGCTCCCGCCGACCGTAGCGCGCCGTAACGCAGCTGTCACATGAGCCGCGACACTCGACCCGGCCCGTCAGGCGTCGACGAGCACGAACATGAGCTGGCACTCGCAGGCCGGCTTGTCGTCGAGAAGGGCGCGGCCCGCGCCCTTGCCGGCTCGCGCCGACATGCGATCCAGCGTCACCTCCAGCTCCAAGGTGTCCCCCGGACCGACCTGGCGCCGGAAGCGCGCGCTGTCGAGCCCGCCGAACAGCGGCAGACGGCCGGCGAAGCGAGGATCGGTCAGCACGGCGATGGCTCCGGCCTGAGCGATGGCCTCGCACATCAGGACGCCCGGCAGCGTGGGCCGGCCCGGGAAGTGGCCGGCGAAGAACCACTCCTCCCCCGTCAGGTGCCAGCGGGCCCGGACCGCGACGCCGGGTGTGAGCTCGACCACCTCGTCGACGAAGAGGAACGGCGGCCGGTGCGGCAGGACGGACGCGGGGTCAGGGAGCGGCACCGCAGCCGGCTCGCTCATCCGCCGAGGGCTTCGGCCGCTCGGGCCATTCGCTCGCTCCGCTCGCTCATCGATGTCCGCTCTCGGCCGCTCGGGCCATTCGCTCGCTCCGCTCGCTCATCCGCCGAGGGCTTCGAGCAGCTTCGTCGGCGTGTCCTTCGGGCTGACCTTGTACCAGGCCTCCTGAACCTTGCCCTTGCCGTCGATGAGGAAGGCCGAGCGCAGGATGCCCATCGAGGTCTTGCCGTACATCTTCTTCTCCCGCCAGACGTCAAAGGCCTCCGCGACCGCGTGGTCGGGATCGGAGAGGAGCGGGAACCCGAGCCCGTACTTGGCGTCGAAGCGCTTCTGGGCCGCCGGCTTGTCCGGGCTGATGCCGATGATCGCGGTGTCGCCGACCTCCTCCGCGATGTCCCGCAGACCGCAGGCCTGTTGGGTGCAGCCCGGCGTGTCGGCCCGGGGGTAGAAGTACACGAGGACCTGGCGGCCGGTGTAGGCCGAGAGCTCACGGACGGTGCCGTCCTGGTCGGGCAGCGCGAAAGAGGGTGCGGTGTCACCGGGGCTCAGCATGCCCTCGACCGTAGTTGGGGCCGGACCGGGCGACGCCAAAACCAAACCCGGGGTGGGTGCCTCCCGCCGTGCACCCACCCCGGTGGTTCCCGCTAGCACACTGCTGTGCCTACCTGGATGCTGAGATAGCACGGCGACCACACCTGGGGAACAGGTTGGTTGCCGATGAGGGCCGAAGCACCCGGCCACGGCATCCCACACCACCACAGGTGGGTCGCCGGGCACCGTCCGTGGGGTCACCGCCGGCGCAGGCCGTGACCGAAGAATCCTCCGCGTGGGCGGGCGTGGGCGTGGTAGTGGTCCGGGATGTTGCGCATGTGGTCATCGACGTAGTGCTCGAAGTCGAAGTGCTCCTCGACGACGGCCGCCAGACGGGCGTGGAGCTCGTCTCTCACCTCGGCCGGCGGGTCGGGGTCATGGACCTTCCACACGACCATCGGCACGGCGCAGATCTCGCACTCGGCGATCCAGCACAGCTCGTCCTCGTGGAACCAGGGTGTGATCTGTGCGGCTTCGCAGAGGTCGCAGGCGGCCATGGGTCGACGGTACCGGCCGCGACCGTCGCCGGCGCGGGCACCGCACACCCGCCTCGGCCCGAACTGTGAGCGCGACGCGCCATCTCTGGTGCGCTGGTGGCGCACTTCGCGAGCCGACGGTCTGCCGGCCCACGGCCCAAGGCCCACGGCCCACGGCCCACGGCCCACGGCCTACCGCTCGAGCTCGAGCTCGTCGAGCGCGGCGCGCACCTCGGCGACGTAGGCGCCGACCGCGTCCGGACCGCCGTCGATCAGCCGGCGCACGACCGAGGCGCCCTGGATGACACCGTCCGCGACGGTCGACGCCTCGCGGGCCTGCTGCGCGTTGGACACACCGACGCCGACGAGGACCGGGCGATCGGTCACGGCCTTCAACCTGCGGGCCAGGTCGACCGCGGTGAGCGCGAGCGAGGTCCGCTCGCCGGTGACCCCCAGCAACCCGACCGAGTAGACGAAACCCCGAGACCGCTCGCAGAGACGAGGCAGCCGCTCGTCGGGTGTCGTCGGCGCGGCCAGCAGGACGGTCTCGATGCCGGCACGGTCGGCGGCCTCGCACCACGGACCGGCCTCCTCCAACGGAAGGTCGGGCACGATCGCCGCGCTCACCCCGGCCTGGCGGAGGTCGCCCGCGAACCGGTCGTGGCCGGCCCGGAAGACCGGGTTGTAGTACGTCATGACCGCGACGGGGATGCCCGCGTCGAGCTCGACGAGCTCCTCCAGGATGCCGGCGGGGGTGGTGCCGGCGTCGAGCGCCCGCTGCGAGGCCTCCTGGATGACCGGCCCGTCCATCACCGGATCGGAGAAGGGGATCCCGACCTCGACGGCATCGGCCCCGGCCGCCGCGGCGGCCTCGATGGCCTCGCGCCACCCGTTGAGCCCTCCCGTGACGTAGGGGACCAGCAGCTTGCGCCCAGCGGCCCGCCGCGCCCGCAAGGTCCGCTCCAGCAGGCCCAGCTCGCTCACCCCAGCAGGTCCATCATCTGAGCGACGTCCTTGTCGCCCCGGCCGGACAGGTTGAGGAGGACGGTGCGGCCCTGCAGCTGCGGCGCCGCCCGCACCACCCAGGCGAGGGCGTGGGCCGGCTCGAGCGCGGGGATGATGCCCTCGGTGTGCGACAGCAGCTGGAACGCCTCGATCACCTCGGCATCCGTCACCGCCTCGTACCGGGCCCGCCCGATGGCCGCGAGGTGGCTGTGCTCTGGTCCGACGCCCGGGTAGTCGAGTCCGGCCGAGATCGACTCGGCCTCGAGGACTTGGCCGACCTCGTCCTGCAGCAGGTAGCTCTTCATCCCGTGGACGACACCCGGCACGCCTCGGCCGATCGCCGCGCCGCCGGCGGGCTCGACGCCGACCAGCTCGGCCGCGGTGTCGACGAAGCCGGAGAAGATGCCCATCGCGTTCGACCCGCCGCCGACGCACGCGGTGACGACGTCCGGCGGGCCGCCCAGCCGCTCCTCGCACTGGCGGCGCGCCTCGTCGCCGAGCACGCGCTGCAGCTCCCGCACGAGCCACGGGTAGGGATGAGGTCCCATCACGGAGCCCAGGCAGTAGTGCGTGCTCTGCACCGTGGCCACCCAATCGCGCATCGCCTCGTTGACCGCGTCCTTGAGGGTCCGGCTGCCCGAGTGGACGGCCTCGACCTCCGAGCCGAGCAGCCGCATGCGGAAGACGTTCAGTGCTTGGCGCTCGACGTCGACCGCGCCCATGTAGACCTTGCACTCCATCCCGAGCAGCGCCGCGGCGGTGGCGGTCGCGACGCCATGCTGGCCGGCCCCTGTCTCGGCCACGAGCCGGCGCTTGCCCATCCGTTGGGCCAGCAACGCCTGGCCGAGGACGTTGTTGATCTTGTGCGAGCCGGTGTGGTTCAGATCCTCCCGCTTGAGGAGCAGGCGCAGGCCGAGGCGCTGCCCGAGGTTGTGGCACTCGGTCAGCGCGGAAGGCCGGCCCGCGTAGTCGCGCAGCAGGGTGTCCAGGTCCGCTCGGAAGCCAGGATCGGCCCACGCCTCCCGGAACGCGACCTCGAGCTCCTCGCACGCCGGGACGAGGCTCTCCGGGACGAAGCGCCCGCCGAACTCGCCGAAGCGTCCCTCGACCGGCTCCTCCAGGATCACTCGTCGGCCCAGTCGTAGGGCAGCGCGTCGGGGCCGCGGTACGGCTCCGGCGCAGCACCCCGGGCCGTCTCGATGAAGGCCTTCATCTTCACCGGGTCCTTGAGCCCGGGCTCCTTCTCGACGCCCGAGCAGACGTCGACCCCCCACGGGCTCACCCGGTAGATCGCCGTCATCACGTTCTCCGGTGTCAGTCCGCCGGCCAGCAGGATGCGGGCGCCGGCGGGCGCCTCGTCGACCAGCCCCCAGTCGAACACCAGCCCTGAGCCGGGGCTGGGCGAATCGACCATGAGGACGTCGGCGCCGTGCTCGGCCGCCCGGGCCAGGCTCGGGGAGCCGGCGGGGAAGGCCTGGATGACGAAGCGGACCTCCTTCTTGACCGCCCGGGTCATCTCGGGGGTCTCGTGCCCGTGCAGCTGCGCGGCCTTGACGCCCGAGGCCTTGACGAGCTCGACCACGCGTGCCGGCGCCTCGTCCCGGAAGACGCCGACAGTCAAGATCTCCGGCGGGAGCCGTCGTGTGATGTCGCAGACACGCTGGGCGGCGACCTGCCGGGGCGACGGCGCGCAGACGCAGCCCACGGCGTCGGCCCCGAGGGCCACGGCCAGCAGCGCGTCGTCTTCGTTGGTCATCCCGCAGATCTTGATGAACACCGGCTCCTCGCGTGCTCGTCGTCGGCTACGCGTCGACCAGACGACCGTGGTTGAAGTCGTCGTAGGCCGCGAGGTCCAGGAAGCCGTGACCGCAGTAGTTGAAGAGGATGACCTTGTCCTCGCCGGTCTCCTTGGCCGCGAGCGCCTCGTCGATGGCGGCGCGGATGCCGTGAGCAGCCTCCGGGGCCGCGACCTTGCCCTCGGCGTTGGCGAAGAGCTTGGCCGCCTCGAACACCTTGCCCTGCGGGTAGGCGATGGCCTCCATCCGGCCGGTCTTGACGAGCAGGCTGATGATCGGAGCGTCCCCGTGGTAGCGCAGGCCTCCCGCGTGGATGCTGGGCGGCATGAAGTCGTGGCCGAGTGTGTACATCGGCATGAGGGGGGTCATCCCGGCGGTGTCACCGAAGTCGTACTCGAAGCGGCCCTCGGTGAGCGTCGGACAGCTCGACGGCTCGACGGCCAGCAGCCGCACCTCCGTGTCCTCCATGAACGGCAGCGACAACCCACCGAGGTTGGAGCCGCCACCGCACGGCGCGATCACGACGTCGGGCCGGGTCTCGCCGGCCATGGCCAGCTGCTCACGAGCTTCGAGGCCGATGATCGTCTGGTGGAGCAGCACGTGGTTGAGGACGGACCCCAGCGCGTAGTGGCTGTCCTCGCGGGAGGCGGCGTCCCGCACCGCATCGGAGATGGCCAGCCCGAGCGAACCCGGCGACGTCGGGTCGTCGACCGGGGAGGGCACACACTCCGCGCCCCAGGTCTCCATGATCACGCGGCGGTAGGGCTTCGTCTCGAAGCTGGTGCGGACCATGTACACCTTGCACTCGAGGTCGTACTGCGCGCACGCGAAGGCCAACGCGGTCCCCCATTGGCCGGCACCCGTCTCGGTGGTGAGGCGCTTCGTGCCGTCCTGCTGGTTGAAGAACGCCTGGGGCACCGCTGTGTTCGGCTTGTGGGAGCCGGCCGGGCTCCCCGACTCGTCCTTGTAGTAGATGCGCGCCGGCGTGCCGAGCGCCTGCTCGAGCCGGTGCGCACGCACCAGCGGCGTCGGCCGCCAGAGCCGGAGCACGTCGAGCACCTCACCGGGGATGTCGATCCACGGCGCCGGCGTCATCTCCTGCTCGATGAGGGCCATCGGGAAGAGCGGTGCCAGATCGTCCGGTCCGACGGGCTCCCGGGTGACCGGGTGCAGGGGCGGCTGCAGCGGCTCGGGCAACCGCGGCAGTGCGTTGAACCACGCGGTCGGCAGCTTCTCCGCGGCCAGGTGATAGCGCATCACGGTCCTCCTGTGAGCTCTCGGACGGCAGCCACCGGGTCGGCGGCGGTGACCAGCCCCTCTCCTACCAGAACGGCGTGGTACCCGGCGGCGTGCAATGCGCGGGCGTCGTCCGTGCCGCGGACGCCCGACTCCGCCACCCTCACGACGTCGTCCGGGATGCGAGGGGCGATGCGGACGGCACGGCGCTGGTCGACCTCGAAGGTGACGAGGTCGCGCTGGTTGACGCCGACGACCGTGGCGCCGACGTCGAGCGCCCGCTCCAGCTCGGGCTCGTCGTGCACCTCGACCAGCGCGTCGAGCCCGACGTGCCCGGCCAGCTCGTGCAGGTCCCTCAGCTCGGCCTGGTCGAGCGCGGCCACGATGAGCAACACGCAGTCGGCGCCCATGACACGGGCGTCACAGACGTCGAGCGCGGCGACCGTGAAGTCCTTGCGCAGCACGGGCAGGTCGGTGCCGGCGCGCGCTGCGGCGAGGTCGGCGGGTGAGCCGTCGAAGAACTCGCGATCGGTGAGCACCGAGAGCGCCGCCGCGCCGCCATCCTGGTAGGCGCGAGCCAGCTTCTCGGGATCCACGTCGGGACGGAGCGGGCCCTTCGACGGCGACCGGCGTTTGATCTCGGCGATGACGGCCAGCCGGCCGAGACCGCTCGCCGCCCGCAGCGAGGCACCGAAGCCCCGCGCCGGGCTGCTCTCGGCCACCTCCTCGGCCAGGCGGACCAGCGCCGGGAGCGAGCGGGCATCGGCCGCCGCCCGCTCGCGGTGGGCCCGCAGGATGCGGTCCAGGTAGGTGGCCACTGCGGGCACTGTACCGACGCCGTCCGCGCCGGACGGCCAGATCGAGACCGGTCGTGCCACCATCCGGTCCCGGGCCGATCGTGCCACCATGAGGCCGTGGCTCCCGACCAGACGGTGGTCGTCGTGGAGGACGATCCAGCCATCGCCGACCTGCTCGACCTCTACCTGCGGCAGGCCGGCTACCGGGTCCTCCAGGCGACGTCGGGCGAGCGAGGGTTGGAGCTCGTGACGCAGCACCGGCC